>CAMEPU010000100.1 GCA_945932315.1 uncultured Clostridia bacterium
ACTTGCCCAGTACGTGGCCGGAAATAACCATACGCTGAACCTCGGAAGTGCCCTCGTACAGCTCGGTGATCTTGGCGTCGCGCATCATGCGCTCTACCGGATAATCCTTGGTGTAGCCGTAGCCGCCGAACATCTGAACGACCTGCGTGGTGATCTTCATGCAGGACTCAGAAGCGAACAGCTTGGCCATTGCAGCTTCCTTGTTGTAGGGCTTGCCCTCGGTCTTGTTGGCAGCTGCGTTGTAGGTCAGCAGACGGGCAGCGTTGCACTCAACTTCCATGTCAGCGAAACGGAACTGGGTGTTCTGGAACTTGGAGATCGGCTTGCCGAATTGTACACGGCCCTTGGTGTACTCAACAGCCTCAGCCATAGCGCCCTCAGCAATGCCCAGCGCCTGCGCAGCGATGCCGATACGGCCGCCGTCCAGGGTATGCATCGCGATCTTGAAGCCCTTGCCGAGCTGACCCAGCAGGTTCTCCTTCGGGATGATGCAGTCCTCGAAGATGATCTCGGCGGTGGGAGAGCCGTGCAGGCCCATCTTCTCCTCATGACGGCCGACAGAGAAGCCCGGGAAGTCCTTCTCTACGATGAACGCAGAGATGCCACGGGTGCCCTGGGAGGGATCGGTCATCGCGAAAACAACGAAGATATCGGCAACGTAGCCGTTGGTGATGAAGATCTTGGAACCGTTCATGACCCAATGATCGCCCGCATCCTCGCAGGTGGTGGTGCCCTTGGAGGCATCGGAACCGGCGTTGGGCTCGGTCAGAGCGAACGCGCCGACCTTGCGGCCGGTGGTCAGCATCGGCAGGTACTTGGCCTTCTGCTCGGGGGTGCCGAACGCGATGATCGGGCCGCAGCACAGACCGTTGTGGGTGGCAACGATGTCACCGGTGGAAGCGCAAGCCTTGGACAGCTCCTCGATGGCGATCGCAGCGGAAACGTCGTCCGCGCCCGCGCCGCCGTACTCCTTCGGAACGACCATGCCCATGACGCCGTAACGGAACAGCTGATCAATGGTGTTTGCGGGATAGGTGGAAGTGCGGTCAGTCTCAGCAGCGATCGGCTTGACCTCTGCCTCGGTGAACGCGCGCAGGTTCTTACGAACCAGCTCTTGCTCCTTGGTCAGATTAAAGTTCATGTTTCTGTTTCCTCCAGCCTTTTAAATTTGTATGTCGCGAAAAAACATAACAAAGACCACGATTTCCTACTTCCGCACGGCCCCTCTCTCATTGAACCGTGCGCAGGAATCTAATATTATATTAAAATGATTGCCTGCCAAATGCAAGCACTTCTTGAGTTTAACTTGTAGAAAATTTGAGCTTTTTTTTGTCATTTTATGGGCACTTCCATACGTGATGCATCAACAATATACAAAATGTCAATTTGTTCTTATTTACTACAAATTGTATAGTTTTTTGTGCTTCCAAACAGAACAAAAGCCCGCAAAGCGGGCTTTTGGTTAGGCTGTCAAAGAACCGTATTTTTGCACCAAATGAAAAATGGCGGACAGGGGGATGGTCTGGAAGGGGGGCGGCGAGCCCCCGCTTCCGGGATTCAATCATCGGATTTTTAAACTTTTTGAAGTTTGAAAATCCGGACGCAGCTTGTCGAAAACACTTTTTCGACAAGCTGCAAAAGCCCGCAAAGCGGGCTTTTGGTTTTTGCATCAATTTCCTTACTTCTTGGGAACGAGCACCTCGGTGCCGCCCATGTAAGGACGCAGCACCTCGGGGATGGTGACGGTGCCGTCGGCCTGCAGGTGGTTCTCCAGGAAGGCGATCAGCATGCGCGGAGGCGCGACAACCGTGTTGTTCAGGGTGTGCGCCAGATACAGCTTGCCGTCCTCGCCGCGGACGCGGATCTTCAGGCGGCGGGCCTGGGCGTCGCCCAGGTTGGAGCACGAGCAGACCTCGAAGTACTTCTGCTGACGGGGGCTCCAGGCCTCAATGTCGCAGGACTTGACCTTCAGGTCGGCCAGGTCGCCCGAGCAGCACTCGAGCTGGCGAACCGGGATCTCCATCGAACGGAACAGCTCGACCGAGTAGCGCCACATCTTCTCGTACCAGTCCATGCTCTCCTCGGGACGGCAGACAACGACCATCTCCTGCTTCTCGAACTGGTGGATGCGGTAAACGCCGCGCTCCTCGATGCCGTGCGCGCCCTTCTCCTTGCGGAAGCAGGGGCTGTAGGAGGTCAGCGTGTAGGGCAGCTCGGCCTCGGGCACGATCTGGTCAATGAACTTACCGATCATCGAGTGCTCGGAGGTGCCGATCAGGTAGAGGTCCTCGCCCTCGATCTTGTACATCATGGCGTCCATCTCGGCGAAGGACATGACGCCGGTGACGACGTTGCCGCGGATCATAAAGGGCGGGATGCAGTAGGTAAAGCCCTTGCCGATCATGAAATCGCGCGCGTAAGCGATGACGGCCTCGTGCAGACGGGCGATGTCGCCCATCAGGTAATAGAAGCCGTTGCCGGCGACGCGGCCCGCGGAATCGAGATCGATGCCGTTAAAGGACTCCATGATCTGGGTGTGGTAGGGAATCTCATAGTCGGGAACGACCGGATCGCCGAAGCGGGCGACCTCGACATTGGCGCTGTCGTCCGGGCCAATCGGAACAGACGGGTCGATGATCTGCGGAATGGTCATCATGATGCGGGTGACCTTCTCGCGCAGCTCGTCCTCGAGCGCCTCGAGTTCCTTCAGGCGGTCAGCCTGCGCGGCGACCTCGGCCTTGACCTTCTCGGCCTCCTCCAGCTTGGAGGGGTCCTTCTTGGCCTGGCCCATCAGCGCGCCGACCTGCTTGGACAGGGTCTTGCGGTTGGCACGCAGGCCATCGGCCTCAAGGATGGCTTCGCGCAGCTTGCGGTCGAGCTCGATGACCTCGTCGACCAGCGGCAGCTTGCTGTCCTGGAACTTCTTGCGGATGTTCTCGCGGACAACGTCCGGATTCTCTCTCAAAAATTTAATATCAAGCATATTTTTACCCCTTTTTCGTAGTTTTTTCGGTGGTTTATTGCGGATTTTCAACAGCCGGTTCCTCCGGCACGTCGAGCACGTTCAGACTCCAGTAGATCGCCGCCTGCTCGGGTGTGAGCAGATCGTCCTCCCCCATGCCGTCCAGCCGGTCGGCGCCGTAGCGTGCATCAAGACTGGCGGCCATTTCCTTGGCTTCCTTGAGCTTTCCCTGTTTTTCCAGCTCCTGTGCTTCGAGCAGCGTTGCGAGCGCCTTGTATTTCTCCCGGTATTCGTCGGTGCGGGCCTTTTGCTCGTCGAGCTGCGCCTGCAGCTCTTCCAGCATGCTGCTCTGCTCCTCGACCGTTTTCTGGAGCACCTCCATGCGCGCCTGCGCGCCTTCGACGGCCGTGGTCTGCTCCTGCAGCTGTACGCCCATATTGGCCAACTCTTTATCAGCCTTGACCTGGGTCAGATAGCTCAGCAGGATCAGCACGAGCGCAACCGAGAACAGCGCAATGACGTAGAAAATCAGATACCGTTTGGACTCCTGGTGTTTTTCCTGGGGCTCTTCGGTCTCAGTCGTCTTTTTTTCTTCGGACATACGGGTCCTCCTTATGCAATTAAACGGTGAGCTTCTCGAGTGCCGCGATCAGCCGCTCGAGGTCGTCCGCCCCGTAGTATTCGAGCGCGACCGAGCCGCTCGTCTTGCCCTGGGTGATCGTGACCTTACGGCCAAGCGCTGCCTCCAGCTTGGACTCGACCTCGGCCATGTAATCGACCTCGAACGCCGGCTTGACCGGCTCCTTGGGCGGGCGGTTGCAGGCCTTAGCGAAGCGTTCTGCCTGCCGCACCGACATTTTGGACATCTTTTCGAGCGCCTCGCGCTGCTTTTCGCTGTCCTTGATGGCGAGCACAGCGCGGGCGTGACCGGCTGACAATGCGCCGGAGGCGACCATTTCGCGCGCCTCCTCGGGCAGCTGCAGCAGACGCAGGGCATTCGCGACCGCCGGGCGGGACTTGCCGACGCGCTCGGCCACCTGCTCCTGCGTCAGCCCGTGCTCGCGCATCAGGCTGTCGTAGCCCTCGGCTTCCTCGATCGGACTGAGGTCAGCGCGCTGCAGGTTCTCGATCAGCGCCATCTGCATGACCTCGCTGTCGTCGGCCTCGATGACCATGGCCGGAATCTCGGTCAGTCCAGCTGACCGCGCGGCGCGCCAGCGGCGTTCGCCCGCGATGATCTGATAATAGCCGTTGTCCATGCGGCGGACGGTGATCGGCGAGATCACGCCGTGCATGGCGATCGACTCGGTCAGCTCGCGCAGCAGCTCGGGGTCGAACTGGCGGCGGGGCTGATCTGCGTTGGGTTCAATAAGTGTCATGGGAAGGGTGGAAACGCCGTCCAGCTCCTCGTCCTCGCCGAGCGAATCGCCCAGCAGCGCGCCGAAGCCGCGGCCCAGACCACCCTTTGCTGATTTGGCCATTTACTTACCCCCGTTCTTTTCCAAAAATTCGTCGGCCACCGCGCTGTACGCCTGCGCGCCCCGGCACAGCTTGTCGTAAGCCGTGATGGGCATGCCGTGGCTGGGCGCCTCGGACAGGCGGACGTTGCGCGGGATCGCCGTGCGGTAAACCCGGTCGCCGAAGTGCTTTTTGACCTCCTCAACCACCTGCGCCGCCAGATTGGTGCGGCCGTCGTACATGGTGAGCAGGATGCCCTCGATGCGGATGCTCCGGTTGAGGCGCTTCTGCACCGTGCGCACGGTGGCCATGAGCTGGCTCAGGCCCTCGAGCGCGTAATACTCGGTCTGCAGGGGCACGAGGAAGGAATCGGCCGCGCACAGGCATTCGAGCGTCAGAATGCCGAGCGAAGGCGGGCAGTCAATGATGATGAAGTCGTATTCGCTCCGCAGCGGATCGAGCACCCGCTTCAGGCGGTATTCGCGCGTGGGCAGACCGATGAGGTCGATCTCCGCGCCCGAAAGATCGGTGTTCGAACCGAGCAGATCCATCCATTTGGTGTGGATGACCGCGGCTTTGGGATCGGGCTCGTCCGCGATAATCAGGTCGTAAATTGACGTCTCGAGCGACCGCTGGTCGACGCCGACGCCTGACGTCGCATTGCCCTGCGGATCGAAGTCGCACAGCAGCACCCGTTTGCCGCGCTCGACCAGGGCGTATGCCAGGTTGACCGCCGTGGTCGTCTTGCCCACGCCGCCCTTTTGATTGATGAGCGCCACGATTCTTGCCATGCGCTGCCACCTCCGGGTCTTTCAAGTAGTGTGTTATTATTATACCATTTTATGCGGAATTATCAACTGCGCAGGCATCAAATTTTCGAGTGTTTCACGTGAAACTCTTGTGATCCAAAAAAATTTTTGATCACAAGAGTTTCAGGATTTTTAAAGCTTTAACAGCTTGAAAATCCCCTGATTGAATTCCGGAAGCGGGGGCTCGCCGCCCCCCTTCCAGACCATCTGTCCGTGATTTTTCATTCGGTCAAAATCTGTCGTACTGCGGAGGCTTTCCGATGTTTCACGTGGAACATTCGGGGCGGGATTGTTTCACGTGAAACGTCTTTCCTCCCTGTTTCACGTGAAACAAAACAGGAGCGCCGAAGCGCTCCCGAAATGTCTTGTCTGATACCTTATTATATATACTTCTCATGCGCGCGCATTCGGAATCAGAATGCGTACGAGCAGGCCGTCGTCGCGCTCCTCGCGCTCGACCTTAGCGCCGACCCCGCTGTCCTGCATCACGCCGACGGCGCGGTCCAGCGTGTTCAGGAAGAACCGCACGTCGCGCACCATGCGGTGCACGATTGGCGTGGGGCGCGAGGGCGCCGGGAGCGGCGCGGGCTCGGGCTCAACGGGCGCCTCGAGCAGGCTGTCGATGTACTGCTCGGCGCGGCTGACGTTGAGCTGCTCCGCGATCATGTATTTGGCGGCCTCAACCCGCTGCTCGTCATCGGGCAGGCGCAGCAGGGCGCGCGCGTGCCGCTCGGTCAGCCCGCCGTCGCGCACGACGCGGACGACCTCGTCCGAGAGCTTCCGCAGGAGCAGCGTGTGGGACACCGCGCTCTGGGTTTTCCTCACCCGGCGTGA
>CAMEPU010000101.1 GCA_945932315.1 uncultured Clostridia bacterium
ACCTCATCAACGAGGGCGGCTTCTCCAAGATGCGTTACTCCATCTCCAACACCGCGGAGTACGGCGACTACCGCACCGGCAAGCGCATCATCACCGAGGAGACCCGCAAGGAGATGAAGAAGATCCTGCGCGAGATCCAGGACGGCACCTTCGCTTCCGAGTGGATTCAGGAGAACCGCGCCGGCGGCCGTGCCCGCTTCCTGGCAACCCGTGCGCTAGAGGCCGACACCGAGCTCGAGGCGACCGGCAAGAAGCTGCGCTCCATGATGAGCTGGCTGAAGAAGTAATTTCAGGTCGAATCAGGAGATTTCGTATGACTGGCTGCACCCAACGCGAAACCTGCCCCTGCACGGTGGACTGTCCGCGCCACGGCAAGTGCTGTGAGTGCGTCGCGCATCACCGCGATCATGAGGGCGGCATCCCGGGCTGCTTCTTCTCCAAGGAGGGAGAGGCCCTGTGGGATCGCAGTTTTGAGGCGCTCTGCAAGGACAGAGGCATCGAACTGAAATAACATAGACCCAACAAACGGGGGCAGAGCGGGATCTCCGCCTGCCCCTGTCTCATATCCAATCCAAAGGAGGGAATCCCTATGCCCAGAAGAAGTGACAACATCACAAAGGGCCCGGAGCGCATGCCGAACCGTTCGCTGCTGCGCGCCTGCGGTATGACCGATGAGGAGATGAACCGCCCGATCATCGGCGTTGTCTCCGCGTACAGCGAGATTATCCCCGGCCATATCAACCTCGATAAGATCGCCGCCGCTGTTAAAACCGGCGTTTCCATGGCGGGCGGTACGCCTGTCCTCGTCCCGGCCATCGGCGTCTGCGACGGCATCGCCATGGGCCACATCGGCATGAAGTATTCGCTCGCTTCCCGCGAGCTGATCGCGGACTCGGTCGAGACGCTGGCGCAGGCGCACCAACTCGACGGTCTGGTGCTGATCCCGAACTGTGACAAGATCGTGCCCGGCATGCTGATGGCTGCGGCACGCCTGAACATCCCCTCGATTCTGGTATCGGGCGGCCCGATGCTCGCCGGCCATTTCGGCGGCAACGAGGTTTCGCTGTCCAAGACCTTCGAGGCGGTCGGCGCGTATAAGGCGGGCATCATCGACGACGCCACCCTGTACGACGCCGAGTGCAACTCCTGCCCGGGCTGCGGCTCGTGCGCCGGTATGTACACCGCGAACTCCATGAACTGCCTGTCTGAGGCCATCGGCATGGCGCTGCCGGGCAACGGCACCACCCCTGCCGTCACCTCGGCCCGCATCCATCTGGCCAAGCACGCCGGTATGAAGATCATGGAGCTCGTCGAGAAGGACATCAAGCCGCGCGACATCCTGACCCCGCAGGCCTTCCGCAACGCGCTGACCTGTGAGATGGCCATCGGCTGCTCGACCAACTCGGTGCTCCACCTGCTGGCGATCGCCAACGAGGCGGGCGTACCGCTCGAACTCGAGATGCTGAACGAGATCTCGGCCAAGGTGCCCAATCTGTGCCATCTGGCTCCGGCTGGCCCGCACCATATCGAGCAGCTCTATGCGGCGGGCGGCGTTCCGGCGATCATGCACGAGCTGACCAAGCGCGATCTGCTCGACCTGAGCTTGATCACCGCGACCGGCAAGACGGTCGGCGAGAACCTGCAGGGCGTTGTCAACAAGAATCCCGAGGTCGTCCGTCCGATCGAGAATCCGTACTCCGAGACCGGCGGCATCGCCGTTCTGTGGGGCAACATCGCCGAGAACGGCTGCGTCGTCAAGCGCTCCGCCGTCGCGCCCGAGATGATGGTTCATTCGGGTCCGGCGCGCGTGTTCGATTCCGAGGAGGACGCGATCGACGCGATCTACAACGGCCGCATCGTCAAGGGCGACGTCGTCGTCATCCGCTACGAGGGCCCGAAGGGTGGCCCCGGCATGCGCGAGATGCTGAACCCGACCTCCGCACTGGCCGGCATGAAGCTTGATAAGGAAGTCGCGCTTGTCACCGACGGCCGATTCTCGGGCGCGTCCCGCGGCGCGTCCATCGGCCACGTATCGCCTGAGGCCGCTTCCGGCGGCGCGATCGCGCTCATTCAGGAGGGCGATATCATCGAGATCGACATCCCCGCGAGCAAGATCAACGTGCGCCTCTCCGACGAGGAGCTGGCCGCACGCCGCGCGGCGTTCGTTCCGCGCGAGCCCAACATCAAGGACGGCTGGCTCGGACGGTATTCCCGTCTGGTCACCTCGGCCGATCAGGGCGCGGTTCTCAAGTAAACAGACAAACAGCCACCGAATTTTCGGTGGCTGTTTTTTGCCCTCATTTACTTTGTTTCCTTCTCATTTTGATTGCATTGGTCATTGATCTCCGCGTCCAGAGCATTGCTGCGGGCGATCTTCCGCCTGCGCAGGAGGAACAGCACGATCATGATTGCGGCGATCAGCACGATGAGGAACGGCCAGCAGGCGGCGAGCAGAAGAAGCAGATTCTGCAGGAAGTTCACGAAGCCACGGGAGCCGGAGACGAACGCCTGCTTGAGCTCGCTGCCGAACGAGGGCGTCTCCTGCACGGCGGTCAGGTCGCGGACTTCGCTCAGATTGAGACAGATCGTTGAAAAGCCCACCAGATTGTCGTAGTGCCGCAGCGAACCGGTCAGCGTCTCGATCTCATAGTTGACGTCGGCCATCGCGCTCTCGAGCGCGATGATGTCCTCCATCTGTTCGGCTTTCTCGAGCAGCGCGAGCAGGCGCTCCTGCTTGGTGGTCTGGGTCGCGAGCCGAACCTCAGTGTCGTAATACTGCTCGGTCACGTCGGTCGTTTCCCGGTTGGTATAGGTCACATGGCAGGTGTCACCGACCTGGCTCAGAAACGTTTCGAACTTTTCCTGGGGGACGCGCAGGGTGTAGTTCGCCCAGCGGTAACCGACCGAGCCGCCGACCGCGCTGGATTCGATGTAGCCGCCCGCTTGGGCGGTGAGCTGCTGGATTGCGCCGTCAGACGCTTCAAAATCGGTGGCCTCGGCCTCGACGTTGGCGCGCAGGATCAGCTTGGCGTTGGCGCGGACAGCCGAAAAGTCGGCGCCGCCTGCGCCGTTTTCGACGAACCCGGCGTCTGCCGTGGACTCCATGGCCTGAGATGCGCATTCAGCGGTGGGTGCGGACGCGGCGGCGTCTGTGCCAGACGACGCGCTGCCGCCGCAGGCGGTCAGCAGACCAAGGCAGAGCGTGAGGATAAGCAGCAGAGCGAGAATTTTCCGTTTCATTTTGAATCCGTCCTTTCCTTGCGTTCTTACTCTTTTAGACGCAGAAAAAGACCGAACGTTCCAGAAAAGGAAGAATCTGTCACCGTTTTGTAAAAATTTCGCGCACGCCGATATAGAGCAGCAACACGCCGAAGCCGCGACGCAGCAGGGAGAGGTCGATGTGTGCGGCGAACACCGCCGCGTCCGCTGCGCAGAGAACGCCCGCGCCTGCGCACCAGAGCGCCGCCTGCTTTTCGATCAGCCCATTTTTGATATGCGAGATCAGTGCAGCCGGGGCGCAGGCCAGAAAGTAGAGCAGGTTGATCCCGGCGGCTTCGCGCTGCCCGACGCCCGCGAGCAGGGTGAGATAGAGCATCAGCAGGGAGCCGCCGCCGATGCCGAAGCCGGACAGAATGCCGGTGCCCAGACCGACCAGCGCGGGGAAGAGCCAGCCCATCATAGCAGCAGCACCGCCCGCACGCCGCCGTAGACGATCAGCACGCCGAAGGCGCGGCGGATCCAGACCAGCTTGACATTCCGGAAAATTTTACCCGCGATCAGCCCGCCCGCCAGACCGCCGGCGAGATAGGGGAGCGCGGCGCGCCAGTCGATCGCGCCGTGCATCCAGTAGACCACCGCGGACACGACCGAGATCGGAAAGATCACCGCGACCGAGGTCGCGAACGCCCGCCGTTCCTCGACCTTGCACCAGCGCACGAGCAGGGGAACAAGGAGCATCCCGCCGCCCGCGCCGAACAGGCCGTTCGCCGCTCCGGCCAGACCACCCGTCACCGCATATTTCCATTTTTCCTGCATAAAAATCCCCCTTTTCCGCTCAGTATGCGCAGAAAAGGGGGATTCAATTCAATAAAATAGCTTATACCTTGCTTGCCCAGTTGCCGGTGGCGGCGGCGGTCAGGTAGGCGTTGATAAAGCCGTCGATGTCGCCGTCCATGACTGCGTTGATGTTGGTGTTCTCAAACGCGGTGCGGGTGTCCTTGGCCAGCGTGTAGGGCATGAAGACGTAGGAGCGGATCTGGCTGCCCCATTCGATCTTCTTCTGGTCGCCCTTGATGTCCGAGATTTTGTCGAGGTGCTCGCGCTCCTTGATCTCCACCAGCTTGGAACGCAGCATGCGCAGACAGTTGTCCTTGTTCTGGAACTGGCTTCGCTCGGTCTGGCAGGAGACCACGATGCCGGTGGCCTTGTGGATCAGGCGAACCGCGGACGAGGTCTTGTTGATGTGCTGGCCGCCCGCGCCCGAGGAGCGGAAGACCTGCATCTCATAGTCATCGGGCTTGATCTCGAAATCGGCCGAATCGTCCGGGATATCAGGGATGACCTCGACAGCCGAGAACGAGGTGTGGCGGCGGCCGGAGGCGTCGAAGGGGGAGATGCGCACGAGGCGGTGCACGCCCGACTCGCCCTTGAGGTAGCCGTAGGCGTTTTCGCCCTCGATGATGATATCGGCCGACTTGAGGCCGGCCTCGTCGCCGTCCTGATAGTCCATGATCTTATAGGTAAAGCCGTGGCGCTCGGCCCAGCGGGTGTACATGCGGTACAGCATTTCGCACCAGTCCTGCGCCTCGGTGCCGCCCGCGCCCGCGTGGAAGGAGACCAGCGCGTTGTTCTTATCGTATTCACCGGTCAGCAGGGTCTCGAGCTTGGCCTTGTTGATGTTCTCTTCCAGCTCGGCGTAGCCGGTTTCCAGCTCTTCCAGCATGGATTCGTCGTCGGCCTCGATCGCCAGTTCGCACAGGGTCAGCAGATCCTCGTGGGAGGAGACCATCTTGTTGTAATTTTCGATCTTGCCCTTGAGCGCGCCCATGCGGGAAACGATCTTCTGGGAGGCCTCCGGGTCGTCCCAGAAGCCGGGCTGGGAGGACTTCATCTCGAGCTCCTCGACCTCGCGGGTCGCCTGCTCGAGGCCCAGGTTGCCGCGCAGCTCCTCCAGCACGGGAGCGAGGTTGTTCAGTTTCACCTTGTATTCTTCAAACTGCAGCATAAAATTGCTCCTTATTCAGATTCATTATCTGTTTTATTATAATCAAAAATGCGCCCTTTGTAAAGATTTTTTCCATATAATTGCCACTTTCAGAGATACAGCGAATAAAATGCGTTCTTCACAAAAAATTTGGTTTTGTATTGCCATTTTCTATGCTATAATATGAAATGGTATCTTGTGTAGAAACCGTTTTCACCGCCGCGCGGCGGATATAAAGATATTTAAGGAAGGCAATCAACTATGGCGAAGTTTTTAGAGAAAATTTTCGGCACGCACTCGAGCCGTGAGCTCAAGCGGATCGATCCGATCGCGGACAAGGTCATGGCGCTCGAGGACGAGTACCGCGCGCTGACCGATGAGCAGCTTCGCGGCAAGACCGCCGAATTTAAGAAGCGCTATGCGGACGGCGAGACGCTGGACGATCTGCTGCCCGAGGCGTTTGCGACCGTGCGCGAAGCGTCCGACCGCGTCCTCGGCATGCGCCATTACCGCGTTCAGGTCATCGGCGGCATCGTCCTGCATCAGGGCCGCATCGCCGAGATGCGCACCGGCGAGGGCAAGACGCTGGTGGCGACCCTGCCCGCCTATCTGAACGCGCTGACCGGCAAGGGCGTGCACATCGTCACGGTCAACGACTATCTGGCAAAGCGCGACTCCGAGTGGATGGGTAAAGTGTACCGTTATCTGGGCCTGACCGTCGGTCTGGTCATCCACGCCGTCGAGCCCAGCCAGCGCAAGGCGATGTATGAGGCCGATATCACCTACGGCACCAACAACGAGTTCGGCTTCGACTATCTGCG
>CAMEPU010000102.1 GCA_945932315.1 uncultured Clostridia bacterium
TGCGGTCGTCGTGCTGCGCTCCTATGCCGGCCTCACGCAGAGCTTTCCGTGGGAAAGTACGATGCTCCGCGCCGCGCTGCTGATCGCCGCTGTGGTGTGCGGCAAGGCGGTGGGCGGGCTGCTGGCCGACCGGTTCGGCGCCCAGCGGGTCAGCCTGTGTTCGCTTGCATGTGCCGCCGCGCTCTATTCCTGCGCCGCTTGGCCGCCCGCTGCGATTCTCGCCACATTCCTCTTCAATATGACCATGCCGGTCACGCTGGGCGCGCTCGCCGGTCATCTGCCCGGCCATCGGGCATTTGCCTTCGGCGCGCTCACCTTCGCGCTGTTCCTCGGGTATCTGCCGGTTTGGCTGGGCGTGAGAACTGTTCTGCCGCTGCCAGTTGTTGCACTGCTTTCGCTGGTTCTGCTTCTGCTCGGCTTGCATGAAGGGAGGGGAGCGGGTGATTCATGCGCTGCTTGTGTCGCTTGCGCTGACGCTCGCGATTGAAGTTCCGGCCGCCTGGCTGCTCGGATTGCGCACCCGGCATATGCTCGGACTCGCTGTGCTAGTCAATTGCCTGACCAATCCGTTGGTCGTTTATCTTTATTGGCTGCTCGCGCCTGCGGTTTCGGGCGCGGCGGTCTGGCTGCCGCTCGAAGCGGCCGCTGTGCTGGCCGAGGGCGCGCTTTACCGCTCGTGCGGCGCACCCCTGCGCCATCCGTTTCTGTTTTCGCTTTTGCTGAACGCCCTGTCATACGGTCTGGGCGTGCTCATACAATATGGGAGGATCCTGTAATGAAAAAACGGTTTGTTTCTGTTTTCTGCGCGTTGATGCTTGGCGCGCTCTCGGCCTTTCCGGCCGCCGCCGACGTGATCATTGAACCGGACGACAGCTTTTATACCAGCCATTGGGAGGAATGCGATTATCTGGGCAATCAATATTATGCCAACGGACAAACCGGAACGCTGACCGGATACCGCAGTCCTGAATCCAAACAGGAAAAAAAGACTTTCCAGAACGGGGAGCTGCTCTATATCAGCTTCACCTATACCGATGAAACGGGTACGGATTGGGGCGTGGTCGAGCAGAACGACGGCACCTGCTGGGTGCGTCTCGACGAGATCGTCCGCAAGTACGACAGCGAGCTGTTCCGTGAGGAGCACGCCGACGCGCTCGCGCCCTTTGACGATCAGGCGGGCGATTACGAGCGCCTGCGCGATCTGGATGGAGAGATCGTCGTCTGGACCTACCCGGGATCGGGCGAGAGCAGCGGGACGATCACGGAGTTTGAAGGCGGTCCCGATTCATTCGGTTTTTCGGAATGCTATACCGATGAAAACGGCCTGCGCTGGGGCTATATCGGTTATTATTACGGCTGGCGCGACTGCTGGATCTGTCTGGACGATCCGACGAATGCCGCGCTGCCCGTGAACGAAACGTTGACGGCCATGCCAGTGCTGCATCAGGCGCAGCCTGACGCGCCCGAGTCCGAACATAAGCCGGAGCGCAGCACTGAATTGCTGCTGGCAGGCGGTCTGGTTGTGGCCGTCGTGGGTATGACCGCCGTTTTGCTCGTTGTTTTCTACCGCAGGAAAAATTCGGAGGATCTTCATTGATTCTTTCGTTTCTCTTCATAAAGTCAGACTTCCTTTTCAACGATTCCATGATATAATAATGGTTGTCAGAAAAACAGATTGAGAAAGGGTATCAGAAGATATGAAATGGAAAGTCGGCGCCGCGCTGATGGCGCTTGTATTTGTGGTTGGCATGATTCCGGTCGTGCTGAGCGCGGGCAGCTCGGGAAGCTTGACGAGCGTGCTTTCAGGTGATCACGAGATCGTGATGCAGGTCGATGACAAGCGGGCATTGCTCGACGGCAAGGAAGTGACGCTGGTCGACGACGCGGGCTCCGCCACGCCGCCCCGGCGCGACGAGAGCGGCGCGGTGACCGTTCCGATCGGTGTGCTGTCCGAAGCGCTGCAGATCGAGGTCGAGTGGGACGCGGCGGGCAAGGTCGCGACCCTGACCCGCGATTGGACGACCGCGACCTTGACCATTGATTCCAATGAGATGGCGGTCACGCAAAAAGATGTCACGACCTCGGTCGTTCTGCCCTGCGCAGTGACCACATCCGATTGGGCGGTCTATGTGCCGGTCGAGAAGGTTGCTGAAATGATGGGCTGTTCGGTCAAGATTCTTCCGGCGGTTGAGGGCGATCTGATCGTCCTGTCCACCGAGTCCGAAGGCCCGGACGAGAAGGCGCTCGCCAAGCTGACCGAAAAAGCGCTCGCCCTCTGCGGCCCGACCTATGAGATGGTCGAGAAAAACGCGCTGATCGTGCGCAAGGGTTCCGCGCATGCGATCGTGAATGGCGAGACTGTCGAACTGGAAGCGGCCGTTCTGGCATCCGGCGAGGTGGCCGAGGGCGCGCCTGCCGGGCTTTGGCTGCCGGTCAGCGCCGCGTCTCAGCTCACCGGCGAAACGGTTTCCTATAATGAAAGCAAGCAGCGTCTGGAGGGCGCGAACAGCAAGGTGGACGTGACCGTTTATTCGGTCGACGAAGTACCCTATTGTCAGGTCGCCCTGCTGGCCGAGGCTGCGGGCGCGAATATGAGCCTGATCGGCCAATACACGGTCGGCGTTCTGACCCCGTATGACTGGCAGAACGATGCCGCGATCGCTGAGCGTCTGGTCGCTTCGGCGGATGCACTGCCCGATGTGCTGCCGCCCATCCCGGAAGCGGAGCATTATATCGCGCTGACCTTTGACGACGGCCCGACCGGCGGCGAGGATGGCGTCACCATGCGCCTGCTCGACGGCCTGAAGGAGCGGAACGCGCATGCGACCTTCTTCCTGTGCGGCTACCGCATCAAGGATTTCAACGTCATGATGGACCGCTATCTGGCCGAGGGCCATGAGCTCGGTAATCACACGATGGATCACAAGAACCTGACGAAGCTCTCGAAGAGCGAGGTACGCGAGCAGGTGGACAGCAACAACGATCTGATCGCATCCTATGCGGGTCAGCCCGCGACCGTCATGCGCTGTGTCGGCGGCGCGTCGAACGACACCGTCAAGGCGGCTATGAAGGAGAGCGGCATGCCGATGATCCAGTGGAGCGTCGACACCGAGGACTGGAAGTACCGCGACGCTGACCGCATCTGCAGTGTCATCGTGAATGAGGCTAAGGACGGCGACATCGTGCTGATGCACGACCTGCGCGAGTGCACGCTGAAGGGCGTTCTCCGTGCGATCGACATCCTGTCCGAGCGGGGCTACGCCTTTGTGACCGTCTCCGAGCTGGCGCAGATCAAGGGCGTCGAGCTCGAGCCCGGCGTGATGTACAACAATTTCAGAGATTCGTAAGCGGAAAAAACCGGCGTGGCCCTTTTGGCCGCGCCGGTTCTGTGTCATTTGATGTCATATTGCGGGAAGTACTTGCGCACGAAGCCAATATCGCGCACGGTGAATTCCCGACCGTCCAGATAGGACAGGGCGTTTTCTTCCTCAAACGAGAATCTCAGCTTGTAAGAATAAAGAAGCTGCCCAAATTCACCGTAGGGGCGGTTTTTCTCGTTCCTGCCGTATTTTCCATCCCCCAGCAGCGGGTGGCCAATGTGGGCCATCTGCGCGCGAATCTGGTGGGGGCGCCCGGTCAGCAGGGTGCATTCGACGAGGGAAAGGCCGTTCTGGCTGGCAAGCACACGGTAGGTCATGCGGGCGGTCTTGGCGCCCGAAACAGGCCGGTCAAAGACCTCGACCTGCTTCTGGTTTTCGTCCCGGCGCAGGAAGTGCTCGAGCGTGGCCTGCTTCTTCGGGGGCATGCCCAGCACCACGCACAGGTATTTCTTGGTCAGCGTGCGCGCCTTGATCGCATCGTTTAAAATGCGCAGCGCTTCGGCGGTCTTGGCCGCGATGACGATGCCGCCCGTGTTGCGGTCGATGCGGTTGCAGAGGGCGGGCGCAAAGGAGGCTTCGGACGCGGGGTTCCATTCGCCTGCCCGGTACAGGTAGGCCTGAATGTTGGCGATCAGCGTGTTGGGACTGCCGCTCTCGTCAGCGTGCACCACCATGCCGGGAGCCTTGTTGGCGAGCAGGATGTTTTCGTCCTCATAAACCACGTCGAGCGCGGGCTTTTCGATTTTTTTCCAGCTTTCCTCACTTTTGGGGCTTTCAAAAAACTCGTCGTTGATGTATAATTGTAAAAGGTCTCCCTCCTGCAGTTTGTAGGACGCATCGGTGCGCTTGCCGTTGACCTTGATGCGCTTCAAACGGATGTATTTGTGCATCATGCCGCCGGGGAGCAGGGGAACGGCCTTCTCCAGAAATTTGTTCACGCGCTGGCCGCTGTCGTTTTTCGCAATGGCGAATTCTCTCATGGCGCGGGGCTCCTTTTTTCTCCAAACATTCTGTAATCAGTATAACGGATGTCGGAGGAAAAGAAAATAGCTATTTTCACTTCTTTTTGTTGACAAATGGCTATTACTTATTGTATACTATCAGATGTACCATGCGAGGTAAGTATGAGGATTGATTTAACCAAACTGATCGGCACATACGGCGCTGAAATTCCGTTCGAGGGACAGGTTGACCTGACCGGCGAGGAGATGTACGGCGCGTATCCGTTCCAGTCCCCGGTGACCTATTCCGGTAGGATCGTCAACCATCTTGGCGTGCTGCGGCTCACCGGTACAATCAAAACCGTTTTGAACACCTGCTGTTCCCGCTGCCTGAAACCGCTCGATATCCTGCTCACTGCGGAGACCGACGTCATCCTCTCACGAGATGCCGGAGCCGAAGAAGAGGACGATGTGTTTCCGCTCGAGGAAAACGCAGTCGAGGTCGAGGATGTCCTCGTCCCGGCGCTGATCCTGCAGGTCGATATGACTTATCTGTGCAAGGAGGACTGCAAGGGCCTGTGCCCGATCTGCGGCTGTGACAGAAATGAGACCGAGTGCTCCTGTCAGACCCGGCAGATTGATCCCCGTCTGGCGGCGCTGGCCAGCCTGCTGAACCGGCAGGATGAGCAGGAATGATTGTGTTACCAAAAAATTGACGATCATAGAGTAGGAGGTGTTACCAAATGGCAGTACCTAAGAGAAAGGTGTCTAAGGCAAGACGCGACAAGAGACGTAACTCCCACTGGAAGCTTTCGCTCCCGGGCATGGTGAAGTGCCCCAAGTGCGGCGAGTTCAAGCTCTCGCACAGAATGTGCAAGGCCTGTGGCTACTACAACGGCCGTGAGGTCGTTAAGACCGAGGCGTAAGCAAACCAAAAAGAAAAAGGTAGGGAAAGCGGTCTTGCTTTCTCTATTTTTTTTGAAAAGGAGGAGGAACAAATGCCTTCTGTCATCGCTAGCGTCGACCCGGGCTCTCCGGCGGCGCGCGCCGGTCTGATGCCCGGCGAAGCCCTGTGCGCCATCGGCGGCAAGCCGGTGCACGACGTGCTGGACTACAAATTTTACAGCTATGACGCCCATCTGGAGCTTGACATCGAGGACGCGGCCGGTGCACACCGCACGGTCACCGTCCGGAAAATGGAGGGTGAGCCCCTCGGCCTCAACTTCGAGCATTACCTGATGGACAAGATGAAGCGGTGCTCGAACGCCTGCGTGTTCTGCTTCATCGACCAGCTCCCGCGCGGCATGCGCGAGACCCTGTATGTCAAAGACGACGACGCCCGCATGTCCTTCCTCATGGGCAACTATATCTCGATGACCAATCTGAGCGAGGAGGACGTCGACCGCATCCTGCGCATGCGTATCTCGCCCATCAACATCTCGGTGCAGACCACCAATCCCGAACTGCGCGTCAAGATGCTGCGCAACAAGCGGGCGGGCGAGGCGCTCAAGCTGCTGAAGCGCTTCGCAGACGGCGGCATCACGATGAACTGCCAGCTCGTCATCTGCGAAGGATTGAACGACGGGGAGGAGCTGAAGCGCTCGCTGAACGATCTGGGCGCGCTCCATCCGGCGGTCGATTCGATCTCGGTCGTCCCCTTCGGCATGACCCGCCACCGCGAGGGACTGTACCCGCTGCAG
>CAMEPU010000103.1 GCA_945932315.1 uncultured Clostridia bacterium
CTCGGCCGGGAGCGCGCCATCGTCACCGAGATCGCGGGCACGACCCGGGACACCATCGAGGAGACTGTGCGCGCGGGCGACCTGCTGCTCCGCCTGCGCGACACCGCCGGCCTGCGCGAGACCGCCGACCCGGTCGAGCAGATCGGCGTCGCGCGCGCGAAGGAAGCCGCCGCCGTCGCCGCTGCAGGCGGCGTGGTGCTCGCCCTGTTCGACGGCAGCCGGCCGCTCGCGGATGAGGACGAACAGGTACTGGCCGCCTGCGCGGACGCGCCCCGCAAGCTCGCCCTCGTGACCAAGTGCGATCTGCCGCCCGCCTGTGATCTGTCCGTCCTGCGCGGACACTTCGACCGCGTCCTGCCGGTCTCGGCCCGGTCGGGGGAGGGGATGGACGGCCTGTACGCCGCCCTCAATGACCTGCTGCTGGGCGAAGCGCTGCCCGAGGACGGCGGGCTGATCACCAACGTGCGCCAGGCGGGCGCGCTCACCGAGGCCGCTGCCTGCACCGGACGCGCGCGCGCCGCGCTGGCGCTGGGCGTCACACCCGACGCCGTCCTCGCCGACCTTGAGGGCGCGATCACCGCATTGGGCGAGCTCGACGGCTCGACCGTCCGGGACGACATCATCGATCACATCTTCGCCAACTTCTGCGTCGGCAAGTGAGCGCGGATCAACCCACCGCGGCAATTCGTTGCATCTGCAACTACCGCTTGGGGTGGACAAACGTTCTTCCACAATATACACGAATTTATGCACAGGAAAACCGCAAAAATGGTGCAAAATGGTGATACAAATTGTAATATAGGATTATAATATAACAATTTGGAATCAAATTTTTCCCCAGTTATCCAAAGTTATCCCAAGTTTACACAGAGTTATCAACAGGCATCCCCAGCTTGTCAAGTAGAACTTCACCACAAATATGACTGAATTTTTTGTAATCAATTTGTCATTTTCCATGAATTTATCAAACACGCCGTAAAACCCCTCGCTTTAGTCATGGGGATATAAGGCGTAAAATTCATACTCCGTTCGCCAAATAGATAGGTCCACGCAGTATAATATTTGTATGGACTATAAATCGAACAACAATGTGTTCTACTCATGCAAATACCATGTGGTCTGGTGTCCCAAATATCGACGAAAGGTTCTCATGGGAGAAGTCGAGCGGCGGTTAAAGGAGTTAATATACGAAGCTGCCGCAGAGATTAACGTCGAAATCATCGAAATGGAAATCATGCCAGATCATGTGCATTTGCTTCTGGAAGTCGACCCGCAATTCGGCATTCACCGGGCGGTAAAAGCCATTAAGGGTAAAACATCCCGTGTGCTGCGCTCTGAATTCGTCACGTTGCGGTCACGGCTGCCATCCCTCTGGACGAACAGTTATTTTGTATCTACGGTTGGCGGTGCGCCTTTGTCTGCGATCAAGCAGTATATTGAAAATCAAAAGAATGTCTAACAGGGTGGTGAGATAGTGGAGTATTCCTACAAATTCCGGTTGTATCCGAATCGGGAACAGGAAAACTTAATAGCCCGTACCTTCGGTTGCTGCCGATTTGTATTCAACCACTATCTCGCAAAGCGAAAGGAAAGCTATGAGCAGACGGGCGAAACGCTGAACTACTATGCCTGCGCAAAGGATATGACCGTGCTGAAACAGCAGGAAGAAACAATCTGGCTCCGGGAAGTGGATGCCACGGCCTTGCAGTCCTCCCTCCGGGATCTGGACGATGCCTACCAGCATTTCTTCCGTAGGGTACAAAAGGGCGAGAAACCGGGGTATCCTCGCTTTAAGAGCAAGCGAACCCATAAGCAGTCCTACAAGAGTAAATGCGTAGGCGGTAATATCAAGGTGCTGGAAGGCGCTGTGCAGCTCCCTAAGCTGGGCAAGGTGAAATGCCGCATTTCCCGTGCTGTTCGGGGGAGAATCCTGTCTGCGACCGTCTCCCGGTCCGCCAGCGGGAAATACCATGTTTCCCTGTGCTGCCGTCCGGAACAGGACTTACCGAAGCTGCCCCTAACGGGAGCAGTTGTCGGATTGGATGTAGGGATCAAATCCTTCGCTGTTACTTCCGATGGGGTGGAATATCCTAACCCCAAATACCTTCGGCAATCTGAAAAGAAACTGGCTCGACTTCAACGGCAACTGTCCCGAAAAGCAAAGGGCAGTGCCAACTGGGAAAAGGCTCGCATTCAGGTGGCCCGGATCCATGAGCATGTAGCCAACCAACGGCGGGATATGCAGCATAAGCTGTCCACGAAAATTGTCCGCCAGAACGATGTGATCTGCATCGAAGATCTTGCACCGAAAAACATGGTGCGAAATCATAAGTTGGCAAAATCCATTTTCGATGCAAGCTGGGGTGAATTCAGACGGCAGCTCACCTACAAATCCGAGTGGTACGGGAAACGGCTCGTAACCGTAGACCGTTTCTATCCCTCCAGCCAGATTTGCTCTGAATGTGGAGCACAGTGGCCCGGTACGAAAGACCTCAAGGTACGGCACTGGGTATGCCCCGCATGCGGGGCTATTCTCGATAGAGATACCAACGCCGCTGTCAATATCCTCCATGAAGGAATGCGACTGCTGGCATAACATAATCATTTCGGTAGGGTGGGACACACCCGAACCTAACGCTTGGTGAGACTGTGTAAGACCTCTCGTAGTGAAGGCTGTAGTCGTTGAACCAAGAATCCCCCTGCTTTAGCTGTGGGGAGTGTCAATAAGCGTTGTGAAAGGAGGAGAGCAGTATGATATTTGACGCCGGAACATATGACGTCGCGGTCATCGGCGCGGGTCACGCGGGCATCGAGGCCGCGCTCGCGTCGGCGCGGCTCGGGCTGAGCACCCTCTGCTTTACGATCAATCTGGACGCGGTCGGCAACATGCCCTGCAATCCGGCCATCGGCGGCACGGCCAAGGGCCATCTGGTGCGCGAGATCGACGCGCTGGGCGGCGAAATGGGCAAGGCGGCCGACGCCGCCTGCATTCAGTACCGCATGCTGAACCGGGGCAAGGGCCCGGCGGTGCACTCGCTGCGCGCGCAGGCCGACCGCATCGCCTACCGCGCTTACATGAAGCATACGCTCGAAAAGACTGAAAATCTGTACTTAAAACAGGCCGAAGTGGTCTCGATCGAGACAGAGGATGGAAAGGTTACATCGGTAACCACGGCCACGGGCGCGCGCTACGCCGTCCGCGCGGCCATCGTCTGCTCGGGCACCTTTCTGGGCGGCCGCACGATCATCGGCGACTGTATCCGTGAGGGCGGGCCAGACGGCATGTTCGCGGCGGTCAAGCTCACCGATTCGCTCCGCGCGATGGGCCTGCGCCTGATGCGCTTTAAAACGGGCACGCCGCCCCGCGTCAACCGCCGTTCGGTCGATTTTTCGGGGCTGGAAGTGCAGGAGGGCGAGGAGGAGATCATCCCGTTTTCCTTCGATTCGCCCGCGCCGCCCCCCAACCGGGCGGTCTGCCACCTGACCTACACGACCGCCGCGACCCATGAGGTCATCCGGAAAAACCTCGACCGCTCGCCCCTGTTCGGCGGCGCGATCGAGGGCGTGGGGCCGCGCTACTGTCCGTCCATCGAGGACAAAGTGGTGCGCTTCGCCGATAAGCCCCGCCACCAGCTCTTCATTGAGCCGATGGGTCTGGATACCGACGAGCTGTATGTGCAGGGCTTTTCGTCCTCGATGCCCGAGGACGTGCAGATCGAGATGCTCCACACGGTCACCGGCATGGAGCACGCCGAGATCATGCGCCCGGCCTACGCGATCGAGTACGACTGCGTCGATCCGACCGAGCTGCTGCCCACCCTCGAGTGCAAGAAGGTCGCGGGCCTGTACGGCGCGGGCCAGTTCAACGGCTCCTCGGGCTACGAGGAGGCCGCCGCGCAGGGACTGGTCGCGGGCGTGAACGCCGCGCTCAAGCTGAAGGGCGAGCCGCCCATGATCCTCGACCGCGCCGACGGCTACATCGGCACGCTGGTGGACGACCTGGTCACCCGGGGCACGCCCGAGCCCTACCGCATGATGACCTCGCGCTCCGAGTACCGCCTGCTGCTCCGGCAGGACAATGCGGACGAGCGGCTGGTGCCCATCGGCGCGCGGGTCGGCCTCAACAGCCCCGAGCGGCTGGCGCGCACGCAGGCCAAGTACGCCGCCGTGCAGGCCGAGATCGACCGCGTTTCGACCGTTCCGGTCGCCTGCGACGAACGGGTGAACACATTTCTGGCCGCCCACGGCTCGACCCCGCTCAAGGCGGGCTGCCGTCTGATCGAGCTGCTCCGCCGCCCCGAGCTGACCTACGCCGCGCTGGGCGAACTGGACCCCGAACGCCCGGTGCTCGACCCGGCGATCCGCGAGCAGGTCGAGATCCGGGTCAAGTACGCGGGCTACATCGAGCGCCAGCAGAAGGACGTCGAGCAGTTCCGCCGGCTGGAAGCCCGCCCGCTGCCCGCCGGGCTGGACTACGACGCGATCCCGTCTCTCCGGCTGGAGGCGCGGCAGAAGCTCAAGGCCGTGCAGCCCCTCAACTTCGGACAGGCCGGGCGCATTTCTGGCGTGTCGCCCGCCGATATCACCGCCCTCATCATCTATATGGAGAATCAAAAATGACCGAAAAAGAACTTTTGACCCGAGGTTTGGCCGAACTCCACATTGAAAATCCACAGGCTGTGGACAAATTGCTGCAATTCTCCGACCTCCTGCTCGAGCGCAACAAGGTCATGAATCTGACCGCTGTGCGTGATCCGATTGAGGTCGTCACCCGCCATTTTCTGGACTGCGCGCCCCTCGCGGCCTACGCCCAGGGCAAGACCATGATCGACGTCGGCTGCGGCGCGGGCTTCCCGGGCATGCCGGTCGCCCTGCTGTCGGACGCGAACGTCACCCTGCTCGATTCGCTGGGCAAGCGCATCACCTTTCTGAACGAGACCATCCATACGCTGGGGATGGAGAACACGCAGGCCATCCACGCGCGCGCCGAGGAATTCGGCCACCGCGAGATGTTTGACCTCGCCACCTCGCGCGCAGTCGCCCGGCTGAACGTTCTGGCCGAGCTCTCCCTGCCCCTCGTCAAGGTCGGCGGCCTGTTCATCGCAATGAAGGCGGTCGGCTCGGATGAGGAGATCGAGGAGGCGCGGAACGCCATCCGCCTGCTGGGCGGCAAGCTCGAGAAGATCGAGGACTACACCGTGCCCTGCACCGACGTGGTGCACCGGCTGGTCATCGTGCGCAAGGTGCGCCACACTCCGGCGCAGTATCCCCGGCGTTTCGGCAAGATCAGCGCGTCGCCGCTCTGAGCGGCGGACAGGGAAGGGCTGTACACATCTGGTATCCGCTGCCTGGGAAATAACACCACATCTTTGGGAAATAACAGTTCGTATTCAAGATTACGGACTGTTATTTTTTGTACGGAAATGCACAAAAATAGGGAAGATGGGTCCGATCGGGGCGAATAATGACGGGGAATCCGCGAATGCGCGATGGGTATTTCTTTACTTTGCGCGCACAGACTGGTAAATTCAAATTAAAGGACAGGCTAACAGATTCTGACAGGAGGCGTGATTTCCCTATGACACCCGCATTTCCGTTCTGCGCCGCCGCGACCGACCGGCCGCTCCGCCGCATCAAAATCAGCGCGATCGCGCGCAATCCCTACCAGCCCCGCAAGTATTTTGATCAGGAGGCCATTTTCCAGCTGGCCGAATCCATCCGCACCTATGGGGTGCTCAACCCGCTGACCGTCCGCCGCACGAGCGAGGGCTACGAGCTCATCGCAGGGGAGCGCCGTCTGCGCGCCGCCCGCGCGGCCGGGCTTTCCGAGGTTCCCTGCATTGTGCTCTCGGCGACCGAGGAGGACAGTTCCGCTATTGCGCTCGTCGAGAACCTGCAGCGGCGCGACCTCGATTTCTTTGAGGAGGCGCAGGGCTTCCGCCAGCTCATCGATCTCTACGGGCTGACCCAGGAGGAAGCCGCGCGCCGGGTGGGGAAAACCCAGAG
>CAMEPU010000104.1 GCA_945932315.1 uncultured Clostridia bacterium
GCGGCTCCAGGGGAAGATATCGGAGTCGTACAGCGCGTCCGAGGTCGGGCGCACCTGCAGAAAGACCGTGTTGATGCCCCAGCGGGCGCAGTCGTCGAGGATCGCGTCGGCCTCCCGGCGGAGGGCGGCGGCGTCGGTCGTCTGGACGGACGGATAGTCCAGATTGTAGACCGAAGAGACCCAGACGCCGCGCATGGCGCCGTCGTCGTCGGCTCCGGCGGCAGCCGCAGGCAGGACGGACAGGGTGCAGAGGGAAAGGATCAGGGCAAGCGCCCGGGTGAATTTGTTCATGCGGAAACTCCTTTTGTCGCGGGAAACGGGTAAAAACGGGCGGAGCGGCAAACCGCTCCAACTGAATCTTATCTTACCATTTTTGATGAAGATTTACAAGCAGGCGGCAATATTTGCCTGTTCAACTCACTCTTGACGGCGCGGGAGAAAACACGTAGACTGGAAGGGAACTGATGGAAAAGGAACGATTTGCCATGACACAGAAACGCATCCTCGTTTTGCAGGATTTATCTTCGTTCGGCCGGTCCTCGCTCGTGCCGGTCATCTCGACGATTTCGGCGATGGGCTGCCAGTGCGTACCCCTGCCGACGGCCGTCTTTTCGACCCACACCGGGTTTCCGGCGCCCCGCCGCCGCGATCTGACCGACTGGCTGTCGGATGCGCTCGCGCAGTACCGGGAGCTTGGACTGACCTTCGACTGCGTGCTGTCCGGCTACCTGGGCAGCGCCGACCAGATCGGGCGGGTGCTGGAAGCGACGGAGCTGCTCGCGCCGGGCGGGGTTTTTGTAGCCGATCCGGTCATGGGCGACCACGGCAAGCTGTATGCCGCCTGCGCGCCGCTGGCCGGGCGCATGGGCGAGCTCTGCGCCCGCGCCGGGATCATCACGCCTAACTGCACCGAGGCCGCTGTTCTGCTGGGCCGCGACCCGTCGGACGAGCCCGGGACGCAGGCTGAGGCCGAGGACTGGGTGGGCGCGCTGCGCGCGCGCTACGGCGCGGACGTCGTGCTGACCGGCCTGTCCTTCGCGCCCGGCACGCTGACCACCCTGTGCGGCACGGCCGAGGGCTGCACGGCGGTCACCCATCCGCGCGTCAACGCGGGTTTCCCGGGCACGGGCGACACCTTTGCCGCCGTGCTGGCGGGCGGGCTCGTCCGGGGCGACGGGCTCGCGCGGGCGGCCGAACGGGCGGCGCGGTTCGTCTGTCGCTGCATCGAGGTCACGGCGGCCGAAGGCGGCGCGCCCTGCGAAGGCGCGCGCTTTGAGCGCTGCCTCGGCCTGCTGACGGAGGATGCGCTATGACCAATTTCGTGTTCACGATCGCCTACGACGGCAGCCGGTATCACGGCTGGCAGCGGCTCGGCGGGGATGAGATGACCATTCAGGGCAAGCTTGAGCACGTGCTGGGCGAATTCTGCGGCCACCGGGTCGAGATCAACGGCGCGGGGCGCACCGACGCGGGCGTGCACGCGCGCGGGCAGGTGGCCAGCGTGCCGCTTGCCGTGGACGCTTCCCCCGAAGAACTGATGGCCTACTGCAACCGTTACCTGCCCGAGGACATCGCGGTGACCGATTGCCGGGTCGCGCCCGAGCGGTTTCACGCGCGCCTGAACGCCCGCGCCAAGCGGTACACCTACCGCATCCGGACGGCCGGATATCCCGACGTGTTCGCCCGCCGGTTTCAGTACGCCGCGCCGGGCGCGCTCGATCTGGACGCGATGCGGCGGGCGGCGGCGGATCTCACCGGGACGCACGATTTCAAGGCCTTCTGCGGCAACAAGCGGATGAAAAAATCGACCGTGCGCACGATCTACTCCATCGACTTCGTCGAAACGGACGGCCCGCTCGAGCTGCGCTATTATGGCGACGGCTTTCTGCAGTATATGATCCGCATCCTGTCGGGCACCCTGCTTGAGGTCGGCCAGGGCGTGCGTCCGGCCGGCGATATGGGGCGAATTCTGGCAAGTCTCGACCGCGCGGAGGCCGGGCCGACGCTGCCCGCGCGGGGTTTGACGCTCGAAAAGGTGGAGTATTCATAAATTCTTTTGAAATTCTTCACAAAGTTGTTACGCCCCTGTAAACGATTTTTGAGAAAGCCTTTGCTATAATAGGGATATCTTCAGAAATCAGGAAAAGGAGAGCGTTTCAAAATGAAACGATATTGGGTTATTCCGGCGCTGGCGCTCCTGCTGACCGGCTGTGCGGGGCAGGGCGCGCCCGCCGCGTCCTCGGCCGCGGGCAGCGACGCGGTGCAGTCCACGCCGTCGCGCCCGGCGGAATCGGCCACCATTCTGGACGAGCTGCCCGAGGGCTTTGAGCAGGTCGCGGCCATCGGCTGGTGCGATTTTGACCGGGATGGCGTTGAGGAGGAGTATAAATTTTCGCTGCGCGCCGAAGAGGAGACCTTTACGGTCTCGATCTGCGGCAGCGAGGCGGGCGGAACCACGTTCTCGATGGAGGACAAGCCCTATCTGGTCTCGCTCGACGGGGAAACCGTCCAGCTCGCGGTGTTCGACTGGGGGCCGAGTGACGACCCCATGCTGCACGTGTTCGGCTGGGACGGCACGACGCTGTACAACGCGGGCGAGATCGACGCGGCAGTAGAGAATATCTCGCTGGAAAATGGAAAAATTTACGCCCCTGTGCGGTGGGATGTGCTGCAGACCTCGTTCTTCCCGCTGGAATACGTGTTGAAGGACGGCGCAATCGTCCGGCAGGAAAACCCGAACAAGTGGTATACCTATTGCGGCGGAATCGGCGAGCTGACCACGGCGTCCGTGCTGCCGCTGTTTGAGCAGGACGACCTGACGAGCTCGGCTTCGTTCACCGTCCCGGCGGGCTCGGCGGTCGAGGTCACCGGCGTCGCGCTCGACCGCGAGGTCGAGAACCCGTCCGAGGGCGACGAACCGCTCTACTGGGTGCGTATTCAGGTCACGGATACCGGCAAGACAGGGTATCTGCTCGCAAACGGTTATCAGTGCCGGGTACCCGGCAGCGCGCCGGCCCCCGCGGAGCGATATTTCGAGGGACTGATATTCGCAGGATAAGAAGCACATTCAATAAAAAACAGCATATGAAAAGCAGCTCCGCAGGAGAATATCCTGAAGGAGCTGCTTTTTTCGACTTATAGGGCGGAAAAGTGGAATACGATGCCAACGACGGCCGAGGCAGCCAGATACCAGATCGGGTGCTTGTCCCATTTTTTGATGGCGAAGTAGAGCACGACCGCGAGCACAACCGCCGGCCAGCGGATCGCGCTGAGTATGCTCAGCGCTTCGGACGACCAGAGCGCGTTTTTGAACACCAGAAATCCGGCGGCGGCGATCAGACCGGTCGAAGCCGGGCGCAGGCCGTAGAACACCTTGTCGACCAGCGGGTTCGAGCGGAAGCGCTCGAGCATCTGGGCGATTACGATGATAATGATGATCGACGGCGTGATGAGGCCGAGGGTGGCGATGACCGCGCCGAGCGGGCCTGCGGTCAGGTAGCCGACGTAGGTCGCGGCGTTGATGCCGATCGGGCCGGGCGTCGATTCCGAGATCGCGATCAGGTTGGACAGATCCTGATGGGTGAACCAGCCAAGCCGGTCGGAAATATCATATAGAAAGGGCAGTGTGGCCAGACCGCCGCCGACCGCGAACAGGCCGGCCTTGAAAAACTCGTAATACAGGCGGAGCAGGAGCATCATGCGCGGTCACCGCCCTTCTGTGCCAATGCTTTGAGCACGACGCCGGCGGCGCCGGCCAGCAGAACCAGCGCGATGGGGGAGAGGTCAAGAAAGGCCGAGGCGACGAAAACCAGCGCGAACACCACGAGCGACGGGCGGTCGACGACCGATTTTTTCCACAGCTTCTCGACGGCGCGCAGGATGAGCACGCAGACGCAGACCCGGATGCCTGCGAAGGCGTCCTGCACGTACGGGTTGTCCGCGAAGTTCTGCAGGAAGGCCGCGATGATTGTGATGATGACGAGCGAAGGCGCGACAACGCCCAGGGTGGCGCAGATGCCGCCCAAAACGCCCCGGCGCTTGTAGCCGACGAAAGTCGCGGTGTTGACCGCGATGATGCCGGGCGTGCACTGGCCGATGGCAAAGTAGTCGGTCAGCTCCTCCTCGGTCGCCCAGCCGTAGCGCTCGACGACCTCGCGCTGCAGCATGGGCAGCATGGCGTAGCCGCCGCCAAAGGTCAGGCCGCCGATCTGCGCGAAGGTGATAAACAGAGTCCAAAGCTCTTTCATGGGATGGGGATTCTCCTTTTATAAATAGGATGGGAAAGCGCTCATTCGCCGAGCGCCAGCTTGTAAAGCGCGTTTTTCTTGACGCCCAGATCGGCCGAGACCATCTTGACCGCGTCCTTCAGGGTCTCGCCCGCCTCGATGCGGCGCTGTACGGCTTCGAGCGCGAGCGCCATGCGGTCGCCCTCGGTCTCGGCGGCGGGTGTCTCGGACGCGCCCTCGAGGATCAGGACGAACTCGCCGCGCGGCGCGTTCTCGGCGTAGTATGCCACCGCGCCGTCCAGCGTCATGCGCAGGGTCTCCTCGTGCAGCTTGGTCAGCTCGCGGCAGAGCGCGATGCGGCGATCGCCGCCGAAGGTCTCGCGCAGGTCGTCCAGCGTGGCGCGCAGCTTGTGGGGCGCTTCGTAGAAGATCATGGTGCGCTTTTCGCCGCGCAGGCTGTCGAGGTGCTCGCGCCGGGCTTTCTTGTTCATGGAGAGGAAGCCCTCGAAGCACCAGCGGCCGGTCGGCAGGCCGGACACCGCGAGCGCGTTCACTGCGGCGCAGCAGCCCGGGATGGACAGCACGGGCACGCCGTGTTCGGCGCACAGGGCGACCAGATCCTCGCCCGGGTCGGAGACCGCCGGGGTGCCCGCGTCGGTCACAAGGGCGCAGGTCTCGCCCGCCAGGATCTTGGCGAGGATCTCCTCGCCGCGCTGGCGGCGGTTGTGTTCGTAATAGCTGATCATGGGCTTGCCGGGCAGGCCGAGCGCGGTCAGCAGCTTGTGGGTCACCCGGGTGTCCTCGGCGGCCAGAAAGTCGGCCGCGGCCAGCGTCTCCTTCGCGCGCGGCGAAAAGTCGGAGAGGTTGCCGATCGGGGTGGCGACCAGATATAACGTACCAATAGACATGGCAAAACTCCTTTTACGGATTTGGATGGACGATGAGCGGCGGCTCGACCGTCAGACCGTCCCGGCTGTCCTTGCGGCATTCGATCAGCACGGCGGACGGCGGCAGGTCGGCGCGGCCGTGGACGAAGCGCATGCGCTTGGGGATCAGACGGCGGCTGTCGAGGGCGCGCAGCAGGGTGGAGAGCCGCTCGGGGCGAAAGACGAGGGCACATTTGCCCCCGGTCGGCAACACGTGGGCGATCGCAGCCGCGATCTCGCCGATGTCGGCGCTCTCGTCCTGCCGGGCGGTCTCATGGGCGGCGCGCGCCGCGCTTTTGCCGCTGCCCGCCGCGAAGTAGGGCGGATTGCAGACCACGTAGTCCATGCAGCCCGCGGGGAAGATCGACGCGATCGCGCGCAGGTCGCCCCGCCGGACGGTGACGTTGGAGAGGCCGTTTAAAGCGATCGAGCGCTCAAACAGGGCGGCCGGGCCCTCCTGCAGCTCGAGCCCGGTGATCGAGAGGTCGGGGCGGTGGCAGAGCAGGGCGAGCGCCCCGGTGCCGCAGCCCAGGTCGAGCAGGCGGGCGTTTTTCCCGATGCGGGCGAAGGACGCAAGCAGCATGGAATCCTGACCCAGCTTGAAAAAACGGTCATCTTGCAGCAGTTTCAGGCCGTTTGGCAGATATTCCTCCGATTCCAATGCGCTCACCTCCCGGTTTTACGACTTCCATCATAGCAAGTTCCGGTTAAAAAGTCAATTTTTTCAGGGAGATTGCGGGGGGAACACGAATTATT
>CAMEPU010000105.1 GCA_945932315.1 uncultured Clostridia bacterium
AAACACAGCGTCTATAATATGATAGGAAATGAATAGGATGTGAAAACCTTGGAAAAGAAAGAATACGGCTTCCGCCAGGGCATGCGGGACGGCGTTCCGATCTCGCTCGGCTACTTCGCGGTCGCCTTCACACTGGGCATCGCCGCGCGGGACGCCGGCTTTTCGCCCCTGCAAGCCATGATCACCAGCCTGCTCATCAACGCCTCGGCGGGCGAGTTCGCGGGCTTCACCCTGATCGCCGCGGGCGCGGGCTACCTCGAGGTCGCGATCATGGAAGCGGTCGCCAACGCGCGCTACCTGCTCATGTCGTGCGCCTTCAGCCAGAAGCTGGGTTCGGACACCCCGATGCGCCACCGTCTGGCGCTCGGCATGACGGTCACCGACGAGATCTTCGGCGTCTCGATCGCCGTGCCCGGCAAGCTCAACCCCTTCTATACTTACGGCGTTTTTTCGGTCGCCTCGCCCGGCTGGGCGCTCGGCACCTTTCTCGGCGTGCTCGTCGGCAATATCCTGCCCATTCGGGCGGTCAGCGCGCTGTCCGTCGCCCTGTACGGCATGTTTCTGGCCGTCATCATCCCGCCCGCGCGCAAGAACAAGGTCATCGCGGGCGTCATCGTGATCAGCTTCGCGGCCAGCTACGCCGCCTCCAATATTCCGGCGCTGGCCAGCCTGTCTGCGGGCATGCGCACCATCATCCTGACCGTCGCCATCGCGCTGGCGGCCGCGCTGCTCTTCCCGGTAAAGGAGGGATCCGACGATGCAGCATAATCCCTGGATCTACCTGCTGGTCATGGCCGGCGTCACCTACCTGATCCGTGTGCTCCCGCTGACCCTGATCCGCCGGGAGATCAAAAACGTGACCATCCGCTCGTTCCTGTTTTACGTGCCCTACGTCACGTTGGCCGTCATGACCTTCCCGGCCATCCTCTCGGCCACCCAGAGCACGTGGTCGGCGCTGGCCGCCCTGCTCGCCGGCATTGCCCTCGCCTGGTTCGGCGCGAGCCTGTTTCAAGTCTCGGTGCTGTGCTGCGTCGTGGTGTTCTTGCTCGAGCTGTTTCTTTGAACGTCAAAAACGTCCGCTTTGCGCGGGCGTTTTTTTGTGGAATCTCCCTGTTAAAAAGTTAGCAATCTCTAATTGACATTCCAGTTAGTCTGTGCTAATATTCTTTTGTTAGCAAAGGCTAACTCATTTGACTGAAAAGGAGCGAACACAGCATGATGCCACTGAGCTATGCCCGGGTGGGCGAGGTCAACACCATCAAGCGGGTGAGCGGCGCGGGGCAGACCCGCCAGTTTCTCGAAAGTCTGGGCTTTGTCCCGGGCGGCGCGGTCGCGGTCGTACAGGAAAACGGCGGCAATCTGATCGTCGACGTCAAGGGCGCACGCATCGCGGTCAGCCGCGAGATGGCCGCCCGCATCATGATCTGACCGCTTTTATTTTTGTTTTGGGTAAGAAAGGAGCAACACCGATGGCAACACTGAAGGATGTGAAGGTCGGCGAGACCGTCCGCGTCGTCCGACTGTCGGGCGAGGGCGCGGTGCGCCGCCGCATCATGGACATGGGGATCGTCAAGGGGGTCGAGCTGTTCGTGCGCAAGGTCGCGCCGCTGGGCGACCCGATCGAGATCAACCTGCGCGGCTATGAACTCAGCCTGCGCAAGGCCGACGCCGCCATGATCGAGGTTGAATAAACCGTTCTGTTTTCCGGGCCGCGCGCCCGGTATTTTATCGCGCATCAGTTAGCAAGCGCTAATTCAAGGAGGTATCCCATGTCAATCAAAATCGCGCTGGCGGGCAACCCGAACTGCGGCAAGACCACGCTGTTCAACGCCCTGACCGGCTCCAATCAATACGTCGGCAACTGGCCGGGCGTCACGGTCGAAAAGAAGGAGGGCGCGGTCAAGGGTCACAAGGACGTCCGGCTGGTCGACCTGCCCGGCATTTACTCGCTCTCCCCCTATACGCTGGAGGAGGTCGTCGCCCGCAATTTTCTGGTGCAGGAGCGCCCGGACGCCATCCTCAACATTGTCGACGGCTCCAACCTCGAGCGCAACCTCTACCTGACCACCCAGCTCACCGAGCTGGGCATCCCGGTGGTCGTCGCGGTCAACATGATGGATCTGATCGAGAAGCGGGGCGACAAAATCGACACCGCCGCCCTTGGCCGCAAGCTGGGCTGTCCGGTCGTCGAGATCTCGGCCCTCAAGGGCACCGGCGTGGCGCAGGCCGCCGATCAGGCGGTCGCGGCCGCCCGGGGCGGCAAGCATGCCATCCCGGCGCATTCGTTCTGCGGCTCGGTCGAGCACGCGCTGGCGCACATCGAGGAGCTGTTGCTCCACGAGTTACCCGAGGAACAGCAGCGCTGGTACGCGGTCAAGCTCTTTGAGCGCGACAGCAAGGTCATCGAGCAGCTCGGCCTGACCCCAGACCAGCTGGCGCACATTGAAAAGGACATCGCGGCCTGCGAGACCGAGATGGACGACATCGCCGAATCCATCATCACGGGCGAGCGCTATGCTTACATCGGCTCGATCATCGGCGGCTGCTACCGCCGCGCGCAGGCGGGCGAGCTGACGGTCTCCGATAAGATCGACCGCATCGTGACCAACCGCATTCTGGCGCTTCCCATCTTCGCGGTCGTCATGTTCTGCATCTACTCGATCGCCATGGGCGGTTTTTCCTTCTCCATCGGCACGCTGGGCACCGACTGGGCCAACGACGTGCTGTTCGGCGAGATCGTCCCCGGTTTCTTTGATGGCATTCTGACCTCCCTCGGCGTCTCCGGCTGGCTGTACGGCCTGATCATGGACGGCATCGTGGCCGGCGTCGGCGCGGTTCTGGGCTTCGTTCCCCAGATGCTGGTGCTGTTCTTCCTGCTCGCGATTCTGGAGGACGTCGGCTATATGGCGCGCGTCGCTTTCATCATGGACCGCATTTTCCGCCGCTTCGGCCTGTCCGGCAAGTCGTTTATCCCCATGCTCGTGGCCACCGGCTGCGGCGTGCCCGGCATCATGGCCTCCCGCACCATTGAACAGGACCGCGACCGCAAGATGACCATCATGACCACCGGTTTCATCCCCTGCGGCGCGAAGATGCCGATCATCGGCCTGTTCGCGGGCGCGGTGTTCGGCGATTCCCCCTGGGTTGCGACCTCGGCCTTCTTCATCGGCGTCGCTGCGGTCGTCATCTCGGGCATCATGCTCAAAAAGTTCAAGGCCTTCGCCGGGGAGCCCGCCCCCTTCGTCATGGAGCTGCCCGCCTACCATGCGCCCTCGATGAACAACGTTCTGCGCGCCACCTGGGAGCGCGGCTGGAGCTTCATCAAGCGCGCGGGCACCATCATCCTACTGAGCTCGATCATCCTGTGGTTCCTGCAGGGCTACGGCTTTGTCGACGGCGCGTTCGGCGCGGTTGAAGACAACAACGACTCCCTGCTCGCCGTCATCGGCAGCGCCATCGCCTGGATCTTCTATCCGCTCGGCTGGATGGGCGACATGGCCTGGAAGGCTACCGTTGCGACCATCACCGGCCTCATCGCCAAGGAAGAGGTCGTCAATACCTTCGGCGTCCTGTACCAGTATGCCGGCGCGGCCGATCTGCTGGAGGACAGCCACGACATCTGGCAGGCCATCGGCGCCGACTTCGGTTCCATCACCGCGTACAGCTTCATGATCTTCAACCTGCTGTGCGCCCCCTGCTTCGCCGCCATGGGCGCGATCAAGCGCGAGATGAACAACTGGAAATGGACGGTGGGTGCGATCGGCTACATGTGCGTATTCGCCTATGTCATCTCCATGATTGTCTACCAGCTCGGCGGCCTGGTCACCGGCGAAGCCACCTTCAGCGTATTCACGGTTGCGGCCGTTCTTCTGCTCGGCGTGCTCCTTTACCTGCTGTTCCGCAAGGGCGCCGATCCCGACCACACGAATTTGTCCGCAGTCGCCGCGGCGGATGAGAAAAAGTCCAAAGTCGGCGTTTAAATCCAAACATGTGCCGGGCGGGCACCGCCCGCGCCCAAGGAAGGAGCTTTTCTTATGATCGGTTATTGCATTGTCGGCGGCGTTCTGCTGCTGGTTGTCGCGCTCGCCGTCCGCTCAATCTGGAAGGATCACAAAAAGGGCGGCTGCTCCGGCAACTGTGCGAATTGCTCCGGCGGCTGCAGCTGCCACCGCTGACGCAAACACGATTTCTTTCGTTCTCCGTATGCTTCATTGCAGACAGGCGCCGGGAAATCCCCGGCGCCTGTTTTCCGCCTGTATCGCTTGACTTTCGGCCGGAGAACCGGTATAATAGCAACTGCAATTTCACAAGACAGTTCGTAACCATCCTGTCTCTAAACAAAACTAGGACGCCCATGCGCCGGCACGCCCGGAGGTCATGGATGTTTTTGTGCTGTTTTTTCGCTGGGATGCTTCGAGCATCCCATTTTTTATGCACAGAAAGGGCTGATTCTCCCATGGAAATGGAACGCTACTCGGTCATCGAGGACAAGAACCCCCGCGAGATCGTGCTGCTGCGCGGCACGGGCTGCAAATGGGGCCGCTGCGCCTTCTGCGACTACCATCTCGACCGCGACCCTGACCCGGCCGCCAACTTCGAACTCAACCGCGCCGTGCTCTCCCGGGTGACCGGCGTGCACCGCCACCTCGAGGTCATCAACTCGGGCTCATTCGTCGACCTTGACGGCAATACGCTGGACGAGATCGCGCGCGTCTGCGCCGAAAAGAAGATCCGCACCCTGCACTTCGAGTGCCACTATATCCACCGGCGCGAGGTTCCCGCCCTGCGCGAGCGCTTTTCCGCCCTGGGCGTGACCGTCAAGGTCAAGACCGGCGTCGAGACCTTTGACCGCGCGCTGCGCGAGACTGTGCTGCACAAGGGCATCGGCACCGACGATCCGGCTGATATCGCCCGGTATTTTGATGAGTGCTGTCTGCTCTTCGGCCTGTCCGGCCAGACCGAGGCCTCGATGCGGCACGACATCGAAACCGCGCTCGCCCACTTTGAGCGCGTCTGCGTCAACATCATGGTGGAAAACTCCACCCCGGTCAAGCCCGATCCCGCGGTGATCGCCTGTTTCCGCGAGCGGATCTATCCGCAGTACGCAAATGATCCCCGGGTCGATATTCTGCTGCATAACACCGACTTCGGCGTCGGTGGGGAGGTAAACGTATGAATGAACTGCTTTTAATCCTGTCTCTGGTCGGCCTGTACGGCAGCGTGGTGCTGTTCTACCGTCTGTTCGGCAAGCTCGGCCTGTACTGTTATTCGGCGGTCGCCACCGTGCTCGCCAACATCGAGGTACTGCTGCTGGTCGACGCCTTCGGCATGGAGATGACCCTGGGCAACATTCTGTTCGCCACCACCTTCATCGTCACCGACATCCTGTCCGAGACCGAGGGTAAAAAAGCCGCGCAGAAGGCTGTTTATCTGAGCGTCGGCTGTTCGGTGCTCTTCCTGCTCGTGAGCCAGTCCTGGCTTCTCTATATTCCGGCCGCGGGCGACTGGGCCGCGCCTTCCTTCCACGCCATCTTCGCGAGCACGCCCCGCACCCTGCTCTCCTCGCTCTTTGTTTACGCGGTTACCCAGATGATCGACGTCTGGCTCTACCACTTCTGGTGGAACCTGACCCAGCGCCGGTTTGGCGACTCGCGCCGCTTCCTCTGGCTGCGCAACAACGGCTCGACCCTGATCTCCCAGCTTGCGAACACCGTGCTGTTCACCCTGCTCGCCTTCTGGGGCGTGTACGACGCGCCGACGATCGTCTCGATCATCCTGTCGAGCTACGCCATCTTTATAGTCACATCGCTCGTGGACACCCCGGTTGTCTATGTCGCGCGCCGCATTCATGACAAGGCAGTGCAGGCGCAAAGCTGACAAAAAAGCGTATCCGAACCAAA
>CAMEPU010000106.1 GCA_945932315.1 uncultured Clostridia bacterium
TCTTTGGCTTTCTCGTTGTTTAATTTACAAGGTACATCCGCTGTCGTTTTTCCGTTTTTCTCGGTGACAGCTTTTATATAATATCATTCGGCTCGTTAATTGTCAAGGAGTTTTTACAAATTTCTGCGGCATTTTTTTCAAAGCCCGGAAAACAGTGTTTCTATGTCCTTCTCATTGTTTTTTTGTCTTTGCGCATACTGATTGTGAGGTGATCGCAGGATGGAAGAACGCGAGCCCTGTCTGCGGCTTTATCCTGAGCATCGTCTGGTGCCGCTCTGTGACGAGGCCGGAATTCGGGAATTCCGTGTTGCCTCCCGCGGCATGATGGGCGTGCTTGTCGTGGACAATTTTGTGGAAGAACACATTCAGTGAAGGGAGTTGGAAAACATGAAGAAATATGAAAATCTGGGTGAGATGCTCAAAAGCGATCCGAACATTTTCGAGTATTATACAGGTCTGCCTGTTTACGTGCGGAGCATGATCGCGCGGCGCAGCGACAATGTGAAAACCGAAGAGGAGCTGCACGCCTACGCAGAGAATCTGCTGCAGGGCGACAAGTGACAAAACGCCCCCTGTTCAAACAGAACAGAGGGCGCTCCTTACTTATTCACTGTCATCCAGTTCATTAATCTGGTAGCACAGGGTCATCAGGTTGTCCGAGAAGTGCATATTCTCAATCGGGACGTCGGTATTTTCCAGGTAGATGTCATCGCCCGTAAAATTCCACAGGCCCTTGATACCGCAGTCAATCAAGCGGCGCGCGATCTCCGGAGCATGCTCAGGCGAAAGCGTCAAAACCGCGAGATCCGGCTTATGCAGCGAAACAAAATCGTACATCTCGGATACATCACGGATGCGGATGCCGCTGAATGCGCAGCCAACAACCGTTTTGTCCGCATCAAACGCATACAGCATGCGAAACCCGCTGCCGACAAAATCAAAATTTTTCAGAAGTGCGCGGCCCAGATTGCCTGCGCCGACCAGGATCGCCGTGCGCTCCCGGTTGAGGCCCAGAATCTCAGCCAGCCCCTGATAGAGCTTTTCCACCTGATAGCCGTAGCCTTGCTGGCCAAAACCGCCAAAGCAATTAAAATCCTGACGGATCTGGGAGGCAGTCAAACCCAGGGACTCCGCAATCGCGCGCGAAGAGACGCGCTGTACCCCTTTATCCCGCAGTATGGAAACATAGCGGTAATAGCGCGGCAGACGGCTGATGACAGCCCGCGAAACGGCTTGCTTTTTATCCATCCAGGTTATTCCTCCTAAAATCCCTCAAAATTTAAAGCCCGGCAATGGTCTCCAGAACGTAATCGGTGAATTCCTGCGCGGTTGCGCCGGTATCGCGGCCGGTCAGCACATACTTTTTCTTTTCAAACATGCAGATATCGAGTGCGCGGTCGAGCTTGTTCGCCAGCTCGATCTCCCCAATATGCTCAAGCAGCATGACACAGGCGCGCAACACGGACGACGGATCGGCATATTTCGCGCGGCCCTCGGCGACCATGCGGGGCGCGGAGCCGTGAATGGCCTCAAACATTGCATAGCGCTTGCCGATATTGGCCGAGCCCGCAGTGCCGACACCGCCCTGGATCTCGGCGGCCTCGTCGGTGATGATATCGCCGTACAGATTGGGCAGCACGAAGACCTTGAAGTCGCGGCGGCGCTTGTCGTCGAGCAGCTTGGCGGTCATGATATCGATATACCAGTCGTCAAATACGACCTCGGGGTACTCGGCAGCCACCTTCTGGCAGGTATCGAGGAACTTGCCGTCGGTGGTCTTGATGATATTGGCCTTGGTGACGCAGGAGACGCGGTTCTTGCCGGTCTTCTTGGCGTACTCGAAAGCCAGACGCGCGATGCGCTCACAGCCCTGCGAGGTCGCGACGGTAAAATCGAGGAACAGGTCGTCGCCGATGGTGACCCCCTGCGAGCCGACCGCGTAGCCGCCTTCGGTATTCTCACGATAGAACGTCCAGTCGATGCCGAGCTCGGGAACCTTGACCGGGCGCACGTTTGCAAACAGGTCGAGCGCCTTGCGCATTGCAACGTTGGCGGACTCGACGTTCGGCCACGGATCGCCCTTGCGCGGGGTAGTAGTGGGGCCCTTCAGAATGACATGACAGGACTTCAGCTCTTCCATGGTATCCGGCGGGATGGCGCAGCCCAGCTCAGCGCGGCGCTCGATGGTCAGGCCGGTGATCTCGCGGAACTCGACCTTGCCGGCCGCGACCTTATCGGCCAGCAGCGTCTTGAGGACGTGCTCGCCCATGCTGGTGATCATGGGGCCGATGCCGTCGCCGCCGCAAACGCCGATGATGATCTTATCCAGCTTAGCATAGTCTACAAAATCGCCCTGCGCCTTCATCGCTTCGATGCGCGCGAGCTGGCTCTCTACAACCTTCTGGAACTGCTCCAGAGTCTTTTCCGATACAGACATTTTCGATTCCTCCCTGTTTATTTCGCCTGCTGCTTTGCGTAGTTCAGCGTGCCGCCCGCGAGCAGCGCGCCGCGTTGACGATCCGATACGTCGCAGTCAGCCTTGAAGGTTCTGCCGTTTGCGACGACGGTGACCTGCGCGCCCGATGCGATCTCCTCCCGGATGTTGGGCAGCGAGATGGAGTCAAGCAGACTGACCGTATCATAGTCGGCCGGATCAGCGAAGGTCAGCGGGATGATGCCCGAGTTGACCAGATTGGCCTTGTGAATGCGGGCGAAGGACTTGGCGAGAACCGCGCGCACGCCCAGATAGAGCGGAACGAGCGCCGCGTGCTCACGGGAAGAACCCTGTCCATAGTTCGCGCCGCCGATGATCACACCGCCTCCCTGCTCCTGGCAGCGCGCCGGGAACTTGGGATCGACGTTGATGAAGCAGTAGTTCGAATAATACGGGATGTTGGAACGGTACGGCAGCAGTTTGGAGCCGGCGGGCAGGATATGGTCGGTGGTGATGTTGTCCTCGGTTTTCAGAACAATCTTGCCCATATAGGATGCCTCAAGCGGCTGACCCAGCGGGAAGGGCTTGATATTCGGGCCGCGGCGAACCTCGACGGTCGAGGGATCGGCTGCGGGCGGGATGATCATGCTGTCATTGATTTCAAAATGTGCGGGCATCTCGATGACCGGTGCCTCGCCCAGTGTGCGGGCGTCGGTCAGAACGCCGGTCAGTGCGGAAGCAGCAGCGGTCTCGGGAGATACCAGATAGATCTTGGCGTCCTGGGTGCCCGAACGGCCCTCAAAGTTGCGGTTAAAGGTGCGCAGGGAAACGCCCGCCGACTCGGGAGACTGACCCATGCCGATGCACGGACCGCACGCGCATTCCAGAATGCGCGCACCCGCCGAGATGATGTCGCTGAGCGCGCCGTTCGCGGCAAGCATATTAAACACCTGCATCGAGCCGGGGCTGATGGTCAGCGAAACATCGGGGTGGACGTGCTTGCCCTTCAAAATGGCCGCGACCTTCATCATATCAAGGTAAGAAGAATTGGTGCACGAGCCGATGCAGACCTGATTGACGGTGATCGGGCCGATCGAAGCGACCTCCTCGACCTGATCGGGCATGTGCGGCTTGGCGGCCAGCGGCGCCAGCGTATTCAGATCGACGACATATTCCTCGTCATAGACCGCGTCAGGATCGGAGGACAGCGGAACGTAAACATCTCCGCGGCCCTGCGCCTCGAGGAAGGACTTCGTGACCTCGTCCGACGGGAAGATCGAGGTGGTGGCGCCCAGCTCGGCGCCCATGTTGGTGATGGTCGCGCGCTCGGGTACAGACAACGTTGCCACACCCTCGCCCGCGTACTCAACGATCTTGCCGACGCCGCCCTTGACGGTCATCTGGCGCAGAACCTCGAGAATGATATCCTTGGCTGCGACCCACGGCTGCAGCTTACCCTTGAGGGTGACGCGCACCATCTTGGGCATCGGAATGTAATACGCGCCGCCGCCCATCGCGACCGCGACGTCCAGGCCGCCCGCACCAAAAGCCAGCATACCAATGCCGCCGCCGGTGGGGGTATGGCTATCCGAACCGATCAGGGTCTTGCCCGGCGCGCCGAAGCGCTCCAGATGAACCTGATGGCAGATGCCATTGCCAGCCTTGGAAAAGTAGATGCCGTGCTTCTTTGCGACGGTGCCGATGTACTTGTGATCGTCCGCGTTTTCAAAGCCGGACTGGAGGGTGTTGTGGTCGATGTAGGCGACCGAACGCTCGGTCTTGACCTGATCCACACCCATTGCTTCGAACTGCAGATAGGCCATCGTGCCGGTTGCGTCCTGCGTCAGAGTCTGGTCGATCCGGATACCGATCTCCTGCCCCTGCGCCATCTCGCCATCGACCAGATGTGCTTTCAGAATTTTTTCTGCAATTGTCATGCCCATAAAAATCATACTCCTCAGTTGCTGTCCCTGATGCAGAGCTTCTGCATCCTGCATTTTTCCGAAAATGCAGCAAAACGGCGGCTTCCACAGCCTTCTCCACAGCGAAATCGCCGTGCCCATTTTATTCTTTTACCACAGGCAAGTACACCCGTGTTTTTTATTTTACAACAGAATAAACCCGATTACCAGTGTGAATTTTAACGGTTTTTTCGGCAGATTACTTCAGAAATCTCGGCGGTTGCGTAGGCGTTCTGCCCAAGGTCGCCCAGATTGCCCGCGCGGTACTCATAATAGGCCTGCGCGCCGATCATGGCCGCGTTGTCCCCGCACAGCGCGAGGGGCGGGAGATACAGCCTGGCGTCCACCCGCTTCGCCATCTCGCCGAGCGCCGCGCGCAGCCAGGAATTGGCCGCCACGCCGCCCGCGCAGACGATGCGCTTTGCGCCGGTCTCCTGCGCCGCCAGCTCGAGCCGGGGCACTAAAGTATCACAGACCGCGCTGCAGAACGCGGCTGCGAGGGCGGAGCGGTCGATCTCCTCCCCCTTCTGCGCGGCGTTGTGCGCGAGGTTGATGACCGCCGTTTTCAGACCGGAGAACGAAAAGTCGAGCGGCGCGTCTTTGACATGGCTGTTCGGCAGCTTGTATTTGGACGGGTCTCCCCCGACCGCCAGCTTGTCGATCTTGGGGCCGCCCGGATAGCCGACGCCAAGCACGCGCGCGACCTTGTCGAAGGCCTCGCCCGCCGCGTCGTCCCGCGTGCCGCCCAGAATCTCAAAATCGGTGTAATCGCGCACAAACACGAGCAGCGAATGGCCGCCCGACGCAACCAGCGTCAGGAAGGGCGGCTCGAGATCGGGGAATTCCAGATAATTGGCCGCGATATGCCCCCGGATGTGGTGTACCGGGATAAAGGGCTTGCCGAGCGCGTAAGCGTAGGACTTGGCAAAGTTCGCGCCGACGAGCAGCGCGCCGATCAGGCCGGGCGCACAGGTGCCCGCGACTGCGTCCAGCTTGGACGCTTCCATCCCGGCCTCGCACAGGGCAAGCTCAGTCACGCGCACGACCGCCTCCATGTGGCGGCGGGACGCGATCTCCGGGACGACGCCGCCGTAGAGCGCATGGGTCTCGACCTGAGAGTCGATGATATTTGATAAAATTTTCCGGCCGTCCTCAATGACGGCGGCCGCCGTCTCGTCGCAGGACGATTCGATCGCTAAAATTCTCATATGTACCTCTTAAACTATGATCTGTGCAGTCCAGTCGCCCGTTCATAATCCGATTTATGCACGAAAACGCGGTATTCGCAGGAAAAGTCCGTGTTGACGCCCAGACTCCCGGTTCGACCTCGGTTCATGCTGCTGTGACTGTGTGTGCGAATCCGATACGGAATACCCGCATTTGAGAGACGCGCACAGACCGCGTTGCATTCACGAAGCGAATAAGTCACGAAAATCTCTCGTCTGTTCAGAATCGTTATCATGAATGTCTCTC
>CAMEPU010000107.1 GCA_945932315.1 uncultured Clostridia bacterium
GGACCTGATAGACCATGCGCACGGCGACCGGGAACACGGCCGGACCGGACATGCCGCCCATGATATTGGACAGGATGGGGCGGCGGGTCTCGGTGTCGATGCGCATGCCGAGCAGCGTATTGATCAGCGAGAGGGCGTCCGCGCCCGCGGCGACCGCGGCGCGCGCGATCTCGGTGATATCGGTGACATTGGGGCTGAGCTTGACGATCAGCGGTTTTTTCGCGTATTTCTTCGCCGCCGAAACGACCTCCTCGACCATAGCGGGCTGGGTGCCGAAGGCCATGCCGCCGCACTTGACATTCGGGCAGGAGATGTTCATCTCGATGAGATCGACGTCAGCGTCCGAAATCTTCTCGATCATGCCGCAGTATTCCTCGACCGTGTTGCCCGAGACATTCGCAATGATTTTGGTGTCAAACTGGCGCAGATACGGAATCTGCTCCGCAATAAACCGGTCGATGCCCGGATTCTGCAGGCCGACACAGTTCAGAATGCCGGACGGCGTCTCCGCAATGCGGGGCGCGGGATTGCCCAGACGCTCAGTCGGGGTCAGGCCCTTGACGCCGATGCCGCCGAGCTCGGACAGGTCAAAGAATTCGCCGTACTCATGGCCGAAGCCGAAGGTGCCGGACGCGGTGGTGATCGGGTTTTTCAGCTCAACACCGCAGATATTCACGCGCAGATCCATTACCACTCGACCTCCTTCGCATCAAACACCGGGCCGTTCTTGCAGACATGCCCGTACTTTGTCTCACCGTTTTCACCCTTGAGCGCGCAGGCGCAGACCAGACAAGCGCCGATGCCGCAGCCCATGCGCTCCTCCATCGACACCTGACACGGCAGACCGGCTTCCTCCGCGACCGCCGCGATCGCGCGCAGCATGGGCTTGGGGCCGCAGGCGGCCACGCCGGTGAACGACTCCACATGCAGCTTCAGTTCATCAGTCACGAATCCGGGCACGCCGTAGGAGCCGTCGTCCGTGCAGATGTGGGTGGTGCCCACCTCTTCAAAATCGGGTTCCAGAATGACGGCGTCCTTCGTGCGGAAGCCGAGAATAGCGGTCGGCTGTGCGCCCGCCGCCTTTGTCTGCTTCATCGCGTACAGCATGGGCGGTACGCCGATGCCGCCGCCGATGAATACCGGGCGCTCGCCCAGCCTGGCAAAATCAAAGCCGTGGCCGAGGGGGCCGAGCACATCCAGCATGTCTCCCGCCTTCCGTGCGGACAGCCATTTGGTACCGCTTCCCTTGACCTGAAATGCGATGCGCATCTGATCTCCCTGCACGTCGCAGATCGAGATCGGGCGGCGAAGCAGATTGCCCTCGCCGCATGCGATGTGAACAAACTGGCCGGGCTGCGCCGCCGCGCAGATTGCGGGCGCTTCAAAGGTCAGCTCAAAGAGCGCGCCGCCCAGGTGCGCGCAGGAGACGACCTTCCCGTTTTCCTGTATCGACATAACTGGTTCCTCCCATGAACGTTTTATTCTCTCTTATTTTACCTGATTCTTCCCATCTTCGCAAGATGCAGGCGGCGTCTCCGTGTCCTTTGCGCGGAGCTTGGACGCAGGGACGCCCTTTTCCCGCAGGCGGTCTTTGATGAACGTGCGGAACAGCGCATAGCAGACCGAGCAGAGCGGAATAAAAAGGAGCATACCGGCGACGCCCATCAGCTTGCCGCCGATGGTGACCGCGACAAGCACCCAGATGGACGGCAGGCCGACCGAGTTGCCGACGACGTGCGGATAGATCAGGTTTCCCTCCACCTGCTGCAGAACCAGAAACAGGATCACGAAAAAGAGCGCCTGCATCGGATTGACGATGAGAATCAAAAACGCGCCGACAAAACAGCCGATGAACGCGCCGACGATCGGAACGAGCGCGGTGATCGCGATCAGAACGCCGACCATGAGCGCATACGGCATGCGCAGCAGGGTCATGGAGATGAAAAACAGCGTGCCCAGAATGACCGCCTCGGTGCACTGCCCGGACAGAAAGCTGGAAAACGTGCGGTTTGCCAGGTAGGCGACTTCGAGAATGCGTTCAGCCGCGCTTTCCGGCAAGAGCGCATACAAAATCTGGCGGCATTGCCCGGCGAGCTTCTCCTTCTGCAGCAGCAGATAGATGGAAAAGATAAAACCGATGAAGAAATTCGTCACCGCGCCGACAACCGAGCCGATCGCGTTCACACCAAAGCCGACCAGCCCCTGCGCCCAGTTCTTCAGATTGTCCGCAAGCTGCGCCGTGAACTGCTCCAGATTCAAGTTAAACTGCGAAAAATCAAAGGTCAGGATCTGCGTCGCCAGATCCGGATATTTCTCCGCGAGTTCAATGAGCCAGCGCTGGGCGGAATCAATCGCATCCGGGACCTGATCCATCAGAGTGCGCATGCTCTCACCGATCTGCGGAATGATGACGAAAAACGCCAGACCGATCACCGTGATGACGATCACCAAGGTCAAAAGATACGCGGTCAGGCGGCGCAGCGCGCGCGGTGTCTTGCTTTTTTCGTCGAAAAGCGTCTTTTCGATGCGCCGCATGGGAACGTTGATGATGAACGCGATCGCAGCGCCGAGCAGGAAGGGCGCAATCAGTCGAAATATCCACTGCAGCGCGCCGCCGACCACCGTCAGGTGATTGAGCGCCCAGTTGAACGCGATTGCGGCAAACAGGATGCCGACTCCGATTGATACGGTCCTTTTATTCCACTTCATAGCGAATCCTTTCTTTTGCGACGGCCGCAAAGAGGGCCAACGGCGGAAGACGTGCTTCACCGTTGACCCCTGTTCGTCTTTTCCTTATTTATGTATATCGCTGATATGTTGAATGATGCTCTTGCGGGTCACGATGCCGATAAACGCACCCCGGCCATCAATGACCGGCACAAAATTGTGCTGCGCGGCATGCTCGACCACCTCCGACAGCGGACAATCGCAGCTCACCGCCGGATTTTCGCTCAAACGCGGAATCTCACCGACCGTCATCGCCGAGGTCTTTTCCCCGCCGATCACCTCGTTCAGCCCCACCATCAGCCACAGGAAATCTCCTTCGGTGATGGTGCCCATATAGGTGCCGTCCCTGGAAATCATCGGAATCGCATGATAGCCGCTGCTGCGCAGCTTGCGCAGACCGTTCATCAATCCTTCGTCATTGTACAAATACGTTACGTTCCGTTTCGTCGTCAGGAAAAACATGATATTCATGGTCACACTTCCCTCTTCTGGCGCGAACATGCTTCCTCTTTAAGTATATTTTACCAAAACAGAGGGTCTCTATCAAGTTGTTTTCTGATTTTTTGCACAATGTTAACAATTGTAATCGGCTTTTAACTGCTCCATGATTCGTGCGATCAGGCCGACGCGTCCGAAGGGGGTGATGAGATACCACCCGGCCGTATCGGGTTCCATCCGGCGCGCCAATTCGACCGAAAGCTCGACCGCAAGCTCCTCCGCCGCCGCGCGGTCCAGACCCTCGTAGCGGTCGATGACCTCCTGCGTCAGCTCAATGCCCGCCACCTCATGGTGCATGAACAAGGCGTTGCGGTGGCTGACGATCGGGATCACGCCGCCCAAAATCGGCACGGGCAGGGTCTCATGCGCCAGACGCAGATTTTCAAAGGAGCGGTCGGTGAACAGCGGCTGGGTCAGGAAGGCCGCCACGCCGCTTTCGACCTTGCGCACCGCCTTCTTGAGCTCGGCGTCAAAATTCCGGGCGTTGACATTGAGCGCACCATAGACCGTAAAGGGCGCGACCATGCCCTGCTCGCCCAGATCGCGGATATACGCGGCGAGCATCGCAGAATTGAAGGAAAAAACACCCTTGACCTCGGCGCGGTCCGCGCCCGGGATCGGGTCGCCCGTGACCGTCAGCACATTGTGCACGCCCTCGCCCGAAAGGCCGAAGAGCAGCGCCTTGGTCGCGTTGATATTGCGGTCGCGGCAGGTCATGTGCGGAATCGGGTCGATATCGAGTTCCCGATGCAGCTTGGCAGCCAGCATCGAGCTGTCCGCGCGCGCCCGGGCGATCGGGCAGTCCGCGATCGTGACCGCATCCACGCCGCACTGCTTAAGCGTCCGCGCGCCGTCCATGAATTTGGTCAGAGACGCGTCCGCCGGCGGGTCGAGCTCGACGGCGATTATCCGTTTTCCGGCCTGCAGCTTTTCCGCGAGACGGTTCCGGGCTTCGAGCGAAACGTTGGGCGCGGCCTGCGCAGCGCGGGGCAGCTCAGACGGCGGAAGGGCCGCAAGCTTTTCCGCTGTGCAGACGATATGCGCAGGCGTCGTACCGCAGCAGCCGCCCAAAATGCGCGCGCCTGCGCGGGCGATCTCGCCCATGCGGGAGGCGAAATAATGCGGATCACCCTCGAAGAAGGTGCGGCCGCGCACCATCGTCGGGTAACCGGCATTGGGCATCACGGACAGAAGAAGCGGGCGGACGGGCAGCTCACCGATCAGGCGCAGCATATGGCTGGGGCCGGACACGCAGTTGAGACCGACCGCGTCAATATCCTTGCAGGCCGCCATTCTGCCGATCAGAGCGCGCACATCGCTGCCCGACCGGGTAAAACCGTCCGGCGCGGCGGCAAACGAGGTCAGGATGAACGCCTCGGGGCTGCGCTCCCGGATATAAGCCGCAAGCGCGGGAAGGATCCGGTCATCCGGGAAGGTCTCAAACAGAAAATGCTCCGCGCCCAGCTCCAGAAACGTATCCAGAATGCGGTAATATTCATTTTCATCGAGCAGCGCGGGCAGCGGGCCGATATCGGCAAACACAAAAGCATCCGCAGGCGCGGCCGCCTCGCAGGCGATGCGCCACCCCGCGATGATGATCTCGCGCACCTGCTCAAATGAGCACTCCATCACAGCGGTGTTGGCCGCGAACGTATTGGTCTTGATCGCGCGGCATCCCGCCTCCAGATAAGCCCGGTGGATCTCCAGAATACGCTCCGGGTGGGTCAGGTTTTCGGGCTCACAGGACACCTGATCGCCCGGATACCGGGCGGCATAGCAGGTGCCCATCGCGCCGTCGAATAGCAGAACATGCTGCTGCAAATAGGTACGAATATCCATATGGTAAGTCCCTCAGTCGAAGAATTTCTTGCAGATATCGACCGATTCCTTAGCGTCACGCGCATAGAAATCCGCGCCGATCTTCTCCGCGTAATCGGGGGTCAGCACCGCGCCGCCGACCCAGACCTTGCAGGCGTGGCCGCTCTCGTGCAGGGCGCGGATGGTCTGCTCCATGCTGCCCAGCGTGGTGGTCATCAGAGCGGACAGGCCAATCAGATGCACGTCCTCGCGGATCGCGGTTTCCACGACGGTCTCAGGCGGGACGTCACGCCCCAGGTCGATCACCGTATAGCCGTAATTCTCCACGATTGTCTTGACGATGTTCTTGCCGATGTCATGGATATCGCCCTTGACGGTCGCGACAATGACCTTGCCCTTGCTGACCGTCTGCGCGTCCGCCTTGGCCATCGCCGTGCGGATGACCTCAAACGCCTCCTGCGCCGCGCCGGCGGCGTTGATGAGCTGCGGCAGGAAAAGTGCACCCGATTCAAACCGCGCGCCGACCAGATCGAGCGCCGGGATCAGCAGGCTGTTGACGACCTCGAGTTCTTCGACGCCGGACGCCAGCAATTCGGCGGTCAGGCGCTTTGCTTCGCTCTTGACGCCCTTCACGACGGCGGCAGACAGCGGCGCAAGCTCGTCATCAGCCGCTTTGTGCACGGGGACAGACGCTGCGGCGGAAACCACCGGCTGGGGCGCGTGCACGCAGGCCTCGATATATTTTTCCGCGTTTTTATCCCGGTTGTACAGAACGTTGAATACCCGGATGGTGTCCATGATCGCGGGCGCGTT
>CAMEPU010000108.1 GCA_945932315.1 uncultured Clostridia bacterium
TCTTCTTGGTGGAGTCGGTCACGACCTCGCCCAGCAGCTCGGCGAACTTGGCGGCATGCTCAGCCTCTTCGTAGGCAGCCTTCTCCCAGTACAGGCCGATCTCGGGATAACCCTCGCGATGAGCAACGCGAGCCATCGCCAGATACATGCCGACCTCAGAGCACTCGCCCTCGAAGTTTGCGCGCAGATCAGCGATAATGTCCTCGGGCGCGCCCTTCGCAACGCCTACGACATGCTCAGCCGCCCAGGAGCGCTCCTCGGACTGCGCGATGAACTTATCAGCGCCAACGTGGCAAACGGGGCACTCGGCCGGAGCGGAATCGCCCTCATGTACATAACCGCAAACAGAACATACGAATTTCATAATAATTTCCTCCTTAATATTTTGAAAATGGTTTTTGCAAAATCATTTTTCTGACTGAACCGGGGTGCAGAACTGGTCGAGCGGTATCGCGTACAGCTCGTCCCGGATCATGGCATTCACTCTGCCGAAGGCATGGCGAATCGCGCATTCGCTTTTGTGTTCGATCCTCGTGCAATCAAATTCATTGCACAGGCAATGGTTGATTGCGATGACGCCGTCGATGCATTCGATCAGCTCGCCGATCGTGATCTCCCGAGCCGGTTTTGCCAGCTCATATCCGCCCGCCGCCCCTTTATAGGAACGGACAATGCCGCTGCCGATCAGCTTGCGCAGGATCTTGAGCGCGAAACGCAAGGTCACGCCGGTCTCTTCCGAGATCTCTTTGGCGCCCATTTTGCCGCCATGCTCAGCCAAGCAATAGGTGACCCGAATTGCATAATCGGCCTCGTGCGTGATCCGCATCTTCGGTTCCTCCTCTTGTTTGTTTACGTTTTTAGTATACATTCGGGTTGTGGATTTGTCAACGGGTTTCATTTGCTTTTTTTGCAAAAAGAAACCATTTTCTTTTGTGCAATTTCACCCAAACATTTTTAAAAATTTTCGGTTGACAATTTGCCGGAAAAGCCGTATAATAACAAAGTCGCTGGGGAATGGCGACTCGGACAAATGCGAGTGTGCTGGAACTGGTAGACAGGCACGTTTGAGGGGCGTGTGCTCAAAAGGCGTACGGGTTCAAGTCCCGTCACTCGCACCACCCGATAACAAATTACATATGCAGATGTGGCGGAATGGCAGACGCGCTAGCTTCAGGTGCTAGTGCTCGCAAGGGCGTGAGGGTTCAAGTCCCTCCATCTGCACCAAAAAGGATCATCCAACGGATGATCCTTTTTTCATGCGCAGATATCAGGAGGGACTTGAAAAGGCGGCTCCGTCGAAGCACAGCGCAGAACATTGCCGTGGCCGGCACGGCCGCCCATTTGCAATCGCCGCACCGGCGGATTCCCCGCCTGTCTGCACTATAGCGCACAGCGACAGCGCCTGCAATCCTCAGATGAAAACTCATATATTTTTTGTGATCAACAGGGACTGTTATCGGACAGTTTCTGCAGTACAATCATTTCAGAAAGAGGAAGGAATGCCCAAAGGAGGAAAAGGTCATGAGATATATGCCCAATCATTTTCAGCCGGGCTGCGCACCGCAGCAAAACGCCGCACCGCGCAAATCTGTCGTGCAGGTGCACTTCGCGGAACGCAACATGACGTTGGCCTATTTCAACGACCGGTTTGACCTGCACCGCGGCGATCAGGTCTATGTGGACGGCAAGCTGGAGGGCCTGCGCGGCCGTGTCGTGGATGTGAACTACAATTTCAGAATCAAGGTCTCCGATTACAAGCGCGTGATCGCAGTGGTGAACACGACCGTTCACGGGCAGTTCTTCATGGCGGGCTCTCACTTCATCACCTTCGACCCGGCCGTGCTGCCCGCCGGGCAGGTGGTTACGTGGTTCAAAGCCCCAGCCAAAGCGGAGGATGAGTTCATCAGCGGCAGCGACGACACGGCATTTCCTCTGGATGATCTCAGCCGCATGCAGGTGAGCGGCGCCATCGCAGAGCGCGGAGAGAACTATTATCTGGAAAACCGTGTCCGCTACCTCAGTCTCAACGGCACGCGCGGCTACGCGATCGTGACGGGCAGTGAAGCCTACGAAGTGGAGTTCCAATACGCAGACGGGAAGATCAGCGCTCTCACCTGCTCCTGCTTCTGCAGCTACAACTGCAAGCACGAAGTCGCCGTCATGCTGCAGCTGCGCGAGACGCTCGGGCTGATCGAAAAGCAGTACGCGGCAGAATACAAGCGCACCGGCTGCTTCGCCGCTGTCGCAAAAGCCACACTGTTTTCTTACGCCGTCGATGGCAAGGAAACCGGCAGCTTTACGCTCTGATTTCAGAAAAAGGTCATCCGCCGGATGATCTTTTTGTTTTTCCCCGCTTCTGTGTTATAATGATTCCAAACAAGAGTTCGGAGGTACACTATCATGCTCTGGCAGCAAATCGACATCACCGAGATCGGCGGGTTCCGCATCGGCAGCGCGCAGGACGAAACCGCGATGACCGGCGTGACCGCGATCGTTTTCGATAAGCCCAATGTGGGCGGCATCGACGTCAGCGGCGGCGGCCCGGCCTGCCGCGAGCCCTACCTGCTCTCCCCCCTCTGCAATCCGCAGTCGCTCCACGCCCTCCTGCTCTCGGGCGGCTCGGCGTTTGGTCTGGACGCGGCAGCGGGCGCAATGCGCTATCTGGAGGAGCGCGGCCGGGGCTTCGCCGTGCACGGTGCGATCGTACCCCTCGTCGTGCAGTCGTGCATCTTCGACCTCTCCTTCGGCAGCGCGGCCGTCCGCCCGGACGCCGCCATGGGCTACGCGGCCTGTTTGGACGCCGAGCGCAGCACGCCCCGCTCGGGCAGCGTCGGCGCGGGCACGGGCGCGACCGTCGGCAAGCTGTGCGGCATGGCGCAGAGCCAGAAGGCGGGCGTCGGCTATTTCGCGGCGCAGATCGGCGCGCTGAAGATCGGCGCGGTTGCGGTGGTCAACGCGCTGGGCGATATCTACGACCACAAGACCGGCCAAAAAATTGCGGGCGTGACCACGCCCGACCGCACGGCCTTTCTTCCGACCGGCGACGTGCTCTGCGGTATGCAGACCGCCCTCGCTGAGCACGCCAACACGACGATCAGCGCGGTGTTCACCAACGCCCGGCTGACCCAGCCCGAAATGGGCAAGGTCGCCTCGATGGCGCGCGCGGCCTACGGCCAGTGCATCCGCCCGGTCGGCACGATGGCCGACGGCGACACGATCTACGCCTTTTCGGTCGACGGCAGCGTGCAGAGCGACGTGAGCGTCGTGGGCGCGCTCGCGGCCGAGGTGCTCGCGGAGGCCATTGAGGACGCGGTCCGCAGCGCAGACATGTCCGACGATGAATACCGCAAGTACATTTAATTTCCGCACCCCCATCGAGGTAATCACATGATGAAGCACATTCTTCTGGTCGAGGATGACCGGGCGCTCAGCCAGGGCGTCTGTCTGGCGCTCGCCGCGCCCGATATCGACCTCCTCCCCTGCCCCGATCTGGCCGCCGCGCGCGCCGCGCTGGCCGAACGGACGCCCGATCTGCTCATTCTGGACGTCAACCTGCCCGACGGCAGCGGGCTCGACCTGCTGCGCGAGGTGCGCGGGAAGAGCGCCCTCCCCGTGATCCTGCTGACGGCCAACGACATGGAGACCGACATTGTGGTCGGTCTGGAATCGGGCGCGGACGACTACATCACAAAGCCCTTTTCGCTCGCCGTCCTGCGCGCCCGGGTGCACGCCCAGCTCCGCCGGGGCGCAGCGGCGCAGAGCGGGGTGTTCAGCCAGGACGGCTACGTCTTCGACTTCGACCGCATGGAATTTTCCAGGGACGGCCGCGCGGTCGAGCTGAGCCGCACCGAACAGAAGCTGCTGCGCCTGCTCGTGCGCAACCGGGGGATCACGCTCAGCCGCGCCGAGCTGGTCGACCGGATCTGGACGGACGGCGCGGCCTATGTGGACGAAAACGCGCTGTCGGTCGCGGTCAAGCGGCTGCGGGACAAGCTGGAGGACACGCCTTCCCGCCCCCGCTACCTCAAAACCGTGTACGGCATCGGCTATACCTGGGCGGTGAAGTGAGATGACAGTGCTTTTCCTGCTCTCCCTCGCGCTGGCAGCCCTGTGCGCCGGGGCCGCGCTGCGCGAACGCCGCCGGGCGCGGCGCATCCTGCAAAGTCTGGACCGCATGCTCGACCGGGCGATGACGGGCGATTTCACCGAGGACTGCTTCGACGAGAGCCTGCTGTCATCCGTCGAGTCCAAAATGGCGCACTATCTGGCCGCGTCCACCGTCTCCGCGCGCAACCTGCAGGAGGAGAAGGACCGCATCAAGACGCTGGTGGCCGATATCTCCCATCAGACCAAAACGCCGATCGCAAACGTGCTGCTCTACGCCCAGCTGCTGGCCGAGCAGGAGCTGTCCGACGAGGGGCGCACCTGTGTCGCCGCCCTCGAGGGGCAGGCCGAGAAGCTGCGCACGCTGATCGAGGCGCTGGTCAAGACCGCGAGGCTCGAGACCGGCATTCTGGCGCTCCATCCTGTGCCCGCAGCGATTCAGCCCGTGCTCGAGGACGCGGTGGGCCAGTTCCTTCCCCGCGCGGCGGCGAAGGACATCACCCTGACGTGCGAACCGGCCGATGTGCACGCCGTCTTCGACCCCAAGTGGACGAATGAAGCGGTCTGCAACCTGATCGACAACGCGGTCAAGTACACGCCTGCGGGCGGGACGGTCACCGTCCGAGCGGCCGCCTATGAGCTGTTCTGCCGGATCGACGTCGCGGACAACGGCCCGGGCATCCCGGAGGCCGAACAGGCCAGGGTGTTCGGACGGTTCTACCGGGGAGCGGCGGCGCGCGGGGACGAAGGTGTGGGCATTGGCCTGTATCTCACCCGGCAGATCGCCGCCGGACAGGGCGGCTACGTCAAGGTCGCGAGCGCGCCCGGCCAGGGCGCGACCTTCTCCCTGTTTCTGCCCCGCGATCCAAATCTTGCAGAACTGCAAGATTTCAGAAAGAACATGGAAAGATTTCTATGATAAAGTCTGTATTGTGGTAATCAATACAGACTTTTTCCCTATGGAGGTATCCCCTATGACGATTTTGGAAACCAAGGATCTCCGCAAGGTCTACGGTGCGGGCGACACCGCGGTGCACGCGCTCGACGGCGTCGATCTCGCGGTCGAAAAGGGCGAATTCGTGGCCGTGGTCGGCACGTCCGGCTCGGGCAAATCGACCCTGCTGCACATGCTGGGCGGGCTCGACCGGCCGACGGGCGGCAGCGTGACCGTGGACGGCCGGGAGATTTTTTCTTTAAAGGACGAGGAACTGACGATCTTTCGCCGCCGCAAGATCGGCTTTGTCTTCCAGAGCTATAACCTCGTTCCCGTCCTGAACGTCTATGAAAACATCGTGCTCCCCATCCAGCTCGACGGGCGCGCGCCCGACAAGTCCTACATCGACCAGATCATCGAAACCCTCGGTCTGGGCTCCAAGCTGCAGAACCTGCCCAATAACCTGTCGGGCGGGCAGCAGCAGCGGGTCGCCATCGCCCGCGCCCTGTCGGCCAAGCCCGTGATCATCCTGGCCGACGAGCCGACCGGCAACCTCGACTCCAAAACCAGCCAGGATGTGATGGGGCTTCTGAAGGTCACAAGCCAGCGCTTCGGACAGACGATCGTGATGATCACCCACAACGAGGAGATCGCCCAGATGGCGGACCGCATCATCCGCATCG
>CAMEPU010000109.1 GCA_945932315.1 uncultured Clostridia bacterium
GAGGCGGTTTACACCCCCGCCGGTCAGGAGCAGACCGCAGCGCAGGTCGCTTATTATATGAACAACGCGAAGGTCATCCGCGAGGGTCTGACCGCTGCGGGCATGACCGCGTTCGGCGGCGTCAACGCGCCCTACGTCTGGCTCAAGACCCCGGGCAGCATGACCTCGTGGGAGTTCTTCGACGACCTCCGGGAGCACGCCGCCGTCCCCGGTCCGCCCGCCTCGGGCCTCGGCCGCCAGGGCCAGGGCGCCGCGCGCCTGACCGCGTTCGGCTCGGACGAGAACACCAAGGCCGCGATCGAGCGCATCCAGAAGCTGTAAGTTAAAAATTGCAAACGACAAAGGGCGCGGCGCAGGCTGTGCCCTTTTCAAAGGGAAGATCACACAATGAACAACAGTAAAACAATTCCGGTTCGTCCGGCGATCGTCGCGACACGGGTAGCGATCTCGGTTTTCGCCGTCTCGATGACGATGCTCGCCCCGCTCATCACCCGCATCGGCGCGGATTTCGGTCTGGGCGTGGGGGAGTCGGGATTCCTGTTCACCGCGTACTATATTTCAAATATCGTGTTCTGCCTGATCACGGGTAAGATCATTTCGATGCTGGGCAAGCGCACCGCGATGAAGGTCGGCCTGTTCGGCTACGTCGCCGCGACCGTCGCGTTCACGCAGACCCATTCCTTCCCGCTGGCCTGCGTGTTCATCTCGTGCATGGGCGCGCTGGCGACCTTTATCGAAGCGGTCGGCATGGACATCGTCGATGATCTGTCACCCGACAGCGCGGCCTCCAACCTGAGCGTCACCCACGGTCTGGCCGGTCTGGGCGCGGCGGTCGGCGTGCTGTATTCGGGCATGATGCTGCATTTCGGCTGCGGCTGGCGGATGATCTATCTGGGTTTGGCCGCCGCTGTCCTTATGGCTGCCATCGTGTTCTGCATTGTTCCCTGTCCTCATCTGCACGACGCGGAAGCGGGCGGCCTCGGCGAACTGCGTTCCTTCTTCACCCGGAAGGAATATCTGCCCTCGTATATTGCGCTGTTTCTGTATGTCGGCGCGGAGGGCGCCGCCACCGGCTGGCTTGCAACCTATATGAGCGACGCGCTGGGCTATACTGCATTGGTTTCGGCGCTTGGCACGGCTATCGTGTGGGTGCTGGTCGCCATCGGCCGCATCACCTGCGCGCAGCTGGTGCACCGTTATTCCATTCGCCGGTTGGAGTCCGTTTTGACTGTGGTTGCGGTCATCAGCCTGCTGCTCGTTGCGGGCGCGCCCGCAACGCTGATTTTCTGGATCGCGGTGATCGGCGTGGGCGTCGGCATCTCGGGCATGTGGCCCCTGTGCGCGGCGACGCTGCTCAACCAGGAGCGCAACGGCGGCACGATCATGGCGGTGATCCTGTTCTTCGGCTACTTTGGCTCGTCGGTCATCCCTTATGTGGTCGGCCTGATTGGCGACGCGTTCGGGATGAATCTCGCGATGGCGGCCTCGGCTGTGGTGTTCGCGGTGTTCGGACTCACGGTCACAATGCTCATCCCGCGCAGATTTTCCACCAGACGATAAAATCATGATGCAAAGGCGCACCTGTTCGGAAACGAAGAAGGGCGCCTTTTTTCGATGGAAACCTGATATCACTTGCAACATCTGTGGGAATTGTGTTAAAATATAGAAAGCTATGAGCAAGTTACCATTCAGAATACGGAGTGTTTGCAATATGGATTATGAACTGCTGGCGCAAAAGCTGTTTCCGCACATCACCGAGACCCCGGAGGATGTGCTCGCCCGCTATCCCAAGCGTGAGCTGCCCGAGGGCGCGAAGGTGACCCGTATGGGCCCCAGCCCGACCGGCTTCATGCATCTGGGCAATCTGTACGGCGCGTTGGTCGACGAGCGCTTGGCGCATCAGTCGGGCGGCGTGTTCTACCTGCGCATCGAGGATACCGATAAGAAACGCGAGGTCGAAGGCGGCGTCCAGACCATCATCGACGCGTTCTCGTCCTTTGGCCTGCCCTTTGATGAGGGCGCGACGCTGGACGGCGAGATCGGCGCTTATGGCCCTTACCGCCAGTCCCAGCGCGCGCAGATTTATCAGACCTTTGTCAAGTCGCTCGTGCAGCGCGGCATGGCGTATCCGTGCTTTGCGACGGAGGACGAGCTGGCCGCGATGCGCGCTGAACAAGAAGCCAACAAGGAGAACTTCGGCTATTACGGCAAGTACGCCGTCTGGCGCGACCGCCCGATGGAGGACATCGAGGCTGCGCTGGCCGAGGGCAAGCCCTATGTCATCCGCTTCCGTTCGGAGGGCAGCATCGAAAACAAGGTGCGTCACGAGGATCTGGTCAAGGGCAAGATGGAGGTCACCGAGAACGATCAGGACGTCGTCATCCTGAAGTCGGACGGCATCCCGACCTATCACTTCGCCCACGTGGTGGACGACCATCTGATGGGCACCACCGTCGTTGTGCGCGGCGAGGAGTGGCTGGCCACCCTGCCCGTTCACCTGCAGCTCTTCCGCGCGATGGGCTGGAAGGCGCCCAAGTACGCCCACACCGCCCAGCTCATGAAGATCGACGAGGAGACCGGCTCCAAGCGCAAGCTGTCCAAGCGCAAGGACCCCGAGCTGGCGCTGACCTTCTACCACAAGATGGGCTATCCCGCGCCCTGCGTGCTCGAATACCTGCTGACCCTGCTCAACTCCAACTTCGAGGAGTGGCGCCGCGCCAATCCGGACGCCCCCATGAACGATTTCCCGTTCACCACCAAGAAGATGAGCGGCTCGGGCGCGCTGTTTGACATCGACAAGCTCAATGACGTCTCCAAGAACGTCATCTCCCGCATGACGGCCGATCAGGTCTACGACGGTGTCGCCGCCTGGAGCGCCCAGTACGACGAGGCATTCCACGCCCTGTTCACCCGCGACCCCGCTTACACCAAGTCCATCCTGGCCATCGGCCGCGGCGGCAAGAAGCCCCGCAAGGATCTCGCCCTCTGGAGCGACGCCAAGCCCTACATGGACTTCATGTTCGATGAGCTGTTTGCTCCTGACTACACCATGCCCGCCCACGTTTCCACCGAAGATGCCAAGGCGATCCTGACTGAATTCGCAGCCTGCTTTGACCCTGCTGATACCCCGGACGCTTTCTTCGAGAAGATGAAGGCCATCGCGCAGACGCATGGCTACGCGGCCGAGACCAAGGCCTACAAGCAGAACCCCGAGCAGTACAAGGGCCATGTCGGCGATGTTTCGATGGTCGTCCGCGTCGCGGTCGCCGGCCGCCAGAATGCGCCCGACCTGCAGACCGTGATGGGCATTCTGGGCGCGGAGCGCGTCCTCGCCCGCCTCGCGCGCTGCCGCGACAGCATCTGATTTGAAATGAACCAATTTGGAGGAAAATAGAATGGAAGAAGTATCCAATTTTCTGACTGAGATCATCGACGCCGACATCGCGGCCGGTCTCTCGGAGCAGATCCATACGCGTTTCCCGCCCGAGCCGAACGGCTATCTGCACATCGGTTCGGCCAAGGCGATCTACATCAACTGGTCGATCGCGAAGAAGTACGGCGGCAAGTTCAACCTGCGTTTCGACGACACCAACCCGGTGCGCGAGGACGACGAGTACGTCCAGTCCATCAAGCAGGACATCGAATGGCTGACCGGCGAGCAGCCGAACGGTGGCATCTTCTATGGTTCCGATTACTTTGAGACCTGCTATGAGTGCGCGGTCGCGCTCATCAAGGAAGGCAAGGCTTATGTCTGCGATCTGGGACAGGACGAGCTGCGCGCTTACCGCGGCACCCTGACCGAGCCCGGCAAGAACAGCCCATACCGCGACCGCACCCCGGAGGAGAACCTCCGGCTCTTTGAGGAGATGCGCGCGGGTAAGTACCCGGACGGCTCCAAGACCCTGCGCGCCAAGATCGACATGGCGTCGCCCAACATGAACATGCGCGACCCCGCGATCTACCGCATCGTGCGCGCCCATCATCACCGTCAGGGCGACAAGTGGTGCATCTATCCGCTCTACGACTTCGCCCACCCGATTCAGGACGCCATTGAGGGCATCACCCATTCGATGTGCTCGATCGAGTTTGAGAACCACCGCCCGCTGTACGAGTGGGTCGTCGACAACTGCCCGCTGCCGCACCATCCCAAGCAGCGCGAGTTCGCCCGCCTGAACGTCACGAACACCGTCATGAGCAAGCGTTACCTGCGCCAGCTCGTGTTTGAAAACCACGTCGAAGGCTGGGACGATCCCCGCATGCCCACCCTGTGCGGCCTGCGCCGCCGCGGCTACACCCCGTCCTCCATCCTCGAGTTTGTCCGCCGCGCCGGTATCGCGAAGGCCAATTCGCTCGTCGATATCCGCCTGCTCGAGCACTGCATCCGTGAGGAGCTGAACGAGACCGCGCTGCGCCGCATGGCGGTCACCGAGCCCATCAAGATGGTCATCACCAACTATCCTGAGGATAAGACCGAGTATTTTGAGGTGGTCAACAACCCGCGCAACGAGGCCGACGGCGTCCGTCAGGTTCCGTTCACCCGGGAGGTCTATATTGAGAAGTCCGACTTCGCGATGGTGCCGCCCCCGAAGTTCCAGCGCCTCAAGCCCGACGGCGAGGTTCGCCTGATGGGCGCGTATATCGTCAAGTGCAACGAGGTCATCACCGATGAGAACGGCGAGGTCGTCGAGCTGCGCTGCACCGCCGATCTCGAGACCGGCAACGGCATGCCGGTTGACGGCCGCAAGGTGCGCGGCACGATCCACTGGGTATCGGCCAAGCACGCGATCGACGCAACCTGCTACCTGTACGACAACCTGTTCACGCTGGAGAACACCGGCGATGTGCCGGAGGGCACGAACTACCTCGATTTCCTGAACCCGGACTCCCTGCGCAAGCTGGAGGGCTGCAAGCTCGAGCCCTCGGTCGCCGACGTGCCGGTCGGCACCCGGATGCAGTTTGTCCGCATGGGCTATTATATCAAGGATGCCGAGGAAGGACGTTACAACCGGATCGTCACCCTGAAGGACAGCTTCGCAAAAACGCTGCAAAAGTGATAATAAAAGGGCGTGATCTTCAAATCACGCCCTTTTTGCGCAAAAAAATGCTCTCCATTCGGAGAGCATTTTTGAATTACAGATCACAGAGCGAAAGCGCGGCTTCGTCCGCAATGACGGTCACATCGGTGTGCAGCTGCAGCACCGAGGCCGGAACTTCGGGAGTGATCGGGCCGAAGAACGCCTTCTTCACGATCTCGGCCTTGTCCGCACCGCTGACAACCACAAGGATTTTGCGCGCGCCCATGATCGTACCAATGCCCATCGTGTAGGCCTGGCGCGGCACGTCGTCGATTGACTCGAAGAAACGCTTGTTGGCCTCAATGGTGCGCTCGGACAGGGTGACGCAGTTGGTGCCCTTGGCAAAGGTCGCGCCGGGCTCGTTGAAGCCGATGTGGCCATTGTGGCCCATGCCCAGAAGCTGGAGATCCACGCCGCCCAGCTCGCGGATGCGGGCGTCATAACGGGCGCATTCCGCCTCGGCGTCCGGATTGGAGCCGTCCGGAATGTTCAGATTTTCGGGCTTGATGTTGATGTGGTCGAAGAAATTGGTGTGCATGAAGTAGTGGTAGCTCTGGTCATTGTCCGCAGTCAGACCGCGGTACTC
>CAMEPU010000110.1 GCA_945932315.1 uncultured Clostridia bacterium
GAAAGAAGGCGGCGAGCAGCTTGCCCGCCCCGCTCAGGCCCGCGAAGGCCGCGCTGTCGCGCTCAAACACCCAGAGCAGCACGGCCGGCACGGCGACGAGGCCGATGAGCGTGACCAGGACGAGCTTGGTGTGCAGCAGATAGCGTTTCCACTGCAACCGCTTGTGATACAGGTCCTCCCAGACGAAGAAGCCCAGGCCGCCGATCAGGATGAGGGCGGCGCAGGTCAGGTTGACGAGCGGATCATCGACAAAGTACGTGAGCGACCCCGCGCCCTCAAACGTGCCGAGCAGGTCGAAACCCGCGTTGCAGAAGGCCGAAATCGAGTGGAAAACCGCGTAATACAGCCCTTTTGGGCCGCCGAACAGCGGGATAAAGCGCAGGGAGAGCAGCAGCGCGCCCGCGCCCTCAAAGAGCAGCACGCCCTTGAAGATGAACGAGGTCAGCCGGACGATGCCGCCCAGCGTGGGCGCGGCGATCGACTCCTGCATGGTGAACCGCTGGCGCAGGCCGATCCGCCGCCGCGCGGCGACCGAAACGAGCACCGCCATGGTCAGAAAGCCCATGCCGCCGACCTGAATGAGCGCGAGGATGACGAGCTGGCCGAACAGCGACCAGTGGGCCGCCGTGTTGTAGACGACGAGGCCGGTGACGCAGGTGGCCGAGGTGGCCGTGAACAGCGCGCCGAGGGGGTCGGTCCAGGTGCGGCTCTGGGCGCTCACCGGCAGGCAGAGCAGCAGCGTGCCCAGCAGGATGATGGCCAGATAGCCGAAGATGATGATGCGGGTGGACGACAGCCTGTCCAGCCCGAAGCGTTTTACGATGCGCTCGCGCAGAGCCGAAAAGTCCATAGAAACAATCCTTTATCAATCCATTTCGTTACAAAATAATGATATCGCGTCCGGCGCATAAAGTCAAGGCGCGCGCGTGCGCTCCGCCCCGGTCTCAGCGCGTGTCTGTCCATGTCCCGGGGACTTTTTTTATCTTTGTTTGCTGGCCATGGCTTTGCTTTGACTTCTCTACCCCCCGTAGTATAATAATGATGTGGAAGTATGCTGATACTTCCCAAAAGGAGAGAGAAACATGAAATACATCGTCATTCTGGGCGACGGCATGGCCGACGAGCCGATTGAGCAGCTCGGCGGCAAGACCCCGCTCGCCTATGCCACCACCCCCATGATGGACGAGCTGGCGGCGCACGGCGTGATCGGCATGACCGCGACCATCCCCCACGGCATGGCCCCGGGCAGCGACACCGCCAATCTGGCCGTCATGGGCTATAACCCGCGCGATTACTACACCGGGCGCTCCCCGCTGGAGGCGCTCTCGATCGGCGTCGACATGAAGGAGACCGACATCGCGCTGCGCTGCAACCTCGTGACCCTGTCGGACGAGCCCGGCATCCCCTACGAGCAGCGCACCATTCTCGACCACAGCTCGGATGAGATCTCGACCGCCGACGCCGCCGTCCTGCTCGACGCCGTCCGCGAGGCCTTCGAGAACGACGTCTACAAGTTCTACGTCGGCACGAGCTACCGCCACCTGCTCATCTGGGACAAGGGCCGCGTGGTCGAGCTGACCCCGCCCCACGACATCCTGGGCCGTCCGATCGGCGGCTACCTGCCCCTCGACCCCGTGCTGCGCGACATGATGCGCCGCAGCTTCGACGTGCTGGACAACCACCCGCTCAACGTCGCGCGCGCGGCGCGCGGCCTGCGCAAGGCCAACTCCTGCTGGTTCTGGGGCGCGGGCACCCGTCCCGCCCTGTCCGACTTCTCGCACAAGACCGGCAAGAAGGGCGCGATGGTCTCGGCCGTCGACCTGCTCAAGGGCATCGCGGTCGGCGCGGGCATGGACGTGCTCCACGTCGAGGGCGCGAACGGCGGCCTGCACACCAACTACGAGGGCAAGGCGACCGCCTGCCTGCAGGCGCTGCGCGACCACGACTTCTGCTATGTGCACGTCGAAGCGCCCGACGAGATGGGCCATCAGGGCAGCGTCGAAAACAAGGTGCTCTCGATCGAGTACCTCGACCAGCGGGTCATCCGCCCGATCGTCGAGACCCTGCACGAGGCGGGCGTCGACTTCCGCATGCTGATCCTGCCCGACCACCCGACCCCCATCCGCCTGCGCACCCACACCGCCGCCCCCGTGCCCTACCTGCTCTACGATTCGACCGACCGCAAGCAGGGCGGCGCGCTCTACAACGAGGCCAACGCGGCCGCGAGCGGCCACACGGTCGAGGAAGGCTGGCATCTGATTGATGAGCTGTTCGCCCGCTGACGGCCTGCTGACCTGCCCGAACTGCGGCAAGCCGCTCGATCTGGGTGCGCCCACCCGGCGCTGCCCGAACGGCCACTGCTTTGACCGCACCGCGCGCGGCGGCTACGTCCACCTGCTCCGGCAGGCGCGGCGGGGCAGCGCTGATCCGGGCGACTCGGCGGCGATGTGTCAGGCGCGCACCCGGTTTCTCGAGGGAAACTGGTACGCCCCCCTGCGCGACCGGGTCGCGGCCGAGGCGGCCGCGCTCGCCCCGCATGACGTGCTCGACGCGGGCTGCGGCGAGGGCTGGTACACCCGGGCGCTCTGCGAGGCCCTGCCGGGTGCGCGCGTCTGCGGCGTCGACCTGTCCAAATACGCCCTCCGCCACGCCGGGCGCACCTGTCCGTCGGCCGAGTTCGCGGTTGCGAGCATCTTTGAGCTGCCGCTGGCCGACCGCTCGGTCGACCTCGTCACTCACCTGTTCGCGCCCATGGCCGACCGGGAATTCGCCCGCGTCCTCCGGCCGGGCGGGCATCTGATGACGGTCACCCCGGGCGCACGCCACCTCTGGGGGCTGAAAGCGGTGCTGTATGAAAAGCCCTACGAGAACCCGACCGAGGTGCGGGCGCTGGGCGGCTTCACCTTCGAGCGCGAGATCGCGGTCGGGGACACGATCACGCTGACCGACCCGCGCGACATCGAGGCGCTCTACCAGATGACCCCCTACGCGTGGAAGACCGGCAAGGAGGCCGCCGCCCGCCTGCTCGCGCTGCCCCGGCTCGAGACCGAAATCAGCTTTCAGATCCACTTATACCGCAAAAACTGAACCATCCAGATGCAGCACGCCCACCCCGGCGTGCTGCTTTTTTGCCCCAAAACATTTTGATAAATTTCTAAATATTCTGTTGACAGGCAGATGGGCGCGTGCTATCATTTAGACAAAGATCGAAATGAAGGAGATGAAGCCGTGAGCTTTCAGGACACGTTCAAGGCCCTCAGCGATCCCACCCGCCGGGCGATCCTCGACCTCCTGCGCCGGGGGCCGCTGCCCGCGGGCGACATCGCGAACCACTTCGACGTCTCGGGGGCGACGATCTCCCACCATCTCGCCATCCTGCGGGACGCCGGGCTGGTGCTGGACGACAAACAGGGCAAATACATCTACTATGAACTCAATCTATCCGTGGTCGGCGAGATCATGCAGTGGCTCGCCGCGCTGAAGGGGGACGAATCTGATGAAAAAAAATAAAGTAAGCCGGCTCATTCTGCTGTCCTACGCGGTCGCGGCGCTCGGCCTGATCGCCGTCGCGCTCTGCTACCCCCACCTGCCCGCCGAAATCCCGATGCACTGGGGCATCGACGGCACGGTGCGCTACGACGCACGCTGGACGATCTGGGGCATAGCCGCGCTCGGCCCGGTGTTCGCCGTGCTGATGCCCCTGATGCCCCGGCTCGACCCCAAGAAGAAGAACTACGACAAGTTCCAGGGCTCCTATGACCTGTTCTGCCTGCTGCTGCAGGTCTTCCTGCTGTTCATTCTGGGCGTCATCCTGACCGAGAGCCTGCGCCCGGGCACGATCAACGTGCAGATCGTCGTCAATCTCCTCGTCGGCGTGCTGTTCGTGTTCCTCGGCAACATGATGCCCAAGTTCCGCTTCAACTACTTCTGCGGCCTGCGCACCCCTTGGGCGCTGGCGAATGAAACCGTCTGGGTGCGCACCCAGCGCGCGGGCGGGCGGATGATGTTCGTCCTCGGCATTCTCATCATCCTGTCGGCCTTCCTGCCCGGCTGGGCGGCGATGGCCGTCATCATCGGCGGCGTGGTGCTGATGGTCGCGGGCGGATACTACCTGAGCTGGCGGTACTTTCAGGATGAAGTCAGAGGGAAGGGTGAAGAGTGAAGAAGTAAGGTGTCCCTACGGGACGGTTTTGAAAGAAAAGGTGCGCTCTGGCGCACCTTTTTTGCGTCCATCCCCCCGATTTGCATTTTTCCTTCGGGTGTGGTACAATGGTATCGAACAAATGTACGATATCGAAAGGAGGGGAGCACCCTGCCCAAAAAAGAGACCTTTATCCTGCACACCGCCGATTACGAGACCATCCGCCCCCTGTCCGCCGCGCAGAAGGGCGATCTGCTGGACGCGATCTACTGTCATGTCCGGGGCGAGGAGGAGCCCGACCTCGACCCGATGACCCGGATGGCCTTCCGCTTCATGGCCGCCCAGCTCGACCGCGATCAGGAGAAATGGGAGGAGGTCTGCCGCAAGCGCTCGGAGGCCGGGAAGAAGAGCGCCGAGGTTCGCGCCCGCACCGCCAAGGCAACAAATGTTGATTTTGTTGAACAGTGTTTAACAAATCCAACTGATACTGAGTCTGAGTCTGAGTCTGAGTCTGAATCTGATCCTGAAACTGAATCTGACTCTGATTCTGAAGCTGTCGCTGTTGCTGAGCCTGACCCTGTGCCGCCCCCGGTGGAGGCGGTGGCGGCTTACTGCGCCGCGCGAAACAACCACATCGACGCGGAAAAATTCTGTGATTATTACGCAGCCAGAGGCTGGATGCTCGGTCGGGAGCGCATGGTCGACTGGCGAGCGGCCGTGCGGAGCTGGGAGCGGCGGGAAAGAGCCGGACCGGCGCAGAGCCCGCCGCCTCAGGACGCGCTGAACGAGTTTGACGAGCAGTGGCTGGCCGACGTCCGGCGCCAGCGGGCGCGGGAAAAGGGGCAGCCGGCGGAACGGCTGACCCCATGAAATACGCCCTTCAGGCGTATGAAATATCGCTTCGCGATATGAAATGCGGCTCTTCGCCGCATGAAATTGCCCCTGCGGGGCAGTTGTGGTGTCCCTGCGGGACAATAAAAAAGGACGCCGCAGATTTGCGGCGTCCTTCCGGAACGTATTTGATTGCTTACAGGCGGGCTTCCAGCTCCTTGCGGCGCTCCTCGTAGCCCGGCTTGCCGAGCAGGGCGAACATGTTCTTCTTGTACGCCTCGACGCCCGGCTGGTCGAACGGGTTGACGCCCAGCAGGTAGCCGGACAGGCCGCAGGCCTTCTCGAAGAAGTAGACCAGATAGCCGAAGTGGTACTCGTCGGCCTTGTCGATCTCGATGATGATGTTGGGCGTGCCGCCGTCCATGTGCGCCATCAGCGTGCCCTGATAGGCCTTGGAGTTGACGAACTGGATGCTCTTGCCGGCCAGATAGTTCAGGCCGTCGATGTCCTCGGCGGTCTCGCCGATGTAGGCCTCGGAACGGGGGGTGTTGACCCAGACGACGGTCTCGAACAGGTTGCGGGTGCCGTCCTGAATGAACTGGCCGATCGAGTGCAGGTCGGTCGAGAAGTTCGCGGCGGTCGGGAAAATGCCCTTGTGGTCCTT
>CAMEPU010000111.1 GCA_945932315.1 uncultured Clostridia bacterium
GATATTCTTCCTAACCGCTATGAAAATGACTTAATCAAGTATTTCTCACAATTTGAATCCAGAAAAAATGTAAAATACTTTGTTTGTGATATGAACTCACACTTCCAGCGGGTCGCTAAGGTTTGCTTCAAAAATGCCGTGATTATCGCGGACAGGTATCATGTCGTCCGGCAGGTATATTGGGCCATGGAGAAGGTTAGGAAGAATGAACAGAAGGAACTGTCTGCTCATTTCAGAAAATACTTCAAAAGATCTAAATATCTGCTGGCAAAGCCCATGGAAAAGCTTACAGATGAAGAAACTGACCGGCTGGCGCTCATGTTTGAGATCGCTCCCAGACTTGCCATGGCCTACCGCCTCAAGGTTGAGTTCCTTGCGGTGATCCGATCCAAGTCTTCTGCCGAGGGAAAACACAGGCTTGCTGACTGGCTCCTGGCCGCGGAAGCGACGGATCTCCCTGAATTTCAGAACTGCACAAAGGCATTTCACAACTGGTCTAACGAGATCCTCAATTCCATGGATGTCCCTTGGTCAAATGGCTTTATTGAAGGCTGCAACAACAAGACCAAAGTCTTGAAACGAGTCTGCTACGGGATGCGTAATTTCCGCAATTTCAGAAATAGAATCCTCTTCTGCCATAATCGGGTAGGAGGCTGACCGGGGTGCCCGGTCAGCCTCCTACCCGATTCTGATGAGATCAGAGGTTGCAGAAAACGTATGCGATCTCAGCGCGCGTAATTTTGTTCATCGGTCGGATGGTGCCGTCGGTAAAACCGCCGAAGAGCCCGGCGGAGACGACGGTCTGCACGGCGCTCTTTGCCCAATTCGGGATGCTCGCACTGTCCGAGAAGGTGACGGACTTGGCGGCATAGCCCTGCGGGAGCAGCCGGGCGATGACAGCCATCGTTTCGGCGCGGGTGATGTTGGCCGCTGGATTGAAGTAATATTGTCCGCCGGAGGTGGAGCCCGTCATCAGTCCGGCCTCATAAACCGCGCTGACGGAAGCCTTTGCCCAGTTCGGGATTTTGGATGCATCAGCAAAGGGGAGCTCGCCGACAGAGGAGGTGTCAAGGCCGAGCGCACCAGCCAGAATGACCGCAAACTCCATGCGGGTCAGATTATTGTTTGGATAGTAATAACGCTGATTTCCGACAACGGAACCGTTGAGCACGCCCCGGCTGTACAGGGCGTCGATATGAGCCGAGGCCCAGTTGCCCTTTGTGTCCGCAAAGCTGACCGCCGTCGTGTCGCCGGACTTGATCGAGACCGTTTTCCGCGTGAGGTTGCCGGCATCATCTGCGGCTGTGATCACGATGGTGTGTAAGCCTTGCTTGAGCGCGCCGGTATTGACGGTGAGAATGCCGGTCGACTCACTGTACGAGGGGGAGATGGCCTTCCCGTCGACAGAGACAGTCACGTTTGCCGCATGTACCGAATAGGTGCCGCCTTCCTGGGTGATTTTAGCGGTTACCGTGGCACTTGCGCCGGCTGCAACTGTTTCACGTGCGCTTTGCACTGTGATGACCGGATTGGAACCGGACAGCGGTGCAGCTTTGCTCAACTGGAGATGGTCGACCCAGATGGAACCCGGTTCGTCCGCGGTCAGGGCAAAGCCGAAGAACTGATACGCATCCTCGGGGAACACGTAAGTGACGAACGTGTAATCCGTGCCGGGAACAACAACGGGATCAATATAACCGATGTCGTAATCCTCGGTGATATAAGCCGCGCGGAGATCGATTGCCGTATCGGACTTGCACCACATGGACAGCGTGCGCAGGCCGCCGATTTCCACAGCGGGCACATAGAATTCGCCGACGCCCTCGTGGTCAATGCGCAGTGCATGGAAGCCGCGAGCCGCATCCGAAGACTCCGTCAGGGTCAATTCTACGCCGTAGGAAGGCGAGAAGGGCTGTTCCTCTTCAAAGGTGGCAACCGTGTTGAGGTCTGGAGCCGAGCCGGTGCCGACCGAGACGGAAACGGTTTTTTTGCAGCTGCCATAGGAAACGGTGATTGTGCCAGAACCAGCCTTTGACGCCGTGAACACGCCGTTCTCATCAATGGTGCCGACGTTGCCCGACACCGACCAGGTGAAGAGCTCGTCGCTGCAGACGACGCCGCGGCCGTGATAGCTGCCGGATGCGTCGAGGTCAACCGATTCCTCAGGCTTGATAGAGAAAGAGGAAACCGAGGTTCCGTTTTTGGAGACCGTGATCGTATTGAGGTCGGGAACGAGCAGCAGGGAGGTTTCGCCCTCGGCACGTCCGGCCTCAGCGCGGATCGTGGCGGTGCCGGACGATTTGCCGGAGATGTAAACGCCGTCCTTATCGACTGAGCCGCCGCCCGCGACGACGTCAAATTCAAGGTCGTCCGGGACGTCGACCGGGATGAAACCGCTGTCAGCGGCCGAAACTGTCAGCTGCACCGGCGCGCCGGGAAGCGCGTAGCGCAGCGGCGGATCGATGGTTAAGTATTTTGCTTTGCCGTCCGACTTCGCGGTGTTGACAAGGAAGATGAAATTGGAGACCTTACGTTCACCGCCGGCCGGCTGGCTGGCACGGGAGGTTGACTCGCGACCGGCCCGCTCCACCGTGATGGCGGAGGCGCCGCCGCCGCCCAGACAGGCCGCCTGGACGCAGCCGGGGCGAATCGTTTCCTCTGCGAGCTCGTTCGCGGTGGCGCCGGCACTGTAATTGGACTGCTCACCGTCGATCTGATAGATCACAACGTCACCCTTCTCTTTCACGCCAATCGCAGTGCGCGCACAGTGGGACGTAGCGCGGTCGATACTGGTCGGCTTTGCAGCGCCGTTCCGCACGAGCGTTTTGCCGCCGACCGCGTACTCAACGTCGCTCCAGCGGGAGTCAGTCGTGTTGAAGGTCAGAGTGACCGTTTCACCGATCTGGTAATCGACCCATTTGCCCTCGGTGCAGTCGGCACTCATGGACAGAACGTATTTGCCGGGTTCGAGGCCGATTGAATAATTGCCTGTCGCCTTGGCGGTGACGCGGAGCTGGAAGGGCACGCCGATACGCAGATCTTCGTTCGATACCGGCTCGAGGATCAGGCTGGTACCCTCCTTGCTGAATCCGGTTTCTGAGGCATAATATTCGTCGAACAGATAAAGACCGTGTGAACCACGGGTCTTGTTGAAGTCAAATACCATGGTGCTGCCGCTCGCGCCGCTCAGCGTGATCGTGGTGACCGGGGTGCCGATGATGCAGGTACCATCCTCGAGCCAGCCGACCGCGTCCTGCCAGTTGTTGGATGCGACCAGACGGCCCTCGTCAACAAAAACGCCGGTCGGAACCGCGTTGGTGGTCGAGAAGAAGTCGGCATTGACGCCGGCGATGACATCGTAGCCGGCATTTTCAAGATCTTCAGCGGCGGCGGACAGGGTCTTGCGGTTGTTGAGGAACGTGCTGCCCGCCATGACGCCCATCGCCTGCACGCCGTCGCCCGGTGTGTAGGTCACGATGTTGGATTTCTGCCAGCCTGCGGCGCTGGTGCTGTCAATGCGGGTGTAGGTCGCGTTTTCACCGATGTCATAGGTGTAGGAAAAGCTGTTCGACAGGAACGCGGCCTGTGCGGAGGAGACGGCGAGCGCCGCCGTCAGTGCAAGTGCGGTGATACGATGGAAAAGGGAATTGCGATTCATGTTGATCTCCTTAGATGCTGGTCAGGGCTTTCTGCACAGTCTCGCTGAGCCGGGGACTGCGCACGACGCGATCGGCGACCTTGTGATAGATCTCCTTTCGCTGCTGATAGAGACGGCGGGTTTCCGCCATTTTATCCCCGTTTTCAAGCAGGGGACGGTTGCTGGAATAGGAAAGGTTTTTGACGATGCGGTGGAACGGGGTGTCGAGCAGAATGAGCAGGCCGCGCTCCTTGACCGCCGCCACATTCTCGGGGCGGAGCACCGCGCCGCCGCCGAGGGCGACGACCTGCCCCGGATTCGAGCAGATTTCTTTCAGGTATTTGGTCTCGAGGTCGCGGAAGTACGCCTCGCCGTGCTCGGCAAAGATATCCGAAATCTTTTTGCCTTCCTTTTCTTCCAGATAGACGTCTGCGTCTACGAAGGAAAGGCCGGTCAGGCGGGCGAGCTTGCGGCCTGCGGTCGTTTTGCCGCTGCCCATAAAACCGCAGAGAACAATGTTGTCCTTCTGATACTTTTCGTGCAGCCGCTTGACTGCCATTTTTCCATACAGGCGGCGCAGGATGGTATCGCACGCCTGCTCGGTGAACTGCGCGCCGTACCAGATCGTCTGCGCGCGCGCCGCCTGCATGACGAGCATGAACAGGCCGTCCCGCGTCTTGGTCTTTTTGGGATTGGCGAGCTTCATGACCGAGGTAACAGGCGGGTTGTAAATGGCGTCAAAGACGTACTCGGTCTTGCGCGGCAGGAAATAGAGGGGCGTCTGCTCCTCCTTGGGGAACATGCCGAGCGGGGTGCCGTTGACAACGATCTGCACGTCTTTGGGGATGGCGCGGCGGGTGCAGACGTCAATTTTTGCATGGGGAAAGAAACGCAGCTGTTGTTTGCGCAGCGCATCGGCCTTGTCGAGGTTGCGGCCCGAAATGATCAGGTGTGTGCCCTCGTGGACACAGTGGTAAGCCATCACAGCCGCCACGCCGCCATAGCCCAGCAGCAGAACCTTGCGGCCGCGCAGCGTGACGCCGTCGCGTTCAAGCGTCTCGGCAAAGCCGAGAATATCGGTGTTGTAGCCGATCGCCTCGCCGTTTGTGAAATGGACCGTGTTGACCGAGCCCAGATCGAGCGCGCTCTTGTCGACCGCGTCGAGCAGCTCGATGACCGCCTTCTTGTGAGGAATCGTCAGGTTGATGCCCGCAAGCTTTTCTCGGGCAATCGAGATCGCTTCCGGGAGGTTTTCCGGCGGAACGGCGACACCGATGTAGTCGGCCTCGCGCCCAGCGGCTTCAAAAAGCTGGGCGTGCAGCTCGGGGCTCATCGTGTGGCCGAGCGGATAGCCGAAAAGCGCGAAGGTCTCGCGCTCCGGCTTAAAATCTCTAAATTGTTCAAAAGTCAGCAGCATAGACGTCACTCCAATGCGGACAGAGTATCAAAGAAATCGGGATAGGAGATTGTGACAACCTTGGGATCGCGGATCTCGCTTGCACCCTCGATGGCTTTGGCGCAGACCGCCATGCTCATCGCGATGCGGTGGTCGCCATAGGTCTCGAAAACAGCCGGGTGCAGCGGCTGGCCGCCGCGGATGATCATGCCGTCCGCAGTTTCGACTGCGTCCGCGCCGCAGCGGGTGAGTTCATTGACCATCGCTGCAATGCGGTTCGACTCCTTGACCTTGAGTTCTTCCGCGTCCTGGAATACGGTTTCGCCTTCCGCAAATGCGGCTGCAACGGCAAGAACAGGGAGCTCGTCGATCAGGCGCGGGATGATATCGCCGCCGATTGTCACGCCGTGCAGCCGGGAAGTGCGCACGGTTAGATCGCAGACTGGCTCGGCGCCGTCGATGTAATTGCTTTCTGTGATGTCTGCGCCCATCATGCGCAGCGCGTCCAGAATGCCGGTGCGGGTAGGATTGACGCCGACGCGGCGGATGGTGATCTCGGAGTTCGGCACGATGGCA
>CAMEPU010000112.1 GCA_945932315.1 uncultured Clostridia bacterium
TCCCCACCACCTGCGGCACCGGTTCCGAGGTCACCAGCTTCTCCGTTGCGATCGTTAAGGACGAGAAGAACGGTGTTCTGACCGGCGGCGAGACCAAGCTGGGTCTGGTTTCCGATGACATCATCCCGAACAAGGTTTGCCTGATCCCCGATCTGCTGAAGACCCTGCCTTACAAGCCCTTCGCTTCTTCTGCAATCGACGCTCTGATTCATGCGACCGAGTCCTACCTGTCCCCCGCCCGCAAGACCACGACCTCCGAGATGTTCTCCATCAAGGCAATGGAGATGATCCTCGAGGGCTTCGTACAGATCGGCGAGAAGGGCCCCGACGCTCGTCTGGACTACCTGGAGCAGTACGTAACCGCTTCCCTGTACGCTGGCATCGCTTTCCTGAAGGCTGGCTGTGCAACCGTTCATGGCATGTCCTTCCCGCTCGGCGGCACCTATCATGTACCGCACGGTGAGTCCAACTACGCCCTGTTCGGCAAGATCCTCGAAGTTTACGACGAGATCAAGCCCGACGGCGAGCTGGCGAAGTTCAAGGCACTGGTTGCCCGCATCCTGGGCTGCGACGCCAAGGACGCTATCCCCGCTCTGAACGCTCTGCTCGAGAAGGTTCTGCCCCTGAAGCCCCTGCACGAGTACGGCTTCAAGGAGTCCGATATCAAGGACTTCCCGCTGTCCGTTATGGAGAACCAGCAGCGCCTGATCACCAACTCCTACGTTCCCATGAGCCTCGAGCTGATGGAGCGCATCTATCGCGAGTGCTTCTAATTTAATTCCGTTGTTTTCCGGAGCCGATCCCCTTTCCGGGATCGGCTTTGGTTAAATTCAGAAGAGAAAGGATACTGATTCCCATGATGACTAGAGACCAGTATATCGAATCCCTCCGTAAGCTGCATCTCAATCTCTGGATGTTCGGCAAGAAAGTTGAAAATCCGGTGGACGATCCCGTAATCCGCCCCTCGCTCAACTCCTTCGCCGCTACTTATGAGCTGGCTGAGGATCCCCAGTATGAGGATCTGATGACCGCCACCTCCCACATCACCGGTAAGAAGATCAACCGCTTCACCCATATGCACCAGTCCACCGACGACCTGATCAAGAAGGTCAAGATGCAGCGTCTGCTCGGTCAGAAGACCGCAGCCTGCTTCCAGCGCTGCGTTGGTATGGACGCGATGAACGCTGTTTTCTCCTCTACCTACGAGATCGACGAGGCTTGCGGCACCAAGTACCACGAGAATTTCGTCAAGTTCCTGACCCGCGTACAGGACGAGGACCTTGCTGTTGACGGCGCGATGACCGACGTCAAGGGCGACCGTTCCCTGGCTCCTTCCAAGCAGGCTGACCCTGACATGTTCCTGCATGTCGTAGAGCGCACTCCCGAGGGCGTTTACGTCACCGGCGCCAAGGCGCATCAGACCGGCTACATCAACTCCCACGAAGTTCTGGTTATGCCCACCATCTCCATGCGTGAGGGCGACGAGGACTACGCGATCTCCTTCGCGGTTCCGACCGATTCCGAGGGCATCACCCTGATCTACGGCCGTCAGTCCTGCGACACCCGCAAGCTCGAGGAGTACAACGACATCGACGTCGGCAACAAGCAGTACGGCGGTCATGAAGTTCTCGTAATCTTCGACCACGTATTCGTTCCGAACGACCGCATCTTCCTGAACGGCGAGGTCAAGTTCGCCGGCATGATCGTCGAGCGCTTCGCTGGTTATCACCGTCAGTCCTACGGCGGCTGCAAGGTCGGCGTTGGCGACGTTCTGATCGGTGCGACCGCTCTGGCTGTTGAGATGGCCGGCGCTGCCAAGGCTTCTCACGTCAAGGACAAGCTGATCGAGATGACCCATCTGAACGAGACCCTGTACTGCTGCGGCATCGCCTGCTCTTCTCAGGGTTCCAAGACCAAGTCGGGCAACTATCTGATCGACCTGCTGCTGGCCAACGTCTGCAAGCAGAACGTCACCCGTTTCCCGTATGACATCGCTCGTCTGGCGCAGGATCTGGCCGGCGGCGCGATGGTTACCCTGCCGTCCGAGGCTGACTACCGTCATCCCGAGCTGCACGGCTACATCGACAAGTACTTCCGCGGCGTAGATTCCGTTCCGACCGAGGACCGCATGCGCGTCCTGCGTCTGATCGAGAACATGACCATGGGTACCGCTGCTGTCGGCTACCTGCCCGAGTCCATGCACGGCGCAGGCTCGCCCCAGGCGCAGCGCATCATGATCGCCCGTCAGTCCAACATGGAAATGAAGAAGGATCTGGCGCGTAAGATCGCCCGCATCTGATTTTCATCAACTTACCCGGATACCCACCACGGCGCAAAAGCGCCGTGGTTCTCCGGGTTTTTGCCGTCTGCGTAACCTACGGAGGAACCTATGCTGCACTGCACTGTAAAATTCTGTGGAGGCTGCAACCCGCGTTATGACCGCGGAAACGCCTATCAGCAGATTCGTGATGCACTCAAAGACTGCGCGGAATTTTCTCTGCCAGCCGATGGCGAGCACTACGATGTCCTTCTGATCGTGCGCGGCTGCACCGGCTGCCCCTATTTATACGAGGAGATCGACGCCGAACGCCGTGTACTCTGTGTTTGCGCAGAAGACATCGAACCCTGTATTCAATCTATCAAATCACGATAAAGATAGGATGTAGACACCAATGAAGAAAGTAAAAGTACTGACTGCTGAAGAAGCAGCGCTGCTGGTCAACGATGGCGATACCATCAGCACCGGTGGTTTCGTAAGCTGCGCCTGCCCCGAGGCACTCTCCACCGCACTGGAGAACCGCTTTCTTGAGACCGGCCATCCCCGCGATCTGACTCTGTTCTTTGCAGCTGGTCAGGGCCACCGCGACGGCACCGGCGGCGACCACTACGGCCATGAGGGCCTGGTCAAGCGCGTTGTCGGCGGCCATTGGGATCGCGCTCCCAAGCTGGGCGACCTGGCTCTCGCCAACAAGATCGAGGCTTACAACCTGCCGCAGGGCGTTATCACCCATATGTACCGCGATATCGCTGCGCACAACATCGGCACCATCACCCATGTCGGCCTGTACACCTTCGCCGATCCCCGCAACGGCGGCGGCAAGCTGAACACCTGCACCAAGGAAGATCTGGTCAAGCTGATCGAGATTGAGGGCGAGGAGCGCCTGCTGTACAAGGGCTTCCCGATCAACGTCTGCTTCCTGCGTGGTTCCTACGCCGACGAGTACGGCAACTGCACTGTTCACCGTGAGATCGGCCCTCTGGACGTAACCGCTCAGGCACAGGCTACCAAGAACTCCGGCGGTAAGGTCATTGTTCAGGTCGAGAAGATCGTTCAGGGCGGCAGCCTGGATCCCAAGCTGGTCAAGATCCCCGGCATCTATGTCGACGCGATCGTTGTCGGCTCTCCCGAGGACAACATGCAGTGCCTGGGCACTCCCTACGATGGCGCTCTGACCGGCGAGTTCCGCATTCCGGTCGACGCAATCCCGCCCATCCCGCTAGATGCCAAGAAGATCCTTGCCCGCCGCGCCGCAATGGAGCTGCCCAAGGATGCGATCGTCAACCTGGGTACCGGCGCTCCCGAGAAGATCGCGAACGTCGCTGCTGAGGAGGGCATCTCCGATAAGATGACCCTGACCGTTGAGGCCGGTTCGATTGCCGGTGTTCCCTATGGCGGCACCCAGTTCGGCGCTGCAGCCAACTCGATGGCCATTCTGGATCACAACGTCCAGTTCGACTTCTATCAGGGCGGCGGCCTTGACGTCGCGTTCCTCGGTCTGGCTGAGACCGCTCCCAACGGCGACCTGAACGTCTCCAAGTTCGGCACCCGTCTGGCCGGTGCCGGCGGATTCATCGACATCACGCAGAACGCCAAGAAGGTGGTCTACTGCGGCACTTTCACTGCCAAGGGTCTGAAGACCGCCTGTGTCGATGGCAAGCTGGTCATCACGCAGGAGGGCGCGAAGAAGAAGTTCGTCAAGCAGGTTGAGCACATCACCTTCTCCGGCGTTTACGCAAACAAGGTTCATCAGCCCGTTCTGTACGTCACCGAGCGCGCTGTATTCGAGCTCCGTCCCGAGGGCGTTACCCTGATCGAGATCGCGCCCGGCATCGACCTCCAGACTCAGATTCTGGATCAGATGGAGTTCGTTCCCCAGATCGCTTACCAGGAGGACGGCACCATCAAGCAGATGGATGCGCGCATCTTCCGCGATGAGCTGATGGGTCTGGCCAACGATTAATTCTTTGTTATCTTTTTATCAAATTTGCAGCACTTTGTCGTGCAGGTTTTCCAAAATTTTTCTGATCGCTCAGAACCTTTTTTGAAACCCTTGTATTCTCTTGCGCTCTTTGATAAAATAATAACAATCAAAGGGTTGGCGCAGCCAATCCCAAATTTCGGCGCAATGCGCCCATGAGAATAGGAGAGATTCCAATGAACGTTTATATCTGTTCCGCAGCCCGTACTGCAATCGGTACTTATGGCGGCACCCTTCGCGACGTACATTCCTCTGTGCTCGGTTCCACCGCAGCCAAAGCTGCTGTAGAGCGCGCAGGCATTGATATGTCCGTCATCGACGAGACCATTTTCGGTCAGGTTCTGCAGGGCGGCGTTGGCCAGAACGTCGCACGTCAGGTTGCTCTGGGCATTGGCATGCCGCTCGAGACTCCGGCTATGACCCTCAATAAGGTCTGCGGTTCCTCCATGCGCGCACTGTCTCTCTCTGCTCAGATCATCAAGTCCGGCGATGATCAGGTCATCCTGGCTGGCGGCTGCGAGTCCATGTCCGGCGCTCCCTACATCTCCCGCAACATGCGCTGGGGCGCACGTATGAACGACGTGAAGATGGTTGATATGATGGTTTACGACGGCGTATTCGACGTATTCAACCAGTATCACATGGGCATCACCGCGGAGAACGTTGCTGAGAAGTACGGCATCACCCGCGAGATGCAGGACGAGATCGCTCTGGCTTCCCAGCAGAAGGCTGCCGCTGCGATCGCTTCCGGCCGCTTCAAGGACGAGATCGTTCCGATCGAGGTCAAAAAGAAGAAGGAAACCATTGTATTTGACACCGATGAGCACTGCCGTCCGCAGACCACTCTGGAGGGTCTGGCAAAGCTCCGTCCCGCGTTCAAGAAGGACGGTACCGTCACCGCAGGCAACGCTTCCGGCATCAACGATGCGGGCGCCGCGATGATCCTCGCTTCCGAGGACTTCGTCAAGGCGAACGGCCTCAAGCCGCTGGCCAAGATCCGCTCCTACGGCTCTGTCGGCTGCGATCCGTCCATCATGGGTGTTGGCCCGATCGAGTCCACCCGTCAGGCTCTGAAGCGCGCCGGTCTGACCGTCGCCGACCTCGACCTGATCGAGTCCAATGAGGCGTTTGCTGCTCAGGCTTGCGCCGTTAACACCACTCTGGGCTTCGATATGGATAAGGTCAACGTCAACGGCGGCGCAATCGCCCTC
>CAMEPU010000113.1 GCA_945932315.1 uncultured Clostridia bacterium
CAGTCCGTGCGCCATGGCCAGCATCAAAAAGCCGGATGTGATCTGATCGCGGCGCGGCAGGCCAAAGGAGATGTTGGAAACGCCGAGGACACAGTGCAGCCCGAGCCGGTCGCGCACCATCTGCATGGCCTTGAGGGTCTCGACCGCTTTGTCCTGTTCGGCCGAAACGGTCAGGGTCAGGCAGTCGATGAACACGTCCTCATCCGCGATCCCATGCGCGCGGGCAGCTTCCAGAATGCGCGCCGCGATTGTAAAGCGCTCTTCCGCCTTGGCCGGGATGCCGCCCTTGTCCATCGTGAGGCCGACGACGGCTGCGCCGTACGTTTTGACAAGCGGCAAAATGCGCGCGAGCACCTCAGGCTCGCCGTTGACCGAATTGACGATCGCCTTTCCGTTGACGACGCGCAGGCCGGCTTCGAGCGCGGCGGGGTCGGAGGAATCGAGCTGCAGCGGCAGATCGGTGACCGACTGCACGGCCTTGACAACCCGCGCCATCATGGCGGGCTCGTCAATCTCGGGCAGACCGACATTGACGTCCAGAATATCCGCGCCGCCGTCGGCCTGCTCGACCGCCTGTCCCATGATATAGTCGAGATCGCCTTCGATCAGCGCCTGTTTAAACCGCTTTTTGCCGGTCGGGTTGATGCGCTCGCCGATGACGCGCACGCCGTCGATCGGCACCGAACATGTCGGCGTGCAGACAAAGGAGCGTCGCACAGCGGGCTCCTTCTCAACGGACAGGCCGCAGGTTGCGTCGCACAGCGCGCGGATAAAATCAGGGGAGGTGCCGCAGCAGCCGCCCATATACCGCACACCGAGCGCGGCATAGCCGACCATTTCGCGCGCGAATTCCTCTGCCGTGATCCGGTATGCGCCGGTCTCCGGGTCGGGCAGGCCCGCGTTGGCCTTAACGATCAGCGGCAGATCGGTGCACGCCGCCATGCGCTCGACGATCGGGCGCAGCTCGACCGGGCCGAGCGAGCAGTTGACGCCCATCGCGTCCACGCCCAATCCAGTCAGCACGGCGGCCATTGCCTCAGCCGAGCAGCCTGTGAAGGTGCGGCCATTCGACTCAAAAGACATGGTGACGAATACCGGCAGATCGCAGGATTCCCGTGCGGCCAGAACGGCGGCCTTGACCTCATACAGGTCGGTCATCGTTTCGATCGCGATGAGATCTGCACCCGCCTCCGCGCCCGCGCGGATCATCTCGCGGAACACGTCGTAGGCCTCTTCAAACTTCATCGTGCCATAAGGCTCGATGAGCTGACCGATCGGGCCGATATCGAGCGCGACCTTCGCATCCGTTCCCTCTGTGGCCGCGCGGGCGCAGGCGACGGCGGCGCGAATGATCTCCTCCACACGATATTCCGTGCGCGCCAGCTTATGCCGGTTGGCACCGAAGGTGTTGGTGTATACAATTTGAGAGCCCGCCGCGATATATTGGCGGTGAATGCCGGTGACGACGGCGGGAGCAGTCAGGTTCATGCTCTCGGGCACAACGCCCATCGGAAGCCCGGCCTGCTGCAGCATGGTACCCATCGCGCCGTCCAGATAAATGATCTTATGTTCTGCCACAGGTTTTCCCTGCCTTTCTATAACTGCAATTTTCAAACATGGAGCAGTACGCACAGCCGCGGAACCGCTTGCTCTGCGGGCGGCCGGCGATGCCGATCAACGCCGTGACCGATTTACGCGGCACCAGAATATTGGTATCGGTCGCGGTCAGGCCGATCTGGCGTGACGCGTCGGTCAGCGCCAGCAGCTCGGGCTGCTGGTCGATGGGCAGATCGCCATACCCCGGGCTGAAGCGGTCGGTCAGCCAGACCGTTTCATCTGGAAGCTGCTCCATGATCTGCCGCTCGGCTGCGTCGCAAACCGCCTCGATCGCCGCGCTGCCGCAGCAGTCGAGCACGAGCGCCCGGGTCAGATCGCGCGCCTGTGCCCGGCGGATCGCCATTTCAAGTTCCGCGCCCAGCGTCGCCGCGAACAGGATCACCCGCTCGCAGTCGGTCAGCAGCGTCTGCACATCCTCCCCGGCAAAAGCCAGCGAAGGGGTTTGCGCCGTCCGGTCGACGGGCAGCACGCGGTAGGTATAGCGCGGCCGGGAGACACGCAGCGTTTCCGCCATGCAGTCGTCCACCAGTGCGTCGATCTCAGGTTCGATCTCGCCGCCCCGCCAGAGCAGGTACTCGAGCACCTCCCGGCGGTTGAAGGCTTCCAGTTTGATCTCCATCGTTCTTCTCCAAATACATACCAATTTAGTAGGCAGTATCAGTATAGCACAGCCAAGCCGGTTTGTCAGCAAAAATAACGGACAGCCAGCGCTGTCCGTGGGGTCAGGCAATTCCAAACAGCCTTTTTCCGTTTTCGGTCGTCATGCGGATGACCTCCTCGACCGGCAGTCCCTTCACCTCGGCGATCGTCTCGGCCATGCGGTGCACATACAGCGAGGAATTGCGCTTGCCGCGGTAAGGCTCAGGCGCCATGTAGGGCGCGTCGGTCTCCACCATGATGCGGTCCATCGGCATCATACGGATGACGTCAAGCGCTTTTTTCGCGTTATTAAAGGTAATTACACCGGTGAACGAGATGTACCAGCCCAGATCAAGCAGCCGCTGCGCGAACTCGGCCGAGCCGGAATAGCAGTGGAACACGCCGTGGATATTCGGATACTGCTCCGCGATCGTCAGGCAGTCCAGATGGGCCTCGCGGTCGTGCACGATGACAGGCAGGCCGAGCCGCCCGGCCATGCGCATCTGCGCGCGAAAGACCTCCTGCTGGCGCTTGCGCTCAGCGGCATCTTTCACCCAGTAATAATCCAGGCCGATCTCGCCGATCGCGCGCACGCGCGGGTCGGCCGCCATCGCTTCGATCTCGCGCAGGCCGTCCGCAACCGCTTCGTCGGACATTCCTTCGATATTTTCCGGGTGATAGCCGACGGCCGCGTAAACGTGCGGATAGGTCTGCGCATAAGTCAGCGCCTTGCGGCTGGTTTCGACGTCGCAGCCCGGGTTCAGGATCAAACCGACGCCGTTTCCGGGCATCGAGCGCAGGAGCGCGTCGCGATCCGCGTCAAATCGTTCATCATCATAGTGCGCATGGGTATCAAACAGCACGAAACATTTCCTTCCCTTCCTGTGGAATCAGAGAATCAGTACAAAGGTGCCCGCTGTGATCAGCAGTCCGCCCAGAATGGTCTGCAGCGTGATCTTTTCCTTGAGGATCACAAACGCCAGAACCATCGAAATGACAACGCTGAACTTGTCGACCGGTACGACCTTACTGGCCTCGCCGATCTGAAGCGCGTGATAATAGCACATCCAAGACAGGCCGGTCATCAGGCCGGACAGCACCAGAAACAGCCAGCTTTTCGCGGTGATATTGGAAATACCTGTCTGCTTGCCGGTCGCGAATACGATTCCCCACGCCAGCACCACGACCACGATTGTACGGATCGCCGTCGCGAGGTTGGAGTCGACATTTTCAATGCCGATCTTGGCAAAAATCGACGTGAGCGCGGCAAACACGGCGCTGAGCAGCGCAAAAACAAACCAGTTCATATATTTCCCCACTTTCCCACTCATCTTTACACTTCTTTCTCGAAAATCAGGTCGATCTCTTTCATACCGCCTTCTCCCGAAAAGCGCGAGGGCACAAAGCCGGCGTAACGCCAGCCCTCGGCCGCATAGCGGTCGATGATGTCCCGGTGTTCATTGCTTGCGTTATCCATCCAGAAACCGCCGCCTGTGTACAGTGTTTCATAACGGTATTGATACATGACGGATCCTCCTCCTTGTTATGAAAAAGCGGCCGCCGGATCGGCGGCCGCAAATGGCGATCAAATCAGCAGAGCTTTGCGCCAGCCGGGATCTTGTCATCAAGCATGACGAGGTTCAGATTCTCAGAGCCGTCCGCGTTCTCGTTGACGGCGGAGAGCAGCATACCGCAGGACTCCTGACCCATCATCTTGCGGGGCGCGAGATTGGTGCAGGCGACCAGCGTCTTGCCGACCAGCTCCTCGGCCTTGTAGAACTTGGCGATGCCGGACAGGATCTGACGGGGCGTGCCCGAGCCGTCGTCCAGCTGGAACTTGAGCAGCTTCTCGCTCTTGGGCACATTCTCGCAGGCGGTGACCTTGCAGACGGTCATCTCGACCTTCACAAAGTCGTCAAACGCGATGCAGCCCTCGGGCAGCGGCGCGGCCTTCTTCTCCTTCTTGGCAGCCTTCTCTTCCTTCTTCGCGGACTTCTCGGCGGCCTTGGCCTCCTTCTTGTCCTCAGAGCCGAACATCTCCTCGAGCTTCTTCGGGATGTCGATGCGGCTGAAGAGAATCTCAGCCGTGCCGACCTTGCCGCCTACCGGCATCGCACCAAAGGAAGCCAGCGACTCGACGCCGCCGTTTTCAACGTTCAGCTGCGCAAAGATGCGGTCGGAGGTCTCAGGCAGGTAGGGCTTCAGCATGACAGCCGCGAAGCGGATGGACTCGAGCAGGTTGTACAGGACGGTGCCCAGGCGGGCCTTCTTGCTCTCGTCCTTGGCCAGCGCCCAGGGCATGGTTTCGTCGATATACTTGTTGGAGCGGCGCAGGAGGGTGAAGATCTCGTCGATCGCGTCCGCGACGTGCAGGCCGGCCATGCGCGCCTCGACCTTCTCGGGCAGCGCCAGTGCGACCGCCTTGAGCTCCTCATCGACCGGCTCTGCCGCAGAGGGCTCGCAGATCACGCCGTCGAAGTACTTCTGGGTCATCGCGATGGTGCGGTTGACCAGATTGCCCAGAACGTTCGCCAGATCGGCGTTGATGCGCTCCATCAGCATCTCATAGGTCAGCGTGCCGTCGTTTGCAAACGGAATCTCATGCAGCACGTAGTAACGGATCGCGTCCACGCCAAAATTCTTGACCAGATCGTCGGCATAGATCACGTTGCCCGCCGACTTGGACATCTTGCCGTCGCCGACCAGCAGCCACGGATGGCCGAATACCTGCTTGGGCAGGGGCTCGCCCAGCGCCATCAGGAAGATCGGCCAGTAAATCGTGTGGAAGCGGATGATATCCTTGCCGATCAGATGCACGTCCGCCGGCCAGAACTTCTTGTAATGCTCGTCGTGGTTGCCGTCCGGGTCGTAGCCGCAGAAGGTGATATAGTTGGTCAGCGCGTCCAGCCATACATAAACGACGTGCTTATCGTCAAACGTGACCGGAACGCCCCAGTTGAACGAGGTGCGCGAAACGCAGAGATCCTGCAGGCCGGGCTTCAGGAAGTTGTTGACCATCTCGTTCTTGCGGGACTCGGGCTGGATAAAATCGGGGTGCTCCTCGATATACTGCATCAGGCGGTCGGCGTACTTGCTCATTCTGAAGAAGTAAGCCTCTTCCTCGGCATCGACGCACTCGCGGCCGCAGTCGGGGCACTTGCCGTCGACGAGCTGGCTCTCGGTCCAGAAGGACTCGCAGGGCGTGC
>CAMEPU010000114.1 GCA_945932315.1 uncultured Clostridia bacterium
TCCGCAGCACAGGCAATTCATATCCGTTCCTCCCTGATGCTGACCGCTCCGATCCCGTCCCTGCAGGCGACAAGCAGAAGTCCAAAGCGGTCTTTGGGATCAATTTTCCAGTTGCGGCTGACCAGCCCCAGCAGCCATCCCTCGGGGATCAGCCCGTCAAAAAAGGAAAACAGCGTCTTCGACGTATACGCCTCCTGCGCCAGCGGCAGCGTCAGCGACACCGCGCGCGCAGCATCACTTTTCAGATAGTCCGGATCATAGGTGAACGCATAGCCTTCGTCGGTTTCGCACAGCGTTCCGGCAAAAATATGCCGCACATAGACATAAGCGGTTCGGAAAACATCCATCATTTTCCGTCCTTCCTGCCGGGAACGGCTTCCATGTCGAACATCGCAAGCGCCGCATTGACCTTATCCATGCGCACGGTCTCCTTCCCCTGTTCGAGCTCGCGGATGAAACGAAGGCCCAACCCTGAACGCATCGCAAATTCTTCCTGTGTCAATCCTGCGGCTTTTCGGTTAGTTTTAATGAATTCGGCTATCTTATTCATGCCGCCGCCTCCTCAAAACATCTTGATACGCACATTTTATACCCTTTCAGGTATAAAATCAAGTGCACGTCTTTATTTTATACCCGATAAGGTGTATTTTTTATTCTTCTTCATATTTTTATACCCGTTCGGGTTCATTTATTGCTCTTTCATCCAGCAGCACCTGCCGCTTCGCCGGATGCATTGGTTCAGACCCACAAAATTGCACAAACATTTGTTCGAATTTTCGTCGAACAAATGTTTGAAAGAACTGGTAATTGGACACTTTCCGTGATATACTGAAACCATCAAAAAAACGAACAGTTGTTCGGAAAGGGTCTGAGTGTTATGAAAAAGATTTATATTACTATTTGTATTATTTCCTTCGCTTTCCTCTTCGCCACCGCCTCTCAGGCGGACGCCGGCACACTCGCCGTCGCCGATATCGTCGAGCGCTGCGTTCAGTCCCTGCTTCTGCTGGCCTACGGTCTGAGCGGCCTGTACCGCTGGGAGCGCCGCGCGCGTGAGCTGCGCCGCCGCGCCGCCCGCCGCGCCGATCTGCGCGCCGCCTATTACGCGCCCGTCGTCTACGATACCGACCAGCCCCGGCACAGCGCCGCCTGACTTCCCCTCCGCGTGGGGGCGTAAACGGAAAGGATATTTCACATGAAACGAGGACTCCCCCACATGAATTACGACACCATCGTCTGGGACTGGAACGGCACGCTGTTTGACGACGTGGCCGTCTGCATCGACGTGATGAACGGACTGCTGGCCGAACAGGGGCTGCCGTCCATCCCGGACGCCGAAACCTACCGCAGCCTGTTCTGCTTCCCGGTCATCCGCTATTACGAGCGGCTGGGCTTCGACTTTTCCAAAACACCGTTCGAGGCGCTGGCGCGCGACTATGTCGCGGGCTACGCCGCCGCCCAGCACCGCGCCGGGCTGTGCCCGGACGTGCTCGACACGCTGGACGCCCTGCAGAACCGGGGCGTGCGGCAGGCCGTCCTCTCGGCGGGCGAACAGAGCAGTCTGCGCGCGCAGATGGCGCCCTTCCCGATCGCGTCCTATTTTTCGGACATTCTGGGTGTCTCCGACCACTACGGCCGGAGCAAGCGCGACCGCGCAGTGGCATGGGCCGCCGAACAGGGACTCGACCCCCGCCGCACCCTGTTTATCGGGGATACCGTGCACGACTTCGAGGTGGCTTCGGCCTGCGGCGCGGACTGCATTCTGGCCACCACCGGACACCAGAGCGGCGCCCTGCTCCGCGCCACCGGCGCGCCCGTACTGCACGGGCTGCGCGGCCTCATGGACTATCTGTCCTGAGCGCCAAACAGAAAGGAAGGATCGGCCATGCAGGCGAAATTTATCGATCTCACCCCCGAAAACCTTGCAAAAGAACACCTCTGCTGCATCATCCGCAGCAAAAAGCCCCACCCCGGGGTCGAGGCCAAGCGGCAATGGCTGGCCGCCCGGCTGCCAGAGGGGCACGTTTTCCGCAAGCTCGACGTCAAGGGCTGCGTTTTCATCGAATACGCGCCGCTCGAGACCGCGTGGGTCCCCATCACAGGCGACAACTATCTCTATCTCTACTGTCTGTGGGTCACAGGCGGGCCCAAGGGCAGCGGCTACGGCCGGGCGCTGATGGAGTCCTGCCTGTCCGACGCCCGGGCGCAGGGTAAGTCGGGCGTGTGCATGCTGGGCGCGCAGAAGCAGAAGGCCTGGCTCTCCGACCAGTCGTTCGCGCGGAAGTTCGGCTTCGAAACCGTGGACACGACCGAGAACGACTACGAGCTGCTCGCCCTCTCCTTCGACGGCAGCCTGCCCCGGTTCGCGCCGAATGCGAAAGCCGAACAGATTGAAAGTCAGGAGCTGACCATCTATTACGACCTGCAGTGCCCCTTTATCCCCCAGCGGATCGAGCTGATCGGGCAGTACTGCGCGGAGCACGGCGTGCCCGCGTCCTTCGTGCGGGTGGACACGCTCGAGCAGGCCAAGGCGCTGCCCTGCGTGTTCAACAACTTCGCCGTGTTCTGGCGCGGGCGGTTTCAGACGGTGAACCTGCTCGACATTCCGACGCTCGAGCGCATCCTCAAAAAATAACGGCGGAAAATCTTCCCGTTCCTTCAATCGAGTCATATTTATTAAAGCTGTACAAAAAGCGTGAATCCGGTTTTATCAGTTTGCGCATTGCGAAAACAGTCGAATTTTGGTATGATAATAGTGTCAAAAGGGAGTAGTTCCCGGGCGGATCTTCCGTTCGGGTGCGCACCGTCAGGACGGTTGAATTTCAGCCCGGGACGCGCAGAAATCTTCGTGAAACAGATTTTAACAAGACTTTTACCATCGGGTGAAAGTCTTATTTTTTGTTTTTCACCCCCTTTCGACCGTCTGCCGGCCGGCACGGCGTATTGTTCCCACCCACCCACAAATCGCGAAACGTCCATTTAAAAGGAGGAAAATCATGTTATCTGTTCTGCTTTCGCCCGCGTTTATCATCTTTTTTATCATCCTTGTTCTGGCCGCCGCGCTCTTCATCATCGGCTACCTGAAAGCCCCGCCGGACACCGCGTACATCATCTCCGGTCTGGGGAAAAAGCGCATCCTGATCGGCAAAGCCGGTTGGCGCGTGCCGTTCTTTGAGCGTGTGGACAAGCTGTCCCTGCGCGTCATGCAGGTCGACGTCAAGACCTCGGAGGCCGTTCCGACAAACGAGTTCATCAACGTGACCGTCGACGGTGTGGCCAACATCAAGATCTCGTCCGACCCCGCCCTGCTCGAGCGCGCGTCCGAGGCGCTGCTCGGCAAGCGGCAGGATGAGCTCATCAGCCTGGTCACCCAGGTGCTTGAAGGCAATATGCGCGAGATCGTCGGCTCGGTCGGCCTCAAGGAAATGGTGCAGGATCGCCAGGGCGTCGCCAAAAAGATCACCGAAAACGTCGTCCCCGATATGGAAAAGCTGGGTATTGAGGTCGTCAACTTCAACATCCAGAATTTCAAGGACAATGCGGGCACCATTGAAAACATGGGCATCGACAACGTCGAGCAGATCCGCAAGAACGCCCAGATCGCCAAGGCGAACGCCCAGCGCGACATCGCCATCGCGACCTCGAACGCACAGCAGGAGGCCAACGCCATCAAGGTGCAGGCCGAGAAGATGATCGCCGAGCAGAACGCCGAGCTGGCCGTACAGCAGGCCGATATGCAGGTCAAGGCCGACACCAAGCGCGCCGCTGCCGACGCGGCCTACTCCATTCAGCAGGAGGAGCAGCGCAAGACCATCGAGGTCACCCGCACGAATGCCGACATCGCCCGCCGCGAGAAGGAGGCCGAGCTGGCCGAGAAGGAGATCGCCCTCAAGGAGCGCAAGCTGGACGCCGAGATCCGCAAGCAGGCCGACGCGATGAAGTATAAGGCCGAGAAGGAAGCCGAGGCCGAGCTGATCCGCCGCCAGAAGGATGCCGAGGCCGCCCGCTTCGAGGCCGAGCAGCGCTCCCTCGCACAGAAGGCCGAGGCCGAAGCGCTCCGCTTCGCGATGGAGCAGGAGGCCGAAGGCATCCGCGCCAAGGGTCTGGCCGAAGCCGAAGCCATCGAGAAGAAGGCCGAGGCGCAGCGCAAGATGGGCGAGGCCTCCGTGCTCGAGATGTATCTGACCGCCCTGCCCGAGGTCGTCCGGAACGCCGCCGCGCCGCTCGCGCAGACCGACAAGATCGTCATGTACGGCGACGGCAACTCGACCAAACTGGTGCGCGACGTGATGTCGAGCGCCAACCAGATCATGGACGGCATGAAGGAATCGACCGGCATCGACCTCGCCGCCCTGCTGACCGGCATGGTCGGGGCGCGCATGGTGACCCAGCCCGCCGAGCCCCAGTCCCCTGCAGAGTCGTAATCCGTCCCACGTCAAAAGCCCGGAGCGCAGTGCCCCGGGCTTTGATTATTTGATGCGGAATTTGCGGCGGTGGTACAGCCGGGCAAAGACCACGGCCAGCACGAGCACGCCGAGCGCGCCCAGCGTGACCGCCAGGTTGGCGGCGAACCGGGGCCAGATTTCGGTCCCGTCCGGATTTTCTTCCGCTTCGCTGTCCCAGGGCCCGCCCGCCGGGCGGGCCGGCGTCCCATCCGCCGCCATGTCGGTGTTCGCGGCGGATGGATTTTCTCCGGCTGCCGCGCCGGCGTTCAGCGCGGTTCCGGCGGGCAGGGCGCCGCCGGTCGGCTTCCCGCCGTCCCCTTCCGCACCGCGCGCCGGGCGCGCGGCTGCGGAGAGCGCCGTCTGTTCGGCTGCCGCGCCCTCTTCGGGCGGTTCCTGTCCGGGAAACTCCCCTGCGGCGGATGCCGCCTGCTGCGAAGGATCATCCGCGGGCTCCGCACCGTCAGGAGCCTTCCCGAACGGTTCCGTGCCGTCGAAATCGCCGGGGCCGCCGAAGCCGCCGCGGTTGTTTCCGAACATGTTTCCCATCACAGAGAGATCGATGGACGAGCAGTCGAGCAGCTTGTGCGGCTCAGCCTCCTGTCCCTCGCTGGTCGAGGGGATCGTCCCCTCGATCTGCCCGAGCACGCTCTGGGCGCGCAGCTCGATGGTCTGGCGCAGCATCTCGACCGCTGCCTGGTATTCCTCGTTTGTATAGAACGCGGTCGGATCGGCGTCCTCCGTCCCGACCAGCCCGTCGAGCAGCACCCGCATGGCGGCGTAGGTCTGGGGCAGCTCAGTCTCCACATAGCCCTCGCACAGGTCGCGCAGATAGGTGTGGTACTGCGCCAGATACTCCTCGTTTTCGAGCAGCGCCGCGAAGAACTGCCGTTCCTCCATTGACGCGGTGAACGGGGTGTCGATCGGGAAATTGATCATATCGGACGCGTCGTCCGTCATATAACCGCCAAACGCCAGATTG
>CAMEPU010000115.1 GCA_945932315.1 uncultured Clostridia bacterium
TGTATGCCGACATCTTCGGCACCATCCCCATCGCAGAAGCTCTGCTGGCCAAGGGCGCGCAGCTTGGCGTGGTGCTGTCCTTTATGATGGGTGTCACGACCCTTTCTCTGCCCTCTATGATCATGCTCCGCAAGGCTGTAAAGCCGAAGCTGCTGGGGATCTTCATTGCCATCTGCACAGCTGGAATCATTGTTGTCGGCTACTTCTTTAATGCGATTCAGTATTTGCTGATATAAAGGGAGGAAAAGAATCCAACTGCGGTTGTTCTTGCTGCGGATAAAGCCCATAAAAATTAAAGCTTTTTATAAATCATCAATTTAGGAGGAAATTGTCATGGGTCTGTTCGGTTTTGGAAAGAAAAAGGAAGAAGAAAAGCAGGTCCCCACTTGCTGCTGCGGTTCCACCAACCAGGCGGGAGAATCTGCCTGTTGCGGTGAGATTAATAGTGGTATCGCCAGCATCAAAGTCCTGGGCGCAGGCTGCAAATCCTGCCATGAGCAGTACGAGAACGCAGCAGCCGCTGTCAAGGCGCTGGGTTTGCCCGTAGAGGTGGAGTATATCACCGACATGGAAAAGGTCATGGGGTATGGCGTTATGAGCATGCCTGCTATCGTGGTGAATGAAAAGGTCGTTTCTATGGGCAAGGTTCTCAAGGCCGCCGATGTAGAGAAACTGCTGCACAAGCTGGGCTTCTGAGGAGGGTGGCATTTGAATAAGCCGAAGGCAGCCTTTATCTGCGTTCACGATTTCGCTGGTCAGGCTAAAAATGCCTTTTTGTATTCCTTGAGACCAGGTATGTTGCAAATTGCAGAAGCGCAGGTATAATAAAAGAAACGCAGCGATACGAGGTATGGGATATGGAGCTCAGAGTCCTGAATTATTTCCTGATGGTCGCCAGAGAAGAAAACATCACAAGGGCCGCTCAGCTTTTGCATGTGACGCAGCCCACCCTCTCGAGACAGCTCATGCAGCTCGAGGAAGAATTGGGGGTGCAGCTGTTTCATCGGGGAAAACACAGCGTCAGTCTGACCGAGGAAGGGATGCTGCTGCGGCGGCGGGCGCAGGAACTGGTCTCCTTGTCCGAAAAAACGAAGATGGAGCTGCAGCACAGGGAGGAAATGCCTGCCGGAGAAATCGCTATCGGCTGCGGAGAGACGAAGAGCATGGCCGTGCTCTCCGGGAAGATGGTATCCTTCCGTCAGAAGTACCCGCTGGTTCAGTTCAGCATTTACAGTGCCATCGCGGATGACATCAAGGAGCGCATCGAAAAAGGGCTGCTGGATATGGGGCTGCTGGTGGAGCCCGTCGACATCTCCAGATACGAATTTCTCCGCCTGCCGCTGAAAGAACAGTGGGGCGTATTGGTGCGGGCCGATTCCCCGCTGGCCGGGAAAGAATTTGTCACGCCGGAAGACTTGTGCGGCGTTCCGCTGCTCATGGTGCGCCGGGAGCTGGTAAAAAAAGAGCTGGCGAACTGGTTCGGCGATGCCTACGACCAGCTGGAAATCGCGGCGACGTATAACCTGATCGTGAATGCGGCGTTTATGGTGGAGCAGGGGCTGGGCGTCGCTTTGTGTTTTGACCTCGGCACGGTTTTGAGAATCTCCGTTTTGTTCCGCTGGCACCCCGGATGGAGACAGGCTCCGTGCTGGTCTGGAAAAAGAATCAGACGATTTCGGCCGCGCAGACGCTGTTCATCCAGCACATCAGAAATACACTTTAGGCATTTCTCAAAATCGAATATAAGCATTAGACATTTCTGGTGTTTGGCGATACGATATAGGTGTCCGAAAGGGCACCTGTATTTTTTGGAGCGAAGGTGACGGAGAAAACATGACGAAGCAGGAAGCAAGCGATCGCTACAGCATCCCGATCTGGCTTCTGGACGAATATGAGAGCTGGGGACTCTGTCAGGAAGTGAAGAAAGTGATGGGGTCCTGGCAGTATGACGACAGCGATCTGGAGCGCCTCAGCATGATCATGACCCTGCACGATGTGGGCTTTACGAACAGCGAAGTCGAGACATACATGCGCCTGCTTCTGGAAGGGGATCACACAAAGGAGCAGAGAATGCAGATGCTCACGCGAAAACGGGAGCATGCGTTGGATGAGATTCATTTCAGGGAAGCACAGCTTGCAAGGCTGGACTATCTGCGCCACAGCATTCTGCCTGTCAAGCCCGGCGCATCAGACAAACGAAAGTGAGGAGCGCAACCATGAAAACAACGGACCAAAAAGAATTCAACCAGCAGAATGTGTTCGGCCTTGGGGCAGAGAACACGACCTTCGCCCGGTATTTCATCGGGCAGTCGTATCTGAACCCGCTGACGAGACCGGAAGACGGACTTTTCCTGGCGAATGTCACCTTTGAGCCGGGGTGCCGGAACAACTGGCACATCCACCACGCGAAAACCGGCGGCGGGCAGCTGCTGATCTGCACCGCCGGCGAGGGCTGGTATCAGGAGGCGGGCAAAGCGCCGGTGCCGCTGACCGCCGGCACGGTCATTGTCATCCCGCCCGAGGTCAAGCACTGGCACGGCGCGAAGAAGGACAGCTGGTTCTCCCACATCGCGGTAGAGGTGCCCGGCGAGGAGACCTCGAGCGAGTGGTGCGAGCCGGTGACGGAGGAAGAATACAGCGCATTGGAGGGATGCGCATGGAACTGAGAAAGACCGACCCCGAATTTGCGGAGCGCTTCCAGCACTTCGCCTTTGACGAGGTGGTAAACGAAGAAAACCAGCAGCTCGACGGGCCGACCCGCTGGCTGGCGATCCTCGCCGCGCTGATCGGCTGCGGCGGCGTGGACGCCTTTCGGGAAATGCTGCCCGCCGCGCTGGAAAACGGGGTCACGCCGGTCATGGTCAAGGAGACCGTCTATCAGGCGACCGATTACCTCGGCTATCCCCGCAGCCTGAACGCCATGAGCTGTATTCAGAAGGCGGCAGAAACATAAAGGATCGGAGGGAATCGAAAAGTGGACTATACGACACTGGGAAACACGGATATTCAGATCTCCAAGCTGTGCGTCGGCTGCATGAGCTTCGGCAAGGCAGGAACCATGCACGATTGGACATTGGACGAAACGGAAACGGAGAACGTGGTCAGACACGCGCTTTCTCTGGGAATCAACTTTTTTGACACCGCCAACGGTTACTCTGCCGGTACCAGCGAGGAATATCTGGGGCGGGCGCTCAAAAAGAACATCGCCCGTGACAAGGTGGTCATTGCTTCGAAGGTTTATTTCAACCCCGGCAGACTGTCTGCTGCGGCGATCCACCGGGAGATCGACGGAACCCTGAAGCGGTTGGGGACCGACTATCTCGACCTGTATCTCATCCACCGCTTTGACTACGGCACGCCCATCGAGGAGACGATGGAGGCGCTCGATGATCTGGTCAGGGCCGGCAAGGTGCGGGCGCTGGGCGCGTCCGCCATGTACGGCTACCAGTTTTACAATATGCAGCTTGCCGCCCGTGACCACGGCTGGGCGCAGTTTCAGGCCATGGAGAACCATTACAACCTGCTCTACCGCGAGGACGAGCGGGAGCTGATCCCGATTTGTAAACAGATGGGCGTGTCGCTCATGCCCTATAGCCCACTGGCGGCCGGACATCTGACCCGGCCCCAGTGGAACACGGATACCCTGCGCAGCAAAACCGACCGGGTGGCGATGGGCAAATATGACCGCACTGAGGAACAGGATATGCAGATCGTCCTGCGGGTGCATGAACTGGCGGAGCGCTATGGCGTGAAGATGCAGCAGATCGCGCTGGCCTGGCACTGGGCAAAAGGCGTTGCGTCTCCGATCGTCGGAGCAACCAAGGCGCGGTATCTGGATGACGCTGTGGGAGCGTTGAAAGTGAAGCTGACAGCAGCGGACATCGCGTATCTGGAGGAGCCCTATCTTCCGCACCGCGTGGTGGGCGCCATTGACCAGAATCCTGCGGATGGTGTCATACTGCTGGATGAGAAAAAATGATTTGAATTTGAGAAGCGGAAAATACGCAACCGTTCATTGACCACACAAAAGCAGCCGCTTATAGTCTGATCCCGTACTTTTCCGGCCTCAGCGGATAAAAAATGCAGCCCGTGCCATTCCCGGCACGGGCTGTGTGTCGTTCAGCGAAGGGCGAGGCCGTCGCGGAAGGCGTTTCCGGCCTTTTTGCTCAGCGTCCAGTAGGCGTTGTGCAGCGGGTCGAAGGTGATCGGGTCGAGCTTTTGCACGTCGATTTTGCCCGCCTCGTCGAGAACGCGCTCGTCGGCACTGACGTTGACGATCTCGCCGACCAGACGGCAGGATTCCGCGTCGTAGCCGATCACCCGGCACTCGAGCGCCATCGGCAGCTCCTCGATCAGCGGCGCGTCCACAAATTCGCTCCGCACGGCGTGAAAACCGGCCTTCGCGAACTTGTCGGGCACGTCGTTGCCCGAGACGACGCCGACATAGTCGCACGCGACGAGCTGCCCGGCGGTCGCCATGCTGACGGTGAACGCGCCGCGCGCGAGCAGGTTTTTGACGGTCTTATGCTCCGGGCTCAGGCACAGGGAGATCTCGTTTTCCTCGCTGATGCCGCCCCATGCCGCGTTCATCGCGTCGGGTGTGCCGTCCTCGCCATAGGTGGCGATGATGAAAACGGGCTGCGGATAGCAGTAGGGCTTGGCCCCGAAATTCTTTCTCATGTTCGTACCTCCTGACTGTCAATCGGTTTGCAGCGTCCAGCCGCAGTCGTTGTGGTAGATCATCTGGCGGGTCATGCCGCCGTCGATGCAGATGTTTTCGCCCGTGATGAAGCCCGCCTTGTCCGAGCAGAGGTAGAGCACCATGTTCGCGATATCGAGCGGGTTGCCGACCCGCCCGGCGGGCTGCTGGACGGCGTCCGGGCCTTCATAGACCCGGAAATCGGTGTCGATCCAGCCGGGGGAGATCGAGTTGACCCGCACCCGACCGGCCAGACTGACCGCGAGCGCGTGGGTCAGCGCGTGGATGCCGCCCTTGGCCGCCGTGTAGCTCTCGGACTGGGGCTGGCTCATCCGGTCGCGGCTGGACGAGATGTTGACGATGCTCGCGCCCGGCGCGAAGTGGGGGGCGAACAGCTTGGCGAGGTAAAAGGGCGCGGTGACGCCCACGCGGAGCGCACGTTCAAACTCCTCGTAGGAACAGGTGTCCAATCCTCGGGTCAGGGGCTTGGCGTTGTTGATGAGGTAGTCCACGTGACCATAATCTGCGATCACTTTCTCTGCGAACCGTTCCAGTGTGCTTTGATCGGCCAGATCGCCCATAAAGTACGGGTTGTCCAGCAGGTCGATGACGCAGACCCGCACGCCCGCCTTTTGGAATTCCTCGCAGATGCACTTGCCGATGCCGTGCGCGCCGCCCGTGACGACGGCAACTTTTTGATTTTGGGACATGGTATT
>CAMEPU010000116.1 GCA_945932315.1 uncultured Clostridia bacterium
GTGTCCGGCCGGTTCCAGTACGAGGCCGCCGCGCCCGCCGACTATCCCGCCGTGAGCGATTACGTGATGGCCGACCCCAACGATGGGGAGACCGCTGTCATCCACCATGTCCTGCCCCGGCAGAGCGTGTTTGTCCGCCGGGCGGCCGGGACGGCGCACGAAGGGCAGGTGGTCGCCGCCAATATCGACACCGTGTTTTTGTGCATGTCCCTCAACAACGACTTCAACTTGCGCCGTCTGGAGCGCTACCTCTCGGCCGCGTGGGACAGTGGAGCCATGCCCGTCGTGGTGCTCACCAAGGCCGACCTGTGTGATGATCTCGCCGGGCGGCTGGCCGAGGCTGAACGGGTAGCCATGGGCGCGGAGGTGATCGCGCTCTCAGCGCTGGACGGCGGCTGGGAGCGGCTCGCGCCCTACGCCGCGCCCGGGCGGACGCTGGCCTTTGTCGGTTCCTCGGGCGTCGGCAAATCGACGCTCATTAACCGCCTGCTGGGCGGGGACGTGCTCGCGACGGGCGGTCTGCGCAACGACGACCGGGGACGGCACACCACCACCCATCGGGCGATGCTGTTCCTGCCGGGCGGCGCGATGGTCATCGACACGCCGGGCATGCGCAAGCTGGGGCTGTGGGACGCGGGCGAGGGGCTGGACACTGCGTTTTCTGACGTCGAGCGGCTGGCCGCCCGCTGCCGTTTCCGGGACTGCACCCACGAAAACGAGCCGGGCTGCGCCGTCCGCGCAGCGCTGGAGCGGGGCGAGCTCGACCCGGCGCGCTGGCGCTCCTATCAGAAGCTGACGGCCGAAAACGCCCGCGCCGCCGACGCGGCGGGCTATCTCGCAGCCAAGGAGAAAAAGTTTAAAGAGATCGCCAAATTCAACAAAACAAACCGCAAGAGGTGAAAAAGATGCTGATTCGCAGAGAGGAGCCGCGCGATTACGCCGCGGTTGAAAACCTGACGCGCGAGGCCTTCTGGAACGTGTACCGCCCGGGCTGCACCGAGCACTATGTGCTGCACGTCCTGCGGGACGACCCGGCGTTCGTGCCCGCGCTCGACTATGTGATCGAGGAGGACGGCGCGCCCGTCGCTCACATCGCCTACGCCAAGGGCATGCTGCAGACGGACGGGGAAACGCAGGAGCTGCTGCTGTTCGGCCCGGTCAGCGTTCTGCCGTCCCGCCAAAAGCAGGGCTATGGGTCGAAGCTGATCGAATTTACGCTGGAACAGGCGTGGAAGCTGGGCTATCCCGCCGTCGTCATCACGGGCGACCCCGGGTATTACGGGCGCTTTGGGTTTGAACCCGCGTCCAAATACGGCATCTGCTACGCGGGCGCGGACGGGGAATTCCCGTTTTTTATGGTGAAATTTCTGGACGAGTCGGCGCGGGGAAATCACCGGGGCGTTTACAGCGATCCGCCCTGCTACTTTGCCGACCCCGCCGCGGTCGAGAAATTTGACCGCGCCTTTCCGCCCAAAATCAAGGAAAAACGGCCGGGACAGCTCGAATAGGCATGAAAAAAGCGAACTCACGGGAGTTCGCTTTTTTGTATATCAAAACCACACGTTAGACGTGTGGTTCGGTAAGAGCTATATCGTTGAACCAAGAATCCCCCTTCTTTAGATGTGGGGAGTGTCAAAGTCCTTGAAATTTACTCCTGATATTTGTATAATGAAGGAAGAAAATACGCAAGATAATACGCAAGATTACGGAGGTGTTTTGATGGGAGATTATAAACCGCCTTTTACAATAACAAATGAAATTCTGTCGTCTGTATCGTCGATTTCTGAAAAAATCGGACGTATAACAGCTACCAATAATCTTGAAGCAAAGCCGCATCTGAGAAAAAACAACAGAATTAAATCCATTCATTCCTCGTTGAAGATTGAAGCAAATTCTTTGACTTTGGGACAGGTCAGAGATGTTATTAACGGCAAGGCTGTACTTGGTGAGCAAAAGGAAATTCAGGAAATAAAGAATGCCTATGCTGCGTATGAACGGTTGTCAGAGATCGACCCCTATAACATCCGGCACTTGAAGCAATTCCATGAGATTATGACGAAGTATCTCGTGGGGGAGTCCGGGGACTTTCGCTTGGGTGAGGAAGGCGTTTTCAACGGCGATCAGTGTATCTTCATGGCTCCACCGGCACGATTTGTACCGCAGCTTATGGAGGAGTTGTTCCGTTGGATGAAGTCAGTAAAACACGAGGTACATCCGCTGATTTTAAGCAGTGTATTCCACTATGAGTTTGTATTTATCCATCCTTTCGCAGATGGGAATGGCAGAATGGCGAGATTGTGGCATACTGCCATTCTGGCAAAATGGAAACCGGTATTTGAATACATTCCGATCGAAAGTCAGATTGAGAAGTTTCAGGATGAATACTACGAAGCAATTGCCAAGTGTCATGTTGCCGGAGAATCGACCATTTTTATCGAGTTTATACTGTCCCAGATTGATAAGATACTGGATGAAATTGCTGTTCAAATCAACGAAGAAAATGAATATCTTTCCGAAACGGTCAAAAAACTGCTTGATGTCATGGAATACGACATTCCTTATACAAGCAAAACGCTTATGGAAAAGTTAGCGCTGAAATCAAGAGAAGGATTCCGCAGAAATTACCTGCACCCTGCGATTGAATGGAATCTCATTCGGATGACAATTCCTGATAAACCGAACAGCAGAAATCAAAGATATATAAAAAATTAAAAAATATTTACTCTTGCCAGTAGTAGACCTGCTTGCGGGGGGCGCACATGCGCACCATCTGACCGAGCAGGTAGACCGCCGCGCCGAGCGCCGAAATCAGGCGCATGAGATCGGTCGCGCTGAGCATGTTCCGGCCGCCCGGGAGCAGGACGGAGAGCGCGCCGCCGCCGGCCGCCGTCAGGGCGAGCACGACGCCCGCGCCCGCGAGAAACAGGAAGCGCCGGGGCATGATCTTGCCATACAGGAAGCGGCAGTAAAACAGGAAGGCCAGCGTCAGGGCGGCGCCGCAGAGCAGATCGGCCAGATAATAGCGGGTATAGGGGTTCGTGTTGTTGTTCTTGAACACGATGATGAGGTCGAGTACGGCCCAGATCAGCGGGAACAGGGTCAGGCCGGCGGTCTTTTCCTCGATTTCGCCGCGCGCCTGCGCCCGGGCGAGCGCCACGCAGCTGTACGCGGACGCGACGGCGAGCAGGGCGAGGGCGATGTAGGGCAGGACGGACAGGGGCGAAAAGCTGCCGAGCGCCTGCTCCAGGGGGTCGGACCGGAGTGCCATGGACTCGAGCACGGCGCCCACCAGCGTACCCGCGCCGCCGAGCGCGAACAGCAGGCCGCCGAGCACCGAAAACAGCTTCAAAATGCTGTCATCGCCCGCGAAATAGTCCTCAAAGCGCCATTTTTCATGGATTTCATAGGTGCGCGCCAGAGCCGCCAGCGCGAGCAGGCTGACCGCGAGCGCGCCGCCGAGCAGCGCGAGCGACAGGCCGCGGGTGCGGCTCAGCCATTCGAAAACGGCGCAGACCGCGCCGAGGATCACCGCGCACAGGGGCGCGGAATAACGTCGGATCATGGGAGTCCCTCCAGAGTAATAAACTGCATTTATTATAGCACCGGAAGCGGACGAAAGAAAGCGGGGAATGGTGAAAAAAACGCCGGGCAACGGTGAAAAAGAAGAAACTCCCCGTGCAAGGGGAGCTGGGTTCACACGCAACACGTGCGGAAATCTGCGTGTGCATTCTAATTTTTATTGGGCTTTGTCCGGTAAATAGACGACGATATCCTCAAGAGAGCAGTGGAGAATCTTGCAAAGAGCGTCCAACGTATTGGTCGAGACCGATTCATTCGCTTTCAGCCGTCGGATGGTAGAGCTGCTGACGCCGCCTTTTACTTGCAGCGTGTATGTGCTTGCGCCGCACTTTTTCATGGTTTCCCATAATGGTGCGTAAGAAATCATCCGGCAGCCCTCCTTCCACTTTACATATCTCTATTATTGCCTATAATGAAAGGTAGGCGTGATAGGCAATATTGCCTATATAAATAGAGAATTGAAAGTGGACGGAGAGAGAAAATGGAGAGGCATACTTGTTTTTTCATCGGTCACCGGGATGCGCCCGACGCGCTCTATGCGCCACTGGCTGCCGCGGTCGAGCGCCACATTGTCGAATACGGCGTGCGGACGTTTGTTGTCGGGCATTATGGGCGCTTCGACGCTTTGACGGCGCGGGCGGTGCGGGACGCGAAAACCCGCCATACCGGGGTGACGCTTTTGCTGCTCCTGCCTTACCATCCGTCGGAGCGGTCTTTTGAACTGCTGGACGGCTTCGACGGCACGGTCTATCCCGACGGCATGGAGCTCGTCCCCCGCCGCGCGGCCATTGTTCAGGCCAACCGCCGGATGGTCGCGCAAAGCGATTTTTTGATCGCCTACGCGTTGCAGGCGGGCAGCAATGCGGGCAAGCTGGCCGCATATGCCCGCGCCCGCGAAAAGCGGGGACAGATCAGGGTGACGATGCTCCGATGAACCCACGCGGGAACATCCGCTGACGCTTTCAAAAGGCGGACGGGCGTTTCCGCTTATTTTGTCGCTTTTGTGCGCCTGCGTTTATTGACGGATTCCCCTGCAAATGCTATAATAAAATTCGAATTTTATGCAAAAATTGCGGGTTTTCAGCCCGTTTTGGAGGGAGGAGCTTTCATGTCGGACGTCATTGCCGCGCTGTCCAGCCCCGCCGGGGGCGCCGTGGGCGTCATCCGGATCTCGGGCACGGACGCGCTCGCCGTCGCGGGGCAGGTCTTTCACCCGGCGTCCGGGCTGGCCCTGGCCGACTGTCCGCCGCGCAAGCTGGTGCTGGGCGATCTGGTCGCCGGGGGCAAGGTCATCGACCGGCCGCTGGCCGCCGCCTTCCCGGGCGACAAAACCTTCACGGGCGAGCCGATGGCTGAGATCCATTGCCATGGCTCGGCCGCCGTGCTCGAGGCCGCGCTGCTCGCGCTCTTCCGCGCGGGGGCGCGGCAGGCCCGCCCGGGTGAGTTCACCCGCCGCGCCTTTTTAAACGGCAAGATGGACCTCTTCGCCGCCGAGGCGGTTGCCGATCTGGTCGCCGCCCGCACGCCCGCCGCCGCCGCCAACGCGGTGCGCCAGATGGGCGGCAAAATGAGCGGCGAGCTGGCCGCGCTGCGCGCCGGACTCGTCGGCCTGTGCGGCCATTTTCTGGCCGTCATCGACTACCCGGACGAGGAGATTGAGGATCTGCCCCTCGAAGAGATCCGCGCGACCGTCGCCCGGACGGACGACCGCCTGCACGAGCTGCTGGCCACCTTCGAGCGCGGCCGCATGCTGACCGAGGGCGTGCCCTGCGCCCTGATCGGCCGTCCGAACGCGGGCAAATCGACCCTTTTGAACGCCATGCTCGG
>CAMEPU010000117.1 GCA_945932315.1 uncultured Clostridia bacterium
GCACGTCGAGGATATCGCCCAGCAGGTCCTGATGGAGCTCGAGCAGGCGCTTGGAGCCCTCCTCGTCATAAATGACCTTGGGGGCAACGAGCTGCTCGGCGATGTCGCTGTCCTCCATGTCGTCGTCGCTGATGAGCGGCTCAAACTCGGCGGCGGTCTCGTCAAACTTGTAGTCGGGACGCCAGAAGGGGTTGATGGTCGAAATGGTCGGCACATGGACGCTCTCGTTCGTAAAGGCGTTGTGCGCCTTCTTGCCGGCTACGCTCCAGCCGGTGTCCGAGATCAGCTTGCGGCAGTCCCAGCGGGTCTCGGCCGGGACGTCGTCGTTGATGACCTCGGCGCGGTAAATGCGGGCACGTAGGGTCCATTCGATCTCGCGGGCGGCCGGGTCCTGGCAGACCAGGGAGTCGGCCGGGACGATCTCGCGCCACGCGCCCTCGGGCGAGCAGTCGATGACCGGCTCATCGGTCTTGAGATCGTTGTGGGCATACCAGAGCTTACGGCGCTCCTCCATGATCGGCTGGTTCGCCAGCTCCGCCAGCTTTTTCGCCAGTTCGCGGATTACTTCGCGTTCGTTTGCTTCAATCATTTTCATTCTCCTTATCGTCCCCGGCTCCGGGAGCAGAGCCGTATATTGTGCGGCAGATTCTTTTTGTGCGGTTCTCTGTTTGTTGTATTCACTGTATCATCAAACCGAAAAAATCGGTTAGAAGAAAAATGTACAAAAATAGCATAAAACGAAACAAAACTAAAAATTGGGCAAAGCAGACGAAAAACGGAAGGGAAATTGTGTATTTTGAGAGAAATGAAAGAAGAGCGGAAAAAGTTCCCAACAAAGCATGATTCTGACTTGTAATCCTGTAATTGATTTGCTATGATAACAAAAGAGCGTGCATGCACGCATTTTGGAGAGCGGGAGGGGAGAAACGTGGTGAAAAAAAGCAAAACGCTGTCCTTCCGCACCCGTGTTCTGCTGGGTCTCCTCGCGGTGGCCTTTGTCAGCCTTGCCTTTTTCTTCGCAGGCAGCGTTTATTTTGCAGTTCGCATGGCCGAGAAAAATTACGCGCGCACGGTGACCGGGCCGATGGAAACACAGTCGGAGCAGCTTGACGACGCCATGCGGGGGGCGTATCGCACGGCCGTGCACGCTGCGAATGACAGGGAGCTGCGCTGTGCCGTCACCGCGTATTCGATCCTTTCCGCGCCGGCGGTCGAAGATTCGTTTGAGCTGTACGAGCGGCTTTTGGAGCTGCAGCGTGAATCGCAGGACGCAAGCAGCCTGTCGATTTATCTGTATGATCAGAATCAAATGATTACTTCGAGCGAATTCCGCGTTGTCTCGGACGTGCCGCCGGAGACCGCGCCCACGTGGGTCACGGCAGCGCCGCCGAGTGATTTTTCGCCGCACATCTATTGGGATGACGCGGGCGGTGTGCCGCGCTGCCAGTTCTGTTATTTTCACGACGTGCAGGATTCTTATGGGAAGGTGACCGCGCGCGTCTGTGTCAATCTGGAGGAACGCACGCTGTACTATGATCTGTTTCGTCAGTCGGTCGGTTCGGATTCCACAATCTGTCTGGTCGGAGCCGACGGGCTTGTCGTATCGGCCGATGATGCGGGCAATTATGGCATGACGTTTGAAGACTTGACCGGACAGCCGGTACCCCGGGCGCGAACCTCGTTCGGCACCACGGGATCGGGAAAGCTCTATGCGTTTGTACAGGGAAATTTCAGCGGCATCTCGGTTTTGCGGCTCACCAGCCGGGCGTCTTTGTCCGATGAAATCGCCGGGATGGCGCTGCTGCTTCTGCTCATGATGTTCTGCGTCGGCGGAGCGGCGGTGCTGTTCGCCCGGAGCCTGTCGAATTGGCTGTATCGTCCGCTTGACGCGCTGATGCGCGCGATGGAACGGGCCGGTCAGGGCGACATGACCGCCCGCGCACCCGTGGGCGAGGATGAATTCGGCGCGATCGGCGGCCAGTTCAACCAGATGATGGAGAAAATCGACACGCTGCTCGATGATCTGGTCGAGGTGCGCGTGAAAAAGCGGCAGGCCGAGATTGAGGCGCTGCAGCAGCAGATCAAGCCGCATTTCATGTATAATACGCTGAACAGTATCAAATTTGCGGCGATTTTACAGGGGAACAATGAGATCGGAGACCTGCTCACCTCCTTTATCGAGCTGCTCGAGGCCAGCATCAGCAAAAAGGGCGCGTTCATCCCGCTTTCTGATGAGATCCATCTGGTGGAGGATTACGCCGCCCTGCAGAAATACCGCTATATGGACAGCTTTACGCTGACGTGCACGGTCGAGCCGGAGGCGGCTGGATGCATGGTGCCGCGCCTTCTGCTGCAGCCTTTTGTTGAAAATGCGATCCTGCATGGCATCATTCCGCGCCGACCGGACAACCGCATCGCGGTCGACGCCCGCGTCGCGGACGGAGAACTGCATTTGACGGTATCCGATAACGGAAAGGGCATGAGCGAGGCCGAGTGCCGCGCGCTGCTCGAAAACGACCCGGAGGACAGCCGCCGGTTTACCGGCATCGGCATGCGCAATGTCCGCGAGCGCCTGCGCCTGTACTATGGCGATGCCGCTTCCTTCTCGGTGCAGACCGCGCCGGGTGCGGGGACCCGCTTCACGCTGACGCTGCCGCGCCGGCCGGAAGGAGGAACCGGGAATGAAAAATAAGCTCCGACATTTCAAAGCGGTTCTCCTGTCTGTGTTGCTGCTGGTTACAGGCTGTAATCCCGCGGGCTATGAGGTTGCGGAGCCCGCCTATACAATCGGCGTCGTGCTCAAATCGCAGGAGAGCGAGCATTGGATTCGCATCCGTGCGGGCATGGAGCAGGCTGCCGAAGAGGAGAACGTCCGTCTGCTGATCACCTGGGCGTCGGACGAATCGGCGCTCGCCGAGCAGAAAGACATGATCGCAGACCTGCTGCGCTGCAAGATCGACGCGCTGGTCGTCGCCCCCTGTGATTCGTGGGACTGCGCGTGGGTCCGCGATGCCTGCGCGGATAAGGGGATTCCGGTGTTCACGACCGATACCGCCGCGCTGGACTGTGAGATCCCGTATATCGGCTCCCATCAGGAGTGGATCGGTCAGACTGCGGCGCAGTATCTGATTCAGACGCTGCCGCAGGGCAGCAGGGTCGGCGTCGTGTCCGGTCTGCAGCGGCAGCAATCCCTTGCCGTCCGCACGGCTGCATTTTCCGAAGCCATCGACGCGTGCGGCGGTCTGGAATTGGTCGGCGTCCGCGACGGCTGCCGGGATTTCGCGAGCGCGGTCGAGGGGGCACGCGCCTTGCTTGAAGAGAATGTGGACGCGCTGTTCTGCACGAGTGCAGTGATCGGCCTGGCGGCTGCGGCGACTGTCCGCGAAAATGGAGAAGAGGTGCGGGTGGTGGCGGTCGATACCCAGACCGACGCGCTCGAGGCCGTTCGCACAGGTGCGTTCGACGCGCTGATCACCCAGTCGGGCGATGAGATCGGCAGCCGGACGATCGAGACGGTTCTTGCTGCGCTGCGCGGGGAGGAAGTGTCCGCCGAGACCTATATCGGGGGAGAGCTGCTCACCGCAGACAACATTGAAGAATATCTGCAGAGACAGAATGCGGAGGAAAAAGCATGGTCGGTATCCTGATCGTCGATGACGATGCGCTGGTGCGCATGTTTTTAAAACAGATCGTGCCATGGGAGGAGCATGGCTACACCGTTGTTGGCGACGCCTGCGAAGGGGAGGAAGCGCTCGAAAAAATCCAGGAGCTGCGGCCGGATATCCTGCTGACCGATATGAGCATGTCGGGAATGGATGGACTGGAACTTATCGAGCGGGCCAAGGCCGACGGCTTTGACGGCGGCGTGGTCGTTTTGAGCTGTCACGAGGATTTTTCCTATGTCAAGCTGGCGATGCAGCTGGGCGCGGATGAATACCTGCTCAAGAATCATCTGAATGGGCCCGAGCTTCTCCGCGTAATGGATCTTGTGCGCGATAAAATGGAAAGCCGTCGGATTCAGAGCGACCGGCTGCATGTTTACGCCAAACGCGGCCTGCGCGCTATGCAGCATGAGCTGTTGGAAGCGCTGCTGGCCCGGCCCGGCCTGCCGATTGAGGAGCAGCACCGGATGACCGAAGCCGCCGGACTGCATGGCCGCTATGATTGCTGCGCTGTCGTGCTGGCGCAGCTTCCGGCGTCGGCCGAGGGGCAGTCTGCCCGCCTGATCGAGCTGTGCGGTCAGTTCGCTGCGAAATATCGGGCGGAAGCGGTGCGCTTTCAGAAGGACAGCTGCGCGCTGCTTGTGGATTTGAGCGATGAACCTTCAGCGGGCGCGCAGCGGGAGATCATCCAGGCGCTGAGTGCAGCGGTTGCGAATTATGCGGACCGCTATCTGGGATTGCGGGTCTCCGAGGGAATCAGCCGCGTGCATCAGGGGAACGGCGAGCTCTGCGACGCGCTCCATGAGGCGCATGCGGCACTCGTCAGCGCGTTTTACAAAGAGGGCATTTACTGGTGCGACGCTGGCGCAGGCGAACTGACCGAGCTTTTGCCGCCCGCGGCAGAGTCGTTCGAGCGGGAGCTCGGGTCGCTGATTCGCCGGGGGGCGGCCGCGCAGCTCGTGGAGGGGTTCCACGCCGCGCTTGCGCAAATCGGGGAGACCCGCATGCAGCCCGGGGCTGTGCTGTACTGGCTGCGCCGGTGCGATTTGGCCGCCGGGATCACCCGCGAGGAACGGGAATATGCGGCGCTGCGAACTTTTGCGGATTATGAAGCGATGGGAGAAGCCTATCTCCGGCAGGCACAGCAGCGCGGTGACCTGGATCTGCCTGAGGAGCTCTCTCCGGCGATCGAGACCGCCGTCGGTTTCATCCGCGCGCACTTTTCCGAGCAGCTCACCCTGGCGCAGGTCGCCGCGCAGGCCGGTCTGACCCAGAATTATTTTTCTTCGCTGTTCAAGCAGGAGGTGGGCGTGGGCTTTTCGGCCTATCTGACCGAGTGCCGGCTGCAATGTGTCTGCCGCCGCTTGCGCGAGGGAAATGAGATGATCAAGCAGATCGCGGCCGAGGCTGGATTCCTCGATTACCAGCATTTCTGCCGTACCTTCCGAAAGCATATGGGCGTCAGCCCGGCTGAATACCGCCGCGCGCCAAATGCGGCGGACAGAGCTAACCTCTAAGATTAATTTGCCATACCGGAACCGGCGGCACCCTTTCAGGGCTGCCGCTGGTTTTTT
>CAMEPU010000118.1 GCA_945932315.1 uncultured Clostridia bacterium
CTGGGTTGGCCGGAAATACTGACCATAGAGGACGTGGAGAGAATAACGCCCTTGCCCCGGGCCACCATGCACTCACTGGCTGCCCGTGTGGCGTTGAACACGCCTTTCACATTCAGATTCATGACCTTATCAAAGGTCTCCTCGGTATATTCGGTAAAAGGGGTGCTTTCAGACACGCCGGCATTGTTCACCAGAATATCCACGCAGCCATACTTTTCAGTGGCTTCACGGAACGCATTTCGGACAGAGTCCAAGCTGGACAGATTGGGGCTGATCCCCGCGACGGTTGCCTCCGGATATTTTTCCTGTAGCTTCGCAACAGCCTTATCAGCGGATGCCTGAGAACTTGCGGCCAGAATGACGGTAGCGCCTTCTTTCAGAAATTTGTCCGCAGTAGCAAAACCGATGCCCCGGCTGCCGCCGGTGATAATCGCAACCTTATCTTTCAGTCTCATATTTAGACCGCCTTTCTTTTTGTTTATGGCCGTATCATAACAGATGCTGTGTGGTCGTTCCGTGATAATATCACATTTTATCGATTATCCCTTGCAGGCAGAAGATTTCATACAAGCACCATGGTCAAACTGGAATGAGCATCTAAATAAAGGTTTCCTCAGAAACTTTCTCCCCCGTTTCATGGAGTTCAAGAGCCTTTTCGCTTCCTTTTGACCTTACGAGTTACAATAGGCATACAAAAAAGCGCCCACTTCGCCGATTGCGAAGTGGGCAAAATTCTTCTAAAAACTCTGCAATAACACGAGAATAATGCCATAAATCACGCTGGCGCTGACGCCGTACACAATGACCGGCCCGGCGACCGCGAACATCTTGGCCGCCAGCCCCAACACAAAGCCCTCGCTCTTGAACTCGATGGCCGGGGAGACGATCGCGTTGGCAAAACCCGTGATCGGCACGATGGTGCCCGCGCCCGCCCGCTTGGCCAGCTTGTCGTACAGATGAACCGCGGTGAGCAGACCGCCCAGGAAGATCATCGTGATCGAGGTCGCTCCGGCCGCGCTGTCCACATCCAAACCCCGGCTCTGGTAGTAATTGCTCACGGCCTGGCCGACCACGCAGATCGCGCCGCCGATCAGCCCGGCCCACAGCACATCGACCACGAGCGGCGAATCGGGCGACCGCTTCTTCAGCATCCTCTGATATTCGGCTTTGGAGAGTTTCATTTTCCCACGCCCTCCTTTCTTTGGTCATAGCGTTCCCGCCTTTGGAAATATTATTCTGGCCATATAAAAATATATTATTTTGGGCATTTCAAAAGGGCCAGTTTCGCGGTAAGATACTGTCACTAAGAAAAACGACAACGGAGGTAAAACACCATGAAAAAATCTAAAATCACGATTTATGACATCGTTTCGGTCGCTATGATGGCCGCTTTTGTTTACTGCGCCACCCGTTTCCTGATGGTCAAGATCCCCACCCCCACCGGCTACACCATGATCAAGCTGGGCAACGGCATCGCGCTGCTGGCCGGCCTGCTGCTGGGCGGCTGGAGAGGCGCGCTGGCCGCCGGCATCGGCACCGCGTTCTTCGACCTGTCCGATCCCAACTTCGCTCCCTACGCCTTTGAGACCTTCTACCGCTACTTCCTGATGGCCGGCCTGTGCGGCGTCATCTCCCACTGGAAGGGCGCGAACGGCACCCACCTGCCCCGTAACATCGTGGCCTCTGTCCTGGGCGCTTACTTCTACTCCGCGATGTACATCAGCGGCAAGATCATCGGCAGCATGGTCATGGGCTCGGCCTTCATCCCGGCGCTGACCGCCAACGCCACCTCGATCGCTTCTTCCCTCATCAACGCGACCATCGGCTTCATCGTCGCCGTCGCGCTGGCCAAACCCCTGCACCATGCGCTGGAGCAGACCAACATGGGCCGCACGCTCTACCACCACGCCTGAACCCTTTGTCTGCAATCTGCACCACCGGCCGCTCACGCGGCCGGTTTTTTGCGTCTGCAGACAAAAAATATGCAAAATCTTGCATTTTTGCGCCATCCTGTATATAATGAAAGGACGCGGTTATCCGTGCAATCCCTGTGATCTGATCCATGCGGAGGCACTTTCATGAAAAATTTCCGTAAAACACTGATTCTGTTCGCGGTCGTGCTCGCCCTCGGTCTGTGCGTCGGCCTGCCCAACCTGCACCGCGAGACCGAGCCCGCGCAGCCGGCAGCTTCTTCCGAGCAGAGCGCGCTCGAGTGGGCTTTTGAGCCGCAGAAGGAGCCTGCGGCGTCCGAACCGGAACCGGAACCCGAACCCGCACCCGAGCCGGTCGTCTCCACCCTGCTGGTCTGCGGCGACGCGATGGCGCACTCGCCCCAGCTGAACGACGCCCGCCGTCCGGACGGCTCCTATGACTTCACCCACGTGTTCCGCTCGGTCAAGGACGTGATCTCCCAGGCCGATTATTCGATCGTCAACCTTGAGACCACGCTGGCCGGCCCCGAATACACCGGTTACCCGACCTTCAGCTCGCCCGATTCGTTCGCGTCCGCCCTGCAGGACACGGGCTTTGACATGATGCTGACCGCCAACAACCACTGCTGCGACCGCTGGTTCGACGGCCTGAGCCGCACGCTCGATGTGCTGGATGAGCTGGGCGTCGACCACGTCGGCACCTACCGCACGGCCGAGGAGCGCGCCCTCAACAACGGCGTCCGCGTGGCCGACGTCGGCGGGATCTCGGTCGCCTTTGTGGGCTACACCTACGGCACGAACGGCATCCCGCTCGCGGACGGCAAGGAATTTTCGGTCAGCCTGTTCAACACCGACTACATGACCGACGTCTCCACGCCCGACACCGCGCAGATCGAGGCCGATCTGGCCGCCGCCCGCGCGCTCGACCCCGACCTCATCTGCGTGCTGATCCACTGGGGCATCGAATATCAGACCACCCAGAACGCCTATCAGGAGGAAATCGCCGACCTGCTGATCGAAAACGGCGCGGATATCATCTTCGGCGGGCACTCCCACGTGCCCCAGCCGATGGAGTGGCGCACGGTCACCTGCGCCGACGGCACCGAGCGCACCGCATTTGTGCTCTACTCGCTCGGCAACTTCATCTCCTCCCAGAAGGACCGCTACACCGATACGACGGCCGCCGTGCAGCTCACGCTGACGAAAGACCCGGCGACCGGCGAGACCGATGTGACCGATGTGGCCTATCAGCCCTTTTACCGGGTGCGCCGGGACAAGAGCGCGGACGAGGTGTTCTCCCTGCTCGACGCGCACAAGGAGCTCGCGGCCTATGAGGCGGGCGAAGGCAATATCACCCAGTCCCAGGCCGAGGCGCTCTACCGCTGCATCGACGACTGCCGCGCCATCTTCGGCGAGGAATGGACGAACCGGATCGCCGCGTGACCGCATTTTGCAGCATGCCCGTTTTTTGTGAAATTCAGCCGATTGGAGGGTCCCGACGTGGATCGTGAAACGCTCAAAAAAGCCGCCGGGCTATTCTGGTATTTCCTCAAGACGGGCAGCTATACCTTCGGCGGCGGCTGGGGCATCGTGATGGCGATGCAGCGCGAGTTCGTCGAAAAGCGCAAATGGATCACCGACGAGGAGCTGGTCGACCTGACCTCGGTCGGGCGGTCGCTTCCGGGCACGATGATCGGCAACGTGACCTATCTTTTCGGCTACCGCCAGTGCGGCGTGCTGGGCGGACTGGCCTCCCTGATCGGCATCTCCTTCATGCCGGTCGTCGTCATCATCGCGGTCTCCTTTTTCTACGTTCAATTCCGGGACAACCTCTATGTGGCCCGCGCCCTGACCGGCGTGCGCGCCGCGGTCATCCCGATCATGCTCTCGGGCGCGATCACCCTGCGCCGCGCCTGCTTTACGGACAAGATCACCTGGCTGTTCGGCGGCGCGGCCGCTCTGCTCTTCCTGTTTGCCGACCTGGGCGCGATCCCGCTCGTCCTGCTCGGCGGTCTCTGCGGCTTTATCGTGTGTGAGGTGCGGAACCGATGAGCATTTACCTGCAGCTTTTTCTCTCCTTCTGCCGGGTGGGCTTCACCAGCTTCGGCGGCATGTCCATGGTCCCCGTCATCAATGAGGAGATGCTCTCCCACGGCTGGATGACGGCGAGCGAGGTCATGGACATCCTCGCCATCGCCGAGATGACCCCCGGCCCCTTCGGCTACAACTGCGCCACTTTCGCGGGCATGCGGGTGGCCGGCGTGCCGGGCGCGCTCATCGCCAATCTGGGCGTCATCATGCCCACGCTGACCATCTGCGCGCTGGTCGCCTTCTTCTTTGAGCGGTGCAAGAACAGCCGCTTCATGGTCGAGGCCCTGTACGCCGTCCGCCCGGTCTGCCTCGGCATGATCGCGGGCACCATCGTCCAGCTTTCGGGCGAGGCCTTCTGGGTCGCGCACGAGGTGCAATGGACCAGCATTCTGATCGCCTGTGTGGTCGGCTACCTGCTCATCCGGCAAAAGCGGAGCATTCCGCTCTCGATCGGCGTGGCCGCGCTGCTCGGCCTGCTGCTCGTCCGCTGAACCGAATCTTCCGGGCTGTCCCCGCGCGGGACAGCCTTTTTTGCGCACGCAAACCGGGTTTTCTCTTGTGCACATGCCTGTTTTATGATATGCTTATATTATAGAAAGAGAAAGTTTGCACAATGTTGATGTGCATTGTGGGGAGAGTCTCGCTCTCAGAATAAGGAAGTGATCTCTTGGCCGTCACCCTGCAGCAGATCGCCGCGCTGGCCGGTGTATCGCGCGGCACCGTCGACCGCGTCATCCACAACCGCGGCCGGGTTAACCCCGAAGTCGGCGCGAAAGTGCGCCGCATTGCCGACGAACTCGGCTATCCATACGAATATACCGCGCCCCAGGAGCCGATTCCGGCCAGCCGCGCGCGCATCGGCGTCCTCCTGACAGGGTCCGAAACCCCGGTCGTACAGGAGATAGCGGCCGGCGCGCGCGACGCCGCCGACCTGCTGCGCGAAAAAGGCACGCAGGTGCTTGTGCACACGATTTCCGGGAACGACGCCGCCCGCCAGCTCACCTGTATCGACGAGTTGATCGGCGCGGGCGCGCACGCCCTCGCTCTGACCACGCCAAGCGATCCTGCCGTACTCGAGCGGCTGCGCACGCTGACCGAGAGCGGTCTCGCGGTCGTGCTGCTGGGCGCCGATTCGGACGCAGTCGACCG
>CAMEPU010000119.1 GCA_945932315.1 uncultured Clostridia bacterium
TCGGAAAGATTGCTCAGCATGGTCTTGGTCGATTCGGCGGCATGGCGCAGCGCGACGCCCAGAATACAGGCCCAGGTCAGGATGCCGATATAGTTGGCGTTCGCCAGCGCGTTGATCGGGTTGGAGACGATGTTCATCAGGAGGGTCTGCATGACTTCACCGATGCCGCTCGGCGCGGTCGCCTCCGCCGCGGACGCCGTGAGGGTCAGCGTGACGGGGAAGAGGAAGCTCGCGATGACGGCGACGACCGCCGCCGCGAAGGTGCCGAACAGATAGAGCACGACGATTGTGCGGAAGTTGCCGGCGCTGCTGCTCTTGGCCGATGCGAGCGAGCTCATGACCAGCACAAAGACAAGCAGGGGGGCGACTGCTTTCAGGGCGCCGACGAACAGCGAGCCCAGAAGCGGGAAAAAGGCTGCGCCGGGGATGACAAGGCCAAGAATAACGCCGATGATCAGGCCGACGACAATACGCTTGATCAGACTGACCGATGACCACTTTTGGAAAAACTCTTTCATTTGATCCTCTACTTTCCATTCCATGCGGGAAATATGATGTGTAACGATATTAGTTTACTAAAAAACAATCCCAAAAGCAATGCTATTTGGCGGAAAAACAGGAAAAAACGACAAAAAAACGGCACGTGAAAATTCACGTGCCGCAAATGGCGTTCTCAGGAACAGAGCATACAGGCTGACTTGCCCGATTCGATGTTTTCCCGGATGGCGAGCAGCGAATGGTCGGTCGCGGCCAACTCGTCGGCGCACCGGCGCAGCTCGCCCGCGATCAGGGCGTCGCCCTCATAGGCGCGCTTATACTTGAGCTGGTGCTCGAGCGCGGCCCAGCAATCCATCGCGATCGTGCGCAGCTGGATCTCGACGAAGGTGTTGCGGGTGCGGTCCTCGAACTCGGTTCGGATGCGGACGATCATGTGGTAGCTGCGGTAGCCGTTCGGCTTGGGAAAACGGATATAGTCCTTTTCCGTCACAACCTCGAGGGTGGGGATGCATTCGATGGCGCGCTTGACAATGTCGAGATCGCTCAGCATGGGGCAGACGATGCGTACACCGATCGCGTCATGAATGTTAAATACCGCCGAGGTGCCGTCGGTGGGATAATGCTTGCGCTCGAGCTTGGCCATTGCGCTGCCCGGCGTTTTGATCCGGGTGAGCACATGGTCGATGGGGTCGGCGCCCTGCGCGCCAAGGCAGTGCTGGCGGAACGCGCTCAGGTAATTCGTCAGAATCTCAGCCGCGTTGACGAGATGGGGATAGTAAACGCCGTAGTATTCGGCGGGATTGGGCATAGTCTGCAAAGATGTGGTCTGCATGCGGGCCTCCTTTGGTCGCGAGGGTTTCTACTTTCTATGTTTTTATTGTACAACCAGTTTGTGACAAAACAGCGTCCCACTTCTGAACAAATTTTGAACAAAAAAAACAAACGCGTCTGCGGGCGCGTTTGTGATGCGATCGGTGTTCCTTTATTTCTTATAATAGATGGTGCTGAGCACGCCGTCCTGCATGACGACCGCCGCGCTGGTATACTCGCTACTGCCGGTGGCGTACAGGCCGTCCAGATGGCCGTAGACATCCACCGCGATCGCTTCGTAGTGGTCCGCAGTCTCCACGACCGTGTTGTTGACCGTCAGCTTGCCGTCGCGGAAGCCGATCTGATCGCTGAAGCTTGCGGCTGCGCCCATTTCGATCTCATAGCCCGATGCGGTTTTCCATAGTCCGACCAGCTCGTACAGGCCGGAATCGACGCCGCCGTCGGGCAGATTGCGGACAGTGACATTGGGATAGATCGAGCTGCCGATGCAGATGTTCATCACATCGTCGCGGGACACGTAGCTGGCTTCGCCATCGTCAACCGAAATCATCAGCGCGCGATACAGCATGACGGCCATCGAGGCGCGGGAAACCTCGCCGGTGGGGTTGAGTTCGCCGCCCGCACCCGAGATAACGCCCGCATGAACCAGCGCGGAGACCGCGTCGATTGCATAATCGGAAATCTGAGAGGCGTCGGTGAAAGCGGACAGGTCGCCGGACGGCAGAAGCAGGCCGGTGCGCTCGAGCGTGCGGTACAGGAATACCATCGCATCCTGCCGGGTCAGCGCTTTGGTGGGATAGAACTTACCCTCCGCGTCTGCGGTCGCGATGCCGAGTGCGCGGCAGGCGCTCAGCGCGTCCGCGTAATAAGCGTCCGCCGGGACGTCGGTGAAGTTTTCCCCGTTCACGTACATGGACATATCGTACGCACGATAGAGCATGAGCAGGAAATCGCCGCGCCGGATGGTAGCGTCCGGGCTGAACAGACAGTTGCCTGTGCCGGAAATGGTTTTGGTATTGGCCAGATAGTCGATTTCACCCATCGCCCAGGCGTATTTTTCGGTGACGTCAGCAAAGTAAACCGAATGATCGGTCACGTAAAACAGACTGTCCTCCAGAATCAGCTCATCCGCCGGGAGGGGCGATTCGCTGATCGGGACGGCCGCGCTTGTCTCTTTGACCGGAACAGCGGTATTCGGTTCGCTGTCAGCCAGCGCGGGCGTAATCAGAAGCGCGGCGCAAAGGCCCAGGCTGAGCAGACAGATGAGCGGTTTTTTTGCCATTTTTGAACCTCCTCACGTACCTGTGATAGCATATAAAAAGTTCGGACGTATTATACCATAAAGAATTTGATTTGTCCAGAAAAAGTTCAGTTACAATATCTTCCGCTCGCTCGCCGGTGGGGAACACAATGAATAGTGGATGCATTTTTGAGTCGAAAGTGGGAAATAAAAAGACGCAGCCGGCAGCGGCTGCGTCTTGCAAATGCTGTTTATGCTTGTGCCTCGGGTGCGTCCGGCGTATTTTCACCGGCATTGCCGACGCCGTGTCTGCGGCGCGCACCGCCGCGGCGTCTTCTGCGGCGCTTCTTTTCGGGCGCGCCTTCGGCCTCGGGTGCGGCGCTCCCGGAGGTCTCGGATTCTTCAAGCTCCTCCTTGGGCGGCGCGGGTTTGATCAGGATCGCATGCTGAATGGGCTCGCGTACAATGGGCCGGGGCGGTTCCTCGCCCTCCTTTTTGGGCGCGGCCTTGACCAGGCGGGGCTGTCCGTTGCGCTCGCGCGCCGGACGCTCGGGCTTGGGCTGTTCTTCCTTGGGCGCTTCGTTCTGGGACGGCTCACTCTTGTTCGGCTCAGCCTTTGCGGGGCGCTCGCCTTTCTCCTTGCGCTTGCGGCGAGGCTCGGCAGGCGCGTCAGCCGCAGCGTCAGGCGGGGTGGCCTGCATGGGGTCGATTTCGGGCTGCTTCTGCTGGCAGCAGTTGCCGCACTTGCGCGCGCGGCCTGAACGCAGCACCTTGCAGTCGGAGCATGCAAACACCTTGGGCTCGTCCTGCCCCTCGAGCTGCACCTTGCACAGGCCGCGCAGCATCTGGGTGGAGATGACGGTGCCCTGGCCTTCGGGCGTCTCAACCAGTGATTCGTTCTTGGGGGTGACCTTCTGCAGCTCGGCGTAGGCCTCGTGCTCGTACTTGAGACAGCACATCAGGCGGCCGCAGGTGCCCGAGATCTTGGCCGGGTTGAGGGACAGATTCTGCTCCTTGGCCATCTTGATGGAAACGGGCTGGAATTCCTCGAGATAGGAGGAGCAGCACAGCTCGCGGCCGCACACGCCCAGGCCGCCGACCATCTTGGCCTCATCGCGCACGCCGATCTGGCGCAGCTCGATGCGGGTGCGGAAGATGGAAGCGAGATCCTTGACGAGGTCGCGGAAATCGACGCGGCCGTCGGCCGTGAAATAGAACAAAATCTTGTTGAGATCAAAGGTGCACTCGACGGCGACCAGATGCATGTCCAGCTTGTGCTCCTCGATCTTGCGGCGGGCGATCTGATAGGCCTCGCGCGCCTGGCGCTCGTTGCCGGCCGCGACCTCAAGATCGGTCTCGGTGGCGATGCGCACCAGCTTTTTGAGCGGAGAGACAATCTTGCCGTCGTCCACCTCGGTGTTGCCCATGGTGCAGACGCCGCACTCGATGCCGCGCGCGGTCTCGACGATGACCGATTGGCCCGCCTTTACGGTGACCCCGTTGGGGTCAAAATAATATACTTTGCCGACTTTTTTGAATCGGACTCCGATAACAGTAGTCAAAGGGGGAAACCTCCAGTATTTTACGCGGAATGCCGCGTCATTGACAGATTTGATAAGAGCCGGCGGCCAGAACGGTGCATTGAACACCTGATGCTGCGTTGCGTGCGGCACGCTCACGCAGGGTGGTGCACAGGTCGGCCACGGCGAGCAGCTTTTTTGTGGGGATCCGGCTGCCCAGATAAACGGTCTCCTGCCGCAGACGGGGAAGCAGGGGCGAAAGGTTGGGGGCGGAGACGGCCAGAACGGCGTCGCGCAGCGCCGTGATCAAAAGGGCCATTGCGGCGCGAAATTCGTTTTTGGGGAGCTTGCCGAGCGCCTGCACGGCGAGCGCCATCCCGTATTCATCCCGGTCGGCCAGAGCCCGCAGAAAGGGAGCCAGAGCGTCCAGCATTCCGTCGTCGGGCAGCGCCTCGGCCGGCGGCTCGAGGTGATAAATGGTACAGCGCGAGCGAATGGTCTGCAGGATCACGCCGGGCTGCATGGCGGTCAGAACGAAGAACACGTCGCGCGGCGGTTCCTCGAGCACCTTGAGCAGCGCGTTCTGCGCGGCCGGGTTCATGCGGTCGGCGTGACGGATGAGAAAGACCTTGCGTCCACCCTCGTTGGGGCGAATGGCGGCCTCGTCGCGGATGCGGCGGGCGGTCTCAACTTTGATCTCGTTCTCACCCTCGTCGATGACGATGAGATCGGGGTGGGAATCGGCGCGCAGCTTGGCGCAGGACGGACAATTGCCGCAGGGCGGGTTGTGTCCGGTACAGAGCAGCGCGGCCGAGAGCGCCTCAGCGAGCGGTTCATTCGATGCGCCCGAAGGGTCGCAGAGCAGTACAGTCTGCGGAAAACGGTGCGCCAGCGCGGCGCGCAGATCCTGTTTGAGCGCGGCGTTGCCCGCGATGGCGTCTAAGCTGGTTTGCATACTCGTCTCCTTGGTCGGGCGGCGGAAAAGTTAAGGCGGCACCGCAACATTCGGCAAGAGTGGATGACTGGAAAATTT
>CAMEPU010000120.1 GCA_945932315.1 uncultured Clostridia bacterium
AGAGCAAATTAAATTCCATGTTTCCGACAAAAATATTTTGCATACCCGGGGTCATCGGTGGTAAAATAAGGGTGTAAGCTTTTGCGAACTCGCAACAGTGCTTGCGAACATCTAAATCAAGGAGGAATTTTACATGAATCTCAAGGGTTCCAAGACCGAAGCCAATCTCCAGACCGCGTTTGCGGGTGAGTCCCAGGCGCGCAACAAATATACCTATTACGCTTCCAAGGCCAAGAAGGACGGCTATGTGCAGATCGCAAACATCTTCGAGGAGACCGCCGCGAACGAGAAGGAGCACGCCAAGATCTGGTTCAAGCTGCTGCATGACGGCGGCGTTCCGGACACCCTGACCAATCTGGCTGACGCCGCTGCAGGCGAAAACTACGAATGGACCGATATGTACGCTACCTTCGCCCGCGAAGCGCGCGAGGAGGGCTTCGACGATATCGCAAACCTGTTCGACATGGTCGGCGCGATCGAGAAGGAACACGAGGAGCGCTACCGCAAGCTGCTCGCCAACATCGAAGGCGGTCTGGTCTTCTCCCGCGACGGCGATATGATCTGGCAGTGCTCGAACTGCGGCCACATCCATGTCGGCCAGCAGGCGCCCGAAATCTGCCCCGTCTGCGCCCATCCGCAGGCTTATTTCCAGCTCAAGGCCGAAAATTATTAATTATTCTGAGGTTTTGTTGCCGCGGCTGCCCCGTTCTGCTATACTAAGAGCATCTCAATCAAAAGCGGAGGCATCAACCTATGAAAAGCATCAAACCGGGTCGTGGCCCGCTGCTTGGGAGCGCAATCAGCAGTATCTTCGCCGCTGTCTTTGGGGTCATCTGGACATGCGCCGCCATCTGGATAGGCGCGCCCTTCTTCTTTCCCCTGTTCGGCGTCGTCTTCACCATCGCAGGCGTTGTCCACGCGGTATACAGCCTCTCACAGGCGACAAGTGACCAGCGCCATTCCGCCTTCGACATCGTCGACGAGCGCGAGGAGCCCGATCCGCTGAACGTCCGGCTGGGCAAAGAAGCTCCCCCGCCGACAAATTCCGTGCACAGCGCGGGCTTCTGCCCCTATTGTGGTGCGCCAACCAAATCCGACTACACCTTTTGCCGCAAATGCGGCCGGCAATTGCCCCAATAAATCAAAAAGCCAGACCCGATGGTCTGTCTTTTTACATGCATCCGCCTTCCAGCTCAAGGCTCAGAATGATTGATTTGACCGCAAAAGCGCCTGTTCGCCGTGCGAACAGGCGCTTTTTTGTCTACTTTCGCAGGATTTCTTCCGCCTTGGCAACGTCTTCCAGCGTCAAGCCCACGGCAGGATCGGTCTTGACCTGATGCTGCCCGATCTGCGCATGATGCAGGTCGAGATCATCGAGCACCACCCATCCGTTCACATCGGGATGTGCACGCAGCCACACGAGGATCTCATCCGCCTTCACGAGGCTGAACTTTTTGGTGCGCCGGATCTCCTCCGTGGTTAGATCGGGCGTGAACCCGCCGATCGTCAAGCCAGCGTCGGCGAGCAGTTCGACCAGCTTCTCGGCCTCCGCGCGGAGCGGCTGTCCCGCGCTGTCAAACCAGAACCGCCAGCCGGAATGCAGAATGATCTGCGCATCTGTCCGGCGGATCAGCTCGGCCAGCAGCCCGATCTTTTCTGCGTCGATCAGCGACCCGTCGCTGATTTCTTTTGTATGGGTTTTGTTCCAGAAATTGGAATTGAGCACGCCGTCGATATCCAGAAATACAACGTTTTTCACAGGATGCCTCCAAAATGGGGGTATATTGCAAAAGCCAGACGCTGGGTCTGGCTTTTCTGCACGTCTTGAAACGGGAATTTACGAGTTGTGATCGGACACGTGAAACTGCTTGAGATTGCCGATCTTGGCCGCGCGGGCGTCCATCTCGGCGCAGACCTCATCCATCGTGACGCCGCATTCGTTCATCATGACCATCATGTGATAGAACACGTCGTTGATCTCGCCGATCAGCTCGGCCTTGTCCTCGCCGTTCTTCGTATTCTTGGCGGCGATGATGGTCTCGGCGCACTCCTCGCCGACCTTTTTCAGAATCTTGTCCAAGCCCTTCTCAAAGAGGTAGCAGGTATACGAGCCCTCCATCGGCTCGGCGCGGCGCTGCGCGATGACCGCTTCCATTTGTTCAAACGAATTCATATTATCCATTCTCCTTTTCCCACAGCGTAGTATAAAAACAGGTGCGGTTGCCAGTGTGGCAGACCGGGCCGACCGGCGTGCCCCAGTAGATCAGGGTGTCGTCGTCGCAGTCGGACAGAATTTTCTTCACGTGGATGAAATTGCCCGAGGTCTCGCCCTTGTTCCAGAGCTTCTGGCGGGAGCGCGAGAAGAACCAGGCGGTGCCGGTCTCCATCGTCAGCCGCAGCGCCTCCTCGTTGGCGTAGCCCAGCATGAGCACCTCGCCGTTCCGCTCATCCTGACAGATGACCGGGATCAGCTCGCTTTTGACAAAAAACTTCTTTAAATCCATTTTTTTATCCTCTCAGCGCACGGGTAACCCCTTCGCGCGCATATGTTCCTTGACCTGGCCGACCGTCAACTCGCCGTAGTGGAACAGGCTGGCCGCCAGCGCGGCGTCCGCGCCCGTCTTCTCAAACACCTCGGAGAAGTGCTCGAGCGAACCGCAGCCGCCCGACGCGATGACCGGGATATCGACAACCTTGCAGACCGCGTCGGTCAGGGCCAAGTCGAAGCCCGACTTGGTGCCGTCCTTGTCCATCGAGGTCAGCAGGATCTCGCCCGCGCCCCGCTCATAACACTCGCGCGCCCATTTGACCGCGTCGATACCGGTCGGCGTGCGGCCGCCCGCGACGTAAACCTCAAAGCCGCTCTCGGTCTTGCCGGTGTGGCGGCCGTCGATCGCGACGACGACGCACTGGCTGCCGTAGCGCTCCGCGCCCGCGTTGATGAGGTCGGGATTCTTGACCGCCGCCGAATTGACAGAAATTTTGTCCGCGCCCGCGCGCAGGATCTCCTTGAAATCCTCGACCGTGCGGATGCCGCCGCCGACCGTTACGGGCACGAAGACCTCGCGGGTGGTGCGGCGGACGACGTCGGCGATGGTATCGCGGTTTTCATAGGTCGCGGTGATATCCAGAAAGACGATCTCGTCCGCACCCTCGCTTGAGTAAAATTTGGCCAGCTCAACCGGGTCGCCCGCGTCGCGCAGGCCGACGAAGTTCACGCCCTTGACCACCCGGCCGTCCTTGACGTCCAAACAGGGGATGATTCGTTTTGCAAGCATGCTCACTTCGCCTCCCCGATCGCGGCCGCGAGGTCGAGCGCGCCCGTATAGACCGCCTTGCCCGCGATGGCCTCGTCGATGCCCATATCGCGCAGGCGCGCAATGTCGCTGAGCGTGCTCACGCCGCCAGACGCGACAATTCCGCAGGAGACCGCCGCGCGCAGCCGGCCGAGCTGCTCAAAGTTGGGGCCTTCGAGCATGCCGTCCTTGTCGATGTCAGTGAAAATGATGGTGCGCACACCGTAGGACTCCATCAGCCGGGCAAAGGCGATGTAATCCTCACCCGAATCGCGGAGCCAGCCCTCGGTGCGCACGGTGCCGCCCAGCGCGTCGATGCCGACAGCGATCTTGTCGCCGTACTGTGCGACCGCTTCGCGGACGAGTTCGGGGTTCTTGACAGCCGCCGAACCGATGATGACCCGGGACACGCCGAGCGCGAGCACCGCTTCGACGTCGGCCATCGTGCGGATGCCGCCGCCCAGCTCGACCTGCGCGCCGGTCTCGGCCAGCACGCGGCGGACGACGTCATAGTTGGCATGGCTGCCGTCCTTCGCGCCGTCCAGATCGACCATATGAATGAGCTCCGCGCCCGCGGCGAGGAAGGACTTTGCGGTCTCGACCGCGTCCTCCGCGACCTTGTGGGCGGTGTCGTAATCGCCCTTCTTGAGACGGACGCACTGGCCGTCCTTCAAATCAATGGCAGGAAGTACTCTCATGCGTTCTCCTCCGTCAGCTTTGCAAAATTTCCGAGCATGCGCAGGCCGACCGGGCCGCTCTTCTCGGGGTGGAACTGGCAGCCGAACAGCTTGCCGCGCGCGACCATCGCGGGCACTTCCGTCCCGTAGTCGGTCGTGCAGGCGAGGTCGTTCCGGTCGGCCGGCTTCGCCATAAACGAGTGGACGAAATAGACGTACTCGCCCTCCTTGAGGTCGGCGGTCAGCGCGTTCGGATGCTCGATGTGCAGCGCGTTCCAGCCGATCTGGGGCAGTTTGAGCGCGGTTTCAATGCGCTCGATGCGGCCGGGCAGCAGCCCCAAACCCTTGCACAGGCGCACCTCGTCCGACTCCTCGAACAGCATCTGCATGCCGAGGCAGATGCCCAGAAAGGGCTTGCTCCGCGCGGCGTCCAGCACCGCGTCGGTCAGTCCCGAGTCGTGCAGCGCCGCCATTGCGTCCGGAAACGCGCCCACGCCGGGCAGGATCACGCCCGCCGCCTCCGCGATGATCTCGGGGCGGTCCGCAATTTTGTTTTCATAGCCCAGGTAATCGAGCGAATTGTGCACGCTCATCAGATTGCCCGCGCCGTAATCGACGATTGCGATATAACTCATGTTGAAATCCTCTTTCGGGGTGGTTTACAGCTCGAATTCGCGCAGAATGGCGTCGAGCACGCCGTCGCTGCCGGTCAGGAACTTCTCCAGCCGGTCGATGACCTTTTCCGCGCTGTGCTGCTTCTGCATGCCCTCCTTGGAGTAGGCGCGCAGCCAAAGCTCGGTCATGCCGCTCTTCTCCCCGAAGTTCACGAGCAGAACGGTCGGGTTGACGTCGTTCCAGCCGTCCAGCATGGCGGCCAGATGGGCCTTTTCGACGAGCGGTTCGCTCTCCAGCAGGCGGCCGTTCGTCATGCAGAAGCTGCGCGTGTTCTTCTGAGCATGCTCAGCCGTGTCGCCCACGGTGAGCCGTTTTTCCGCGCCGTAGGTGCGCATCAGAAAGGCGCCGGTCATTGAATGATCGAGCAGTTTCTCCACGCCGAGACCCGGCATCTGTTTGCCCAGCATCACAGCACTCCTTTCGC
>CAMEPU010000121.1 GCA_945932315.1 uncultured Clostridia bacterium
TCAAGATACCGCCGGTATGCGGTTTCATCTGAGATCATGTCTGCCGCCTCCCTTCCTCTGTAATTGTCATGTTTTTCTTTCAAATTATTATACCACACAAATGTGAGGAAAGAAAGAAGCCGAAAATCATTTTGGCAGCCGCTGTCGAAATTCGTTGCTTGCCGCTGTTACGCCTTCCCTGCGCGGCCTTTTTATTGACATCCATCTCTTCTAGGGCTATACTAAAACCATATAAACATACCGGTTTAGGAGGAATATGAACATGAGAACCACCATCGACCGGCAGGCCGCCTGGGATCTGCTGCGCCAATACAACGCCGACCGTTTCCACCTGCAGCACGCGCTAACCGTCGAGGGCACGATGCGCTGGTACGCCCAGGAGCTGGGCTACGGCGACGAGGCCGATTACTGGGGCATCGTCGGCCTGCTGCACGACATCGACTTCGAGCAGTATCCCGACCAGCACTGCATCAAGGCCCCCGAGCTGCTGCGCGCGGGCGGCGTCGGCGAGGACGTCATCCACGCGGTGTGCAGCCACGGCTACAAGCTGACCGTCGACGTCAAGCCCGAGCACGAGATGGAAAAGGTGCTCTTCGCAGCCGATGAGCTGACCGGCCTGCTGGGCGCGATCGCCCTCATGCGCCCCTCCAAGAGCGTGCAGGACCTCGAGGTCAAGTCGGTGCGCAAGAAGTTCAAGGCGGTGAACTTCGCGGCCGGCTGCTCGCGCGACGTCATCCGGCAGGGCGCGGAAATGCTGGGCTGGGAGCTGGACAAGCTCTTTGAGATGACCATTCTGGCCATGCGCTCGTGCGAGGACAGCGTCCGCGCGGCGATGGAAACAATCTGATCCGAACAAAAAGGGACGGCCAAAGCCGTCCCTTTTGTCATTTCCATTGGAAGTTTTCGCATCCAGCGCCCAGTTCAAAGTGATATTTGACAATACCGAGGTCGACCTTGGAATAAAAGCCGCCCGTCGATTCCGCCCGCACGCCGTCCGGCAGCAGGGTGAACCGGAACTTCTGCTGGTTCATCGCGGTGGGCGCGAGCAGCGCCGCCTCCATGCCGCTCCGGAACCAGTCGGGCATCGTCCCTTCCACCCGGCAGACTTCACTCAGGTTTTTGCTCTTGTGGGGCACGCCCTGCGTTTCGCCATAGCCAAGCGCGAGCACGATGCGCAGTTTTTCCCCGGGTGCGACCTCGACCCGCGCCTTGCCCTTGCTGTACGACATTGCGACCCAGCAGGTGTTGAGGCCGAGCGTCTGCGCCAGGAGGGCCAGCCGCTCGCCGTAATAGCCGAGCTTTTCATCCAGCTCCGCGCTCTTCTTTCCAACCAGCGCGATATAATTGCGCACGCCCGAGAACTTGCCGTAGTGCGCCATCATGCCGCTGAACGCGGCGGGCTCGTCGGTCACGAGCTGGATGTGCAGCCCGCCCTCGCGGTTGCAGATCTCGATCTCCCGCCGCAGCGCGTCGGCCGCGTCGCGCGCGACCGGCCGGTCGGTGTAGGCGCGCACCGAATGGCGCGCGCAAATCGCTTCCATCAAATCCATGTGTCCATCTCCTTTTTCCGCTCAGCGGATCACCGATGGCTTCAGCACCCAGACGTCGTAGCCGGTGGCGGTGGTGACCGTGTGATATTCGGCCTCGAGGGTCTGGCCGGCAGCGGTGAGATTGACGTACAGCGCCTGCTCGCTGAGTTCACCGCCCTCCGCCGTGACCGACAGGCTCATGCTCTGCACCGCGCCCTGTCCGTCCAGCCAGCGGGTCGCGGGCGCAGGCTCCGCAACCAGCGTCACCGTGCCGCCGACCGCGACCGTGTCGCGCACCGCGCTGATGGGCAGCAGGCTCTCGCCCAGCGCCTCGTCAAAGGATATCTGCGTGCTCGTCTGCTCCCCCGCCTGCAGGCTGGTCAGCGTGCCGTCCGCGTAATAGAGCGCGCTCACCGTATTCTGTCCCTCCAGCGTCTGGGAAGCGAACGTCTGACTCTGCGGATCGACCGACGCGAAGGTGTACAGGGTCACCGTTTCGCTGCCCGCGCGCAGCACGGTCGAGGTCTCGGTCTCGCGCGCCTGCGCGGCCGAAGCATTCATCGCGTTCTCGTAGGTGCGGTAATCGGTGAACAGCGCCAGCGTATCGGCCGCAGCCGTCCGGTCGACCGCTCCCTCGGCCACCAGCGCGGAGAGCAGGCTGGACGCGCCCGCCTTGGTCGGGCGGGACAGGGCGGTGTAGCTCATCGCCACCATCTCGTCGCGGGTGAAATCCTCTGTCCCCTGGTTGACCGAATCGGCCACGCCCTTTTTCTCCGCGAACTCGAGCGCCGTCTGATAGGTAAAATCGCCGTTCGCCTCGGCGTAGCCCAGCGTGCGCAGCAGGAAGGCCGCCATCATCCGGGCGTCGCACGAATCATTTGAGCCGAATTTGTTGCCGCCGACGCCGAAGGTCAGCTTGTTCTGATACAGCCAACCGACATAGGGCTTGGCCCAGGCGGGCACATCGGTGAACGGCGAAGTGTAATTGCCCGTGCGGGCTTCCTCCTCCTTGCCGAGCAGGCGCACCAGCATGGCCGACGCCTCGGCGCGGCTGGGCGTGCGGTCGAGGTCGTAGCCCTGATCGGTGCCGTAAAAGAGCTTCATTTCGTAAAGCCGGTCGGCGCAGGCCGTAAAATCGGCGGCGGAAGCCGCGGTAGTCAGCGCTGCCGCGGCGAGCACACCCGCCGCGCACCGGCAAATCATTTTTTTCATTGGGAAAGTCCTCCTCTGGTGGTATCGCTGTTCTAAGCATACCATATTTTTTTCCTGCGGACGAGTGGTAATTTTTTGCGTTTGGGATATCCTAAGGGAAAACGCGAAAGGTGGACGCAACATGAGCGATATTCAGAAATGCGCAATCGTGGGCGCGGGCTTTGTCGGCTCGACCTGCGCCTACACGCTGGCGACCAGCGGCCTGTTTTCCGAGCTGGTGCTCATTGATATGAACGAAAAGAAGGCGCGCGGCGAAGCCGACGACATCAGCCACGGCATCGCCTTTGCCCAGCCCTGCCGGGTGGTGGCCGGCGATTACCCCGACCTCGCCGACTGCGGCCTTGTCATCATCGCGGCGGGCGCGAACCAGAAGCCGGGCGAGACCCGCATCGATCTGCTGCAGCGCAACCGCGCCATCCTCAGCTCCATTCTGGACTCGATTCTGGCCGTCAACCGGGACTGCGTCCTGCTGCTGGTCTCCAACCCGGTCGATATCCTGACCTACATGGCGCAGAAGCTCTCCGGGCTGCCGCCCGCGCGGGTGCTCGGCTCGGGCACCGTGCTCGACACCGCCCGGCTCAAATACCTGCTGGGCCAGCGGCTGCACGTGGACAGCCGGAATGTGCACGCTTTCATCATCGGCGAACACGGCGACAGCGAGCTCGCGGTCTGGTCATCGGCCAACATCTCGGGCGTCGACCTGCCCGACTACTGCCGGGCGACCGGCCAGCTTCTGGGGCCGGACACCCTCGACAATGTGCACCGTGAGGTGCGCGACGCGGCCTATTCGATCATCGAGGGCAAGGGCGCGACCTATTACGGCATCGGCATGGCGGTGCTGCGCATCGCCCGCGCCATTGTGCGCGACGAGCACTCGGTGCTCCCGGTCACCTCCCTCGTCACCGGGCATTACGGGGTCAGCGAGGTCTGTCTGGGGCTGCCGACCGTGGTCGGGCGGAACGGCGCCGAGGCCGTGCTCGACATCCCGCTGAGCTACGCCGAACAGAAGCAGCTCCTTTCCTCGGCGGGCAAGCTGCGCGGCCTGCTCGACGAGATGCAGATTTAGGGTAAATTGTAAACAATCTGTGAATCTTTTCTTTTTTTCTTGCGCTTGTCCGACAGGAACACTAAAATAGAAACACTGATAAAAGGGAGTAGTTGGCATCCCCCGCGGATGTAACGGAGGTCGACATGCCCGTCCTTTCCCGGACCGGTCTCCGTTCTTATGGCAACAAGACTTTTATTGCACTTTGGCAATAATAGTCTTGTTTTTTTGTTGCCAAAAAAGAAAGGAACGATCAATTTATGTTATTATCCATCGTATTTCTGCTGATCGGCTTTGTCCTGCTGGTCAAGGGCGCGGACTTCTTCGTCGCGGGCAGCTCCGCGACCGCCCGCCGCCTGCGCATCCCGCCTGTCGTCATCGGCCTGACGATCGTCGCGATGGGCACCTCGCTGCCCGAGGCTTCGGTCAGTGTCACCGCCGGTCTCGCGGGCAGCAATGAGATCGCGCTGTCCAACGTCATCGGCTCCAACCTGTTCAACCTGCTCGTGGTCGCGGGTGCGTCCGCGCTCATTCACCCCTTCCTGGCCGACCGCGACATCGTCCGCCGCGACCTGCCGGTCAACACCGTGGTCACCGCCGTGCTGCTCGCGCTCACGCTGAACGGCATGCTCAGCCGGTTTGACGGCCTGCTGCTGCTCGCGGGCATCATCATCTATCTGTTTGTCGTCGTGCGCGCCGCTCTGGCCGACCGCAAGACGCTGCCCCTCGATGACGGCGACGACCGCGCCCCCCTTCCCATCTACCTGTGCGCGATCCTGATTGCGGGCGGCCTGGCGATGATCGTGCTGGGCGGCGATCTGGTCGTCGACGCGGCCTGCGAGATTGCGCGCTTTGTCGGACTCAGCGAGACCGTCATCGGCCTGACCATCGTCGCCATCGGCACCTCGCTGCCCGAGCTCGTCACCTCGATCGTGGCCGCCCGCAAGGGCGAGAGCGAACTGGCGCTCGGCAACGTCGTCGGCTCCAACCTGTTCAACCTGCTCTTCATCATGGGCATGTCGGCGACCCTCTCCCCGCTCGCTGTGCTGCGCGAGAACATGTTCGACCTCGGACTGCTGCTCGTGCTGACAGCCGGCGTCTGGCTGCTCTGCCGCCTGCGCCCCAAGCTCGACCGCAAGGCCGGCATGGCCGGGATCGCGATCTACGTGCTTTACACCATCTATATTCTCGTGCGATAACCATACAAAATCGGCTCGAAAAACGAGCCGATTTTTTCTGCGCTTTTTCATCCTAAGGTTTGACGGCGCGAAACACAGCGTCTATAA
>CAMEPU010000122.1 GCA_945932315.1 uncultured Clostridia bacterium
CAGAAAGCCGGAAAAGCCGGGAATATCAAGGAAAAACAGCTCAAAAACTCGCGCAATACGGTCTGAAGGCAGCCCGTCGCGCACCCCAGTTCTCCAAGCGCTGATTCGAGCTTCTACAAGCAAACAATCATCAAACCCTGGAATCTACACGATTTCAGGGTTTTTCTTTTGATACGGTTTGACGACAAATATCATTTGATTCTGTCTGAATCTTGAATGTTTTGCTTTGCTGATAAAACAATGCTGAAATACAGAAAAGCCGCTGTTTCTCACGGAAACAACGGCTTTTTGGTACGCCAGAAGGGATTCGAACCCCCGACCTTTTGGTTCGTAGCCAAACACTCTATCCAGCTGAGCTACTGGCGCATTCCGCAGTCTTACTGCAGACTGCCTAAATAGAATACCAAAGAATCGGAGATTTGTCAACAATTAAATTTGATTTTTTAGAATTTTTCCTCAGCCGCCGATCATCGCGCGGTAATCATCCTCGCTGCCGGTCTTGCCGACAGCGCAGATCGACGCCCGGCTGTAATCGAACACCTCACACGCCAGCGACTGAATCTGCTCTGCAGTTACACTGTCGTAGCAGGCGACCAGCTCATCCGGGTCGGGGATGCGGCCAAGCGCAATCTCGTGCTTGCCCAGATGATTCATGCGGGCGGCCGTGCTCTCCAGCCCCATCATGAGGCTGCTCTTCATTTGCTCGCGGCAGCGGCTCAGCTCGTCGCGGGTCGGGCCGTTCGCGCAGAAGTCCTCGAGCACCTCGCGCACGAGCGCAGCGGCACGCTGCTCCTGTTCCTTGCTGAGGCCCACGTAGATCGAAAACATGCCGGTCTCCGCGTGGCTCGTGATGAACGAATAGACCGAATAGCACAGGCCGTTCTGCTCGCGCACGGTCTGGAACAGCCGGGAGGACATGCCGTCGCCGATCATCGCATTCATCAGGCGGTAAGCGTAGCGGCGCTCGTCGGCCAAAGCCAGACCCGGGAAACCGATGCACAGATGGTTCTGCTCGATCTCCTTGGGGCGGACGACCACACGGGGCGTGTAAGACGCGGGCACGATGACATTTCTCCCTTCCCCTTTCATCTCGGAGAAGAGCCGGCAGATATAGTCAATATCCTCCTGCGTATAGTGGCCCGAGATCGCAACGACCGTGTCCGCCGGGTGATAATAGTCGCGCACGAAATCGTGCAGCGTCTGGCTGGTCATTTTTTCGAGCGTCTCCTCGTAGCCCAGAATGGGGCGGCCGAGCGCCGAGCCGTCGAAGCATGCCTCAAAGAGCTTGTCGGTCGCGACATCCTCGGGTGAGTCCTCGTACATGTCGATCTCCTCAAGGACGACGCCGCGCTCTAGCTCCAAGTCGGACTGGTCGAATCTGGAATGCAGGAACATGTCGGCCAGCAGCTCGGCCGCCGTCTGCACATGGGTGTCGAGCACGCGCATATAGTAGCAGGTGACCTCCTTGGAGGTAAAAGCGTTGGCCTGACCGCCCATCGCGTCCATCGCGATTGCGATATGACGGGCGGAGCGCTTCTCCGTTCCCTTGAAGATCATATGCTCAATGAAGTGGGACACGCCGGCCAGCTCCGCGGGTTCATACCGCGAGCCGTTGCCCACCCAAATGCCGATGGCAGCCGAGCGCACCGTGTCAATGTACTCGTGCACGATGCGCACGCCGTTCGGCAATGTAATTTTCTGATACATGAAATCACCGTTCTTCTATTTTCTGCTTTGTCTTATTATAGCACCGAAATCATCCGGTGAACAGGCGGAAATATCTGACGGCAGACGAAAACCGCCTGCTATCAGTTTAACTGATCACAGGCGGTTTTGCAATGTCAATCGTCGAGGCTCTTATAATAGAGCATGCAGTGGCAGTAGCCCTCGAACTTGGGATCGGCGATCTGATCGCGGAATTCCTGACAGATGCATTTGGTCTCGGGCGTGCGCTCCAACCGGCAGGGGCAGTAACCACCCTTATCGGCCAGGCCCTTGCGGATCATGCGGACGATATCCGCGTCCTCATTCAGACGAACGGCCATCAGAGCACCTCCGCGACCATTGCGTCCAGCTGCTCGCGCGGCACCAGACCGACCGAGGTCTTGACCGGCTTGCCGTCCTTCAGAAGCACCAGCGTCGGGATGCTCATGACGCGGAACTTGGCCGCCAGCGCGGGCTCCTCATCGACATCCACCTGATAGACCTTCAAATTCGGGGTATCCTCGGCCAGCGCGTGGACGCTGGGCGCCAGCATCCGGCAGGGCGCGCACCACGTCGCAAAAAAGTCGATCAGCACTGCGCCGCTTGCCACGGCCGCGTCAAATTCTTTTGTCGTCAATTTCTGAACTGCCATATCTTTCGATCTCCTTTGCAGTAATCTGTTTGTTGATGTGTTTATCATACCACAAGGAGCGGCATTCGTCTGTGATCAAATCACATTTTTACAGAAATTTTTCAACACACTCCCCATAAAAAATCGGCATGGTTTCCCATGCCGATTTTTTGAAACTCAAATCAGAGCTTTTCCTCTTCCTTGACGTCCTTCATGGACAGGTTGATGCGGCCCTTGTCGTCGATCTCGATGACCTTGACATAGACCATATCGCCGACCTGAACGGCGTCCTCAACCTTTTCAATGCGGTGGTCAGCCATCTTGGAGATGTGAACCATACCGTCCTTGTTTGCGGTCAGGTTGACGAACGCGCCGAAGTTCATCAGGCGAACGACCTTGCCGTAGTAAATCTCGCCGACCTCGGGCTCCTTGACGATCGCCTCGATCATGGCCTTGGCCTTCTCGCCGTCGGACGCCTTGACCGCCGCGATGGTGATCACGCCGTCGTCGTTGATGTCGACCTGTGCGCCGGACTCAGCCACGATGTTCTGGATGACAGAGCCGCCCTTGCCGATGACCTCACGGATCTTGTCGGGATGGATCTGCATGGTGATCATCTTGGGCGCCCATGCGGATACGTCTCCGCGCGGCTTGTCGATAGCCTTCAGCATGATCTCGTCCAGAATGCCGTAACGGGCGACCTTGCACTTGCGGAAGGCTTCCTTGATGATGTTGGGGGTCAGGCCGTCGACCTTGATGTCGACCTGAATGGCGGTGATGCCCTTCTTGGTACCGGCGACCTTGAAGTCCATATCGCCGTAGAAGTCCTCAACGCCCTGAATATCGGTGAAGGTGGTCTCCTGGCCGCCGTCGGTGATCAGGCCGCAGGAGATACCGGCTACGGGAGCCTTGATCGGAACGCCCGCGTCCATCAGAGCCAGCGTGGAGCCGCAGACAGAGCCCTGAGAGGTCGAGCCGTTGGAAGAAACGACCTCAGAAACCAGACGCAGCGCGTAGGGGAACTCTTCCTCGCTCGGGATAACGGGCAGCAGGGCACGCTCCGCCAGCGCACCATGGCCGATCTCACGACGGCCGGGGCTGCGGGAAGGACGGGTCTCGCCAACCGAGAAAGACGGGAAGTTGTAATGGTGGATATAGCGCTTGGTCTTCTCCTCGAAGATGGTGTCCAGCTCCTGCGCATCGCCCAAGGTGCCCAGGGTGCAGATGGTCAGAACCTGGGTCTGGCCGCGGGTGAACAGGCCGGAACCATGTGCGCGGGGCAGAACGCCGACCTCGGCAGCCAGAGGACGAACTTCCTCCATGCCGCGGCCGTCAACGCGCTTGCCGTTCGCCAGCCAGCGGCGGACGATCTTCTTCTGCAGCTTGTCCACGCACTCGCCCAGATTGGCCAGATGCTCTTCCTTATACTCGTCGGACAGGGTCTCGGTGAACGCATCGACGATCGCGCGAACGCCCGCGTCGCGGACGGTCTTGTCATCGGTGTCCATGGCCTGCTCGAACTGATCGTTGCACTCGGCCTCGAGCTTGTCGAACAGCTCGTGGTCGATGTCGTGATGCTCGTACTCGAACTTGGGCTTGCCGATCTCGGCCTTGATGCCCGCGATGAACTCGACGACCTTCTTGATCTCCTCGTGACCCTTCATCAGGGCGTCGAACATCTGATCCTCGGGAACTTCCTTAGCGCCTGCCTCGATCATGACGATCTTGTCGGCAGTCGCGCACAGGGTGACGCTCATCTCGGACTTCTTGCGCTGCTCGGAGGTGGGGTTGATGACGACCTCGCCGTCGACAATGCCCAGCTCGCAGCCGCCGATGACGTAGTCAAACGGAATGTCGGAGATGGATACCGCGATGGACGCGCCCAGCAGGGCTGCAATCTCGGGAGCGTTGTCATAATCGTTCTCCAGAACGGTGCAGACGATGGATACGTCGTTGCGCAGATCCTTGGGGAACAGCGGACGCATGGGGCGGTCGATCTGGCGGGAAGCCAGGATGGCCTTCTCGGAAGGACGGCCCTCGCGGCGCATGAAGGAGCCGGGGATACGGCCTACGGCGTACAGGCGCTCCTCAAAGTCGACAGAGAGGGGGAAGAAATCGATGCCGTCGCGCGGCTTGGCCGAAGCGGTAGCGGTGACCAGAACGACGGTCTCGCCATAGCGGACCAGGCAGGAACCGTTGGCCAGCTGCGCCATCTTGCCGGTCTCGACGACCAGCGGACGGCCGGCATAGGTGGTCTCAAAAACGCGCGCGTTCTTGAACTCAAAATGGTTGATGTTGCTCATTTGTCTGCCTCCTGTTTTTTCAAATTTTGATGCGGTCGGCAGCTTTTAGCACTTGAAGGGCGCTCCGAAGGGCTTTCAGCCCGTCCTTCAAACGCTAAAAAGCGGTTTCCGACCGCAGACGCGGGGTGAGTGCTACATGCAAGCAAGGGGAGCATGCAGATGCTCCCCTCGCATGAATGAACTTACTTACGGATACCCAGCTTGGCGATCAGGGCACGGTAACGCTCAACGTCCTTCTTCATCAGGTAGTTGAGCATCTTGCGGCGCTGACCTACCATCTTCAG
>CAMEPU010000123.1 GCA_945932315.1 uncultured Clostridia bacterium
AGACGACCGTGCCGGTCGCGCCGCCGTAGCGGGCGAACGAGAATTTGAGCCGGGGGTCGTTCATCCGGCGGCGGAGCATGGAGAGGTTGGTCATAAAGACCTCTGTGAAACCCTCGCGCGGGCCGCGCAGCACGCGCTCATTGTCGGGCTCGGACGAGCTGCGGCTGGCAAAACCCTTGGTGTTGACCACCACCGGGCGGGGATCGCCCTCGGTCAGAATGACGGTGTCGCCGTAAAGCAGGGCGGAGAGCATTTCCTCGGGCGAGGGCACAACCTTGCTGTCGTTGATCTGAATGATGGTGGCGGCCAACTCGTCCGCGGTCAGGCTTGCGCGCGGCGCGCAGACCAGCGGGGCGATGATGGACTGGTTGATCGCCAGTCCGTTGACCATTCCATCCAAAAAAAAGACCGCGCAGCGCAGCCCGGCCGGGCTTTGGGTCCGGCGGACGACGAAGGTATTGTCGTCGGCGAAAACCGCCTGCAGCTGCGCGATATTGGAGGACAGCGAATCGGTAAAAATGAGTGGCATGGGAAAGCCTCCCTTCGCACACAGTTTGTGCAAAAGGGCGCGGTTTATGCGCCGGGCGCGATCCGGGCGGCCAGCGCGTCTCCGAACAGGCGGGCGGCGGCCAGCGCCTCCTGAAGCGTGTTGCCGGAGGAGCCGACCTCGAGCAGCAGTCCGCCCGGACGCAGATGCTCGTTGAACCGCTGGCGGCGCAGGTTGATCGGCCGCATCAGGCCGGGGTAGGTGCCTTCGAGATCGGCCTGCAGATTGGCGGCGAAATTCAGGTTCTGCCGCCAGTTCGGGTGCTCGAGTCCGCTCGCGTTGGTGCCCACCACCAGCATGAGCTGGGCGATCGTCTGTCCGTCCACCACCGCTTCGGTGCGGTATTGGCTGCCGTCGTCCCGGATGACCGCGTCCCGGTGGACGTCGATCGTCACCTGAATCGTGGGATATTCGGCGAGCACCTCTTTCATCGCGGCCAGAGAAAGCCCATAGGAGCCATTATAACTGGGGTTATCGAAGAGATCGGTCAGGTGGATGACGCCGATGCCATGGCTTTCGAGCGCGTTCGCAAGCTCGGCGCCGACCCGGACGACGTTTTGGTTCACATCGGTCGTGCGGTAGTCGCCCGAGGGCAGGTATGTATCCGCGCCCGATGGGGTGTAGGCCTCGGTGGCGTGGGTGTGGTAGATGAGGACGGTCGGCTGTTTGCCCGTGCAGTCGATCTCAATCGGCGTGCGCAGCATGGCGTTTGGGTCGGCGTACAGGCCTGATTCGTTGTTCATCTCGACGCTGGCGGCCCGCTTGACCGGGCTGGAGCTGACCTCGATCGCGGGTTCAGGGATTTCGGGAAGGCCGGTCTCGGACACGGCGGGTACCGGGGTGGAGGTTTTGTCCTGTGCGGCATAGGGATTGTGCACGGGTTCGCTCTGCCCGGACAGCACGCCTGTTTCGAACGCAAAAGTGCGCGTGATAAAGCGCTCGGAGGAGGCGAGGCGGGTCAGCAAGGCGTCCGCGCCGGCCGAGCCGCCCGCCCGGTGGCCGAGCAGCAGGACGACGGCCAGCGCCAGCCCGACGAGGGCGGGCGTGCGGATGCCCGTCCGGTGTTTTTGGCTGCGGCGCATCCCTCTTCACCTCCCGCGCGCGGTTTCTCTCTTATCTTACGCGGCCGCACGCGCCGATATACGGGAATGCGGTCGAGCTGTTTTAATTCAGGCAGAGCTCGATGTCGGCGATCGAGAGGTGGGGATGGAGCGCGAGGTTGATGCCGTAGCCCAGAACGCGGGAGACGTCGGCGACCTCGCGGTCGATATCCCGGGTGGTCACGAGCACGGGCGCGGCCAGATCGTCGAGCGCCTCGCTGCCCGAAGCGCCCATCTGTTCCACGATTTCATGCGCCAGCGTTGAGCCGTCCACGACCGTTGGCACGCCGAGGGCGAGCACGGGCACGCCCAGCGTCTCCCGGTTGAGGGCGGCGCGCGCGTTGTCCACGCCCGCGCCCGGCACGATGCCCACGTCGGCGCACTGGATCGTGCGCATCAGGTGGGTCAGCCGCCCGGCGGCCAGTGCGTCGACCGCGATGACCGCATCGGGCTCAATCCGGTCGACCAGACCGCGCACAATCTCCCCGGTTTCGACGCCGGTCTGCCCGAGCACGCCGGGGGCGACGGCCGAGACCGGCCGCCAGTCGGCAAAATACTTTGGCTCCTGCGAGATCAGGTGGCGGGTGGCGACCACATTTGCGACCGTCCGCGGGCCGATGGCGTCGGGCGTGATCGCGCGGTTGCCCAGACCGATGACCAGAACGCCCCGGCAGCGTTCGGGCAGCAGCTCGCCCAGCAGCCCGGCCAGCGCGCGGCAGGCGCGGGGGAAGGCGTCCTCCTCCCGGCGGATGAGCGCGCCCAGACCGAGGGTGCGGTAACGGCCCACCGGCTTGCCGATCGCGCGGGCGGCTTCTTCCGTTTCGATCACGGTTTCAATGAGGGAGAACCCCTCCCGTTCGGTTTCGGTCTGCCGCGCACCCGGCTGATGGGATGCACGTGCACAGGCTTCGGCGGCCAGATCGGTGCGAAAAGTCATGGAATCAACTCCTTTGTCAGTATCGTGCGAAAGAAAACAAATTTATATGCGAAAATCATGAAAAAAAACCTTGCATTTTTGCTTTGTGGATGGTATTATTGGAGTACTGACGAATAGAACCCGAAGGAGGTGGAACCAAATGCCGAATATCAAGTCCGCAAAGAAGCGCGTTAAGGTTACCAAGGTCAAGAACATGCAGAACGTAATGGCCAAGTCCGCGCTGAAGACTACCCTGAAGAAGTTTGACGCGGCTGTTGCCGCTGGCGATAAGTCTGCCGCCGAGGTTGCTTATAAGTGCGCTGTCAAGGCTGTCGATCAGGCTGCTTCCAAGCACCTGATGCACAAGAACAAGGCTGCTCATCAGAAGAGCGCCCTGACTCTGAAGCTGAACGCCGTAAAGTAATTGTCGTTTCCCGACAGATCAAGCCCGCCGATCCCCGGCGGGCTTTTTGCCGTCTGCACGCGGGATGGCGCGATTTCATTTCTCAAAGGAGTTTCACGCATGCTGGACAACCTGTTTTTTGCGCTCGACGCCACGGTGCCGATTCTTCTCGTCGCGGTCATCGGTTATCTTCTGAACTGGCGCGGTTATTTCACAAAGGAGTTTCTGGACGTGCTCAACCGCCTGATCTATAAGCTCCTGCTGCCGCTCCTTTTGTTCCGCGATGTGGCGGGCGGACGAATCACCGAGGATTTCGATTTTCGCTTCGCGGCCTATTGCTTTGTTTCGACCATCGTGTATTTTGTTGCCATCTGGCTCCTGAGCGAGCTTTTTATCCGGGACAAGTCGATCATCGGCGCGTTTGTCCAGGGCAGCTACCGCGGCTCGATCGCCCTGCTGGGTGTGGCGTTTGTCGACAGCATTTACGGAAACTCGGGGCAGATGCCGCTGGCCATCGTTTCGGCGGTGCCGCTCTATAACATCTTCGCCGTCATCGTGCTCACCGTGCGCGGCGACAACGGCGAAGTTGAGCCGGGCGCGCTCGCGCGCAAATGCGCGAAGGGCATCGTCACCAATCCGATCATTCTGGGTATTTTCGCCGGCCTGCTCTTTTCCCTTACCGGGCTTGAGATGCCGGCGGTCGCGTCCAAGACGGTGGGCTATTTTACCGTCTGCTGCACGCCGCTGGCGCTGCTCGTCATCGGCGCCGAGTTCGAGGGCCGCAAAGCGCTTCATAAGATTGCGCCGACCCTGGCTGCCAGCGCGATCAAGCTGCTGATCCTGCCGGCGGTTCTGCTGCCTGTCGCGGTGGCCATGGGCTTCCGGGGACAGGATCTGGTCGTGCTCCTCGTCATGGCGGGCTCTCCCGCCACGGCCACGGGTTATATCATGTGCAAGAACCTGCATGGCGACGCGGTGCTGTCCGCCTCCATCATCATGCTGACCACCGCGCTGTCCGCGGTCACAGTCACGTTCATCCTGTTCGTGCTGCGCTCGCTGGCGCTGGTATAGGGAGGACGCCATGCTGACCTATCATCTCGATCCACAGTCCAAAACGCCGCTGTATGAGCAGCTTTACCGCGCCATCCGCGCGGATATTCTGTCGGGCGCGCTGCCCGGGGACGCCCGGCTGCCCGCCAAGCGGCGGCTGGCCGAGCATCTGGAGATCAGCCGGATCACGGTCGAGTCGGCGTACGCGCAGCTGCTGGCCGAGGGCTACTTGTACTCGGTGCCGCGCAGCGGCATGTTCGTGCAAAAGTCGGCGCGCGGCCTGCAGCCCCTGCCGCCCCGTACGCCCGCACCGGTGGCCGGGTCCGGCGCGGAGGGAAAACCGGCATTCTCGTTCGATTTCGACACCGGCGCGGTCGATACCGACTGTTTCCCGTTTTCGATCTGGGCCAAGCTGTCCCGCGCCGTGCTGACCGAGTACGAGAGCCGGATTCTGCTGTCCTCCGAGCCCCAGGGCGCGCCCGCCCTGCGCCGCGAGATCGCCCGCTACCTGCGCGAGTTCCGCGGCATTTCGGTCGAGCCTGAGCAGATCATTGTGGGCGCGGGCTCGGAATACCTCGTCACCCTCATCATCCAGCTGCTGGGCCGCGGCCGCACCTACGCGCTTGAGAACCCGTGTTATCCCAAGCTCGAGCAGATTTTCGCCGCGAGCGGCGCACACACCGCTTACCTGCCCCTCGACCACGCGGGGCTGTCGATGGAAGCGCTCGAGCGCACCGACGCGACCGTGGTCTATCTGACGCCCTCCCATCATTTCCCTTTGGGTGTCGTCACCTCGGCCGCCCGCCGCATGGCGCTGCTGCGCTGGGCGAGCGAAGGGGAGGGGCGGTATCTGATCGAGGACGACTACGACTCCGAGTTCCG
>CAMEPU010000124.1 GCA_945932315.1 uncultured Clostridia bacterium
CTTTGTTGTGCGGCACGCACGGTGCAAAGGGCGAAATGCCCTCTTTTTCCTCTGTTTTTCGAGTTATGACCCGGCTTTTTTCTCCGAAGCCTTCGTTTTTGCGCCTGCCTGCCAAACTCCCGCGGCGCGCGGGCAGTTTTTTTGCAATTTCCAGATTCTATCTATCATATTTGCTAAAATTATGTTATACTAGCTTTATTGAATGGAACATTCTCTCAAGGAGTGATGGAACAATATGAAATTGAATCTGGAAAGCCTGAGCAACAAGCTTGCCTGGAAAAATTACCGTCTGCCCACTTACGATATCGAGGCCGTTCGCGCGCAGACCGCGCTGCAGCCCACCTGGCTTCATTTCGGCGCGGGCAACATCTTCCGCGCCTTCCCGGCCGTTCTTGCCCAGCGCCTGCTGACCGCCGGCCTGGCCGACACCGGCATCGTCGTCTGCGAAGGCTATGACGAGGAACTGATTGACCGCGTTTACCGCAGCCATGACAATCTGTCCATCTGCGTCACCCTGCACTCGGACGGTCATCTCCGCCGCGAGGTCGTCGGCTCGATCACCGAGAGCCTCAAGCTCTCTGACGACTTCGACCGCGTCCGCGCGGTATTCTGCGCGCCCACCCTGCAGATGGTCACCTTCACCATCACCGAGAAGGCCTATTACCTCCGCAAGGTCGACATGCAGTTCCGCGATGACGTTTGGGAGGATATGACCCATGCGCCCCACCACGCCAAGACCATGATGGGCCGGATCGCCGCTCTGTGCGTCGAGCGCGCGCGCTCCTGCAACGCTCCGCTCGCCCTGGTCTCCCTCGACAACTGCGACAACAATGGCGACCGCCTGCGCCGCGCCGTCCTCGACTTCGCACACGAATGGCGCATCCACAATCTGATCACCGACGAGGAGCTTGATTACATCAAGACCCAGATTTCCTTCCCGCTGACCATGATCGACAAGATCACCCCCGGTCCCGGCGCCAAGATCGCAGCCGAGCTCAAGGCCGACGGTCTGGACGAGTGCACCCCCTTCACCACCGAGAAGGGCTCCCGCGCCGCCATCTTTGTCAACACCGAGTCTCCCCAGTACCTGATCATCGAGAACGATTTCCCGAACGGCCACCCGCCGCTCGAGCAGCTCGGCATCATCTTCACCCGCCGCGACATCGTCGAGAAGGCGGCCGAGATGAAGGCCTGCACCTGCCTCAACCCGCTCGATACCGCGATGGGCCTGTACGGCTGCCTGCTGGGCTACACCACCATCTGCGACCAGATGAACGATCCCGATATCCCCAAGCTGCTGGTCGGCGTCAGCCGCGAAGCCCGTCAGGTCGTTCAGGATCCGGGCGTTATCGTGCCCGACGAGTTCCTGCACGAGGTCATGACCGTCCGCTATCCCAACCCCTATATGCCCGACACCCCCCAGCGTATCGCGACCGACACCTCCCAGAAGCTGTCCATCCGTTACGGCGTCACCCTTAAGCGGTACTATAACTCGACCGTACCCATGCACCGGGTCTCCCGCCTGAAGTTCATCCCGCTCGTCATCGCGGGTTGGCTGCGCTACCTGATGGGTGTGGACGACGCGGGCAACCAGATGGAGCTCAGCCCCGACCCGATGATGGAGTCCATCCAGCAGCGCCTGTCCGGCATCTCCTTCGGCTGCACCGATTTTAAGGATATGGCGCTCGAGAGCATCCTGGCCGACCGGGTTATCTTCGGCTGCAACCTGTACGAGATCGGCGCCGCCGAGACCGTCACCGAGCTGTTCCGCGAGCTGAACGCGGGCCCCGGCGCGGTACGCAGCACCCTCCACAAGTACACCGAAGCCCTCAAGTAAAAGACTGCATCTTCAGCCCCGCCATCCGCGGGGCTGTTTTTTGTCCGTGCCTTGGGGACATCCGTCCGCTTTTGGCGGAAATCCATGGTATTTTTTGGTCGATTTGACGATTGATTTTGGTGTGCTAAAGAGCTATACTAAACTCGCTATATGAAAAAAGGCAAAGACGGAGACAGTAGCCTCTGCGCGGAACGCCGCAGCGAGCCGGGGACAGTGCAAGCCCGGTGCCAGTACCGCTTTGGTGAATATCACTCCTGAGCCGCAAGCCGAACCTGCGTCCTCGCAGCTAGGCGCCGCCGGGCCCTCCCCCGTTACCAGAGGAACGTATGATGGTACGTCTAAAGGTGGTATAACGTCAGCTTCCAGGCTTGCGTCCTTTACGGATGCGAGCCTGTTTTTTTCATGTCAAACCGCCCTTTTCCTTTTACAAACAAATCCATTTCCATTAGAAAATCATACAGGAGGAATCGAAACCATGAACAAGCCTGTTGAGATCCGCTGGCACGGCCGCGGCGGCCAGGGCGCCAAGACCGCCTGCCTGCTGCTTGCGGACGCGGCCTTCTCGTCCGGCAAATACGTCCAGGGCTTCCCCGAATACGGCCCGGAGCGCATGGGCGCGCCGATCACCGCTTACAACCGCATCTCGGACGAGCGCTGCACCGTCCATTCTAACATCTATAACCCCGATTTCGTCGTCGTCGTGGACGAGTCCCTGCTCGAGTGCGTGGACGTCACCGCCGGCCTGTCCCCCGAGGGCGCGATCATCATCAATACCGACAAGGAACCCGCCGACGTCCGTCCCCTGCTGCGCGGCTATACCGGCAAGGTCTGCACCATCGACGCGCGCGCCATCTCGGAGGAGACGCTGGGCAAGAACTTCCCCAACACCCCCATGCTGGCCGCCGCCGTCAAGGTCTCTGGCGTCGTCGATCCCGACCGTTTCGTACAGGACATGGAAGCTTCCTTCCGCCACAAGTTCGCCACCAAGCCCCAGGTCATCGCGGGCAATATGAACGCGCTCACCAAATCCATGCAGGAGGTAAAGGCAGGATGATCCACGCAAAAGACATCAATGAGCACAGCCCCTGGCAGCAGCTGACCCCGGGCTGCGAAATCTACGAACCCGGCACCGCCGCCGCCTTCAACACCGGCGACTGGCGCACCGCCACCCCGATCTACCACGCCGACCGCTGCAAGCAGTGCCTGCTTTGCGCGCCCTACTGCCCGGACTGCGCGCTCCGCGTCAAGGACGGCAAACTGACCGGCATTGAATACATGCACTGCAAGGGCTGCGGCATCTGCACCAAGGTCTGCCCCTTCGGCGCGATCACCTTTGAAGAGGAGGGCAAGTAACATGGCAAGAAAAGACCGTCTTTCGGGCAACGAGGCCGTCGCCTTCGCGATGAAGCAGATCGACCCCGACGTCATGGGCGCTTTCCCGATCACCCCCTCCACCGAAATTCCCCAGTACTTCGCCCAGTATGTCGCAAACGGCGAGGTAAACACCGAATATGTCACCGTCGAGAGCGAGCACTCTTCGATGTCCACCTGCATCGGCGCATCGGCAGCGGGCGGCCGCGCGGTCACCGCGACCTCGTCCTGCGGCCTGGCCCTCATGTGGGAGCTGCTCTATGTCGCGGCCTCTGACCGCCTGCCCATCGTGCTGGCCTGTGTCAACCGCGCCCTCTCCGGCCCCATCAACATCAACAACGACCACTCGGACTCCATGGGCGCGCGCGATTCCGGCTGGATTCAGATCTACGCCGAGAACAACCAGGAGGCCTATGACAACTTCGTGCAGGCCTACCCGATCGCCGAGGCCGCGGGCGTCCGCCTGCCCGTCATGATCTGCCAGGACGGCTTCATCACCTCCCACGCGGTCGAGAACATCGAACTGTGCGAGGATGCCGAGGTCAAGGATTTTGTCGGCGAGTACAACCCCGAGCACTACCTGCTCAAGCACGAGAACCCGCTGGCCGTCGGCCCCTATGGCGTCTCCCCCTATTATATGGAAGCCAAGGTCGCGCAGGCCCACGCCATGATGAACGCCAAGCAGGTCATTCTGGACGTCGGCCGCCGCTTCGGCGAGATGACCGGCCGCTCCTACGGTTTCTTTGAGAGCTATCAGCTGGATGACGCTGAACTGGCCATCCTGCTGATCGGCTCCTCGGCGGGCACCGCCCGCGCCTGCGTCGACGAGCTGCGCGCGCAGGGCAAGAAGGTCGGCATGCTCAAGCTGCGCGTTTTCCGCCCCTTCCCGGCCGAGGAGATTGCCGAAGCCCTCAAGGGCTGCAAGGCGGTCGCCGTCATGGACAAGACCGAGTCCTTCTCGGGCAACGGCGGCCCGCTGGGCGCAGAGGTGCGCGGCGCGCTCTACGACCTGCCCACCCCGCCCCGCGTCATCAACTATGTTTACGGTCTGGGCGGCCGCGATTTCCGCGTCGAGGACTGCGCGCAGGTATTTGACGAGCTGGCCGAGGTCGCCGTGAACGGCGTCACCGGCAGCACGTACCGTCACATCGGACAGCGGGAGGAGTAAAGCATCATGGCATATAATCTGAAAGAAGTCCTCTCTCAGGAGGAACGTTTCGTCGGCGGTCACCGCCTGTGCGCGGGCTGCGGCGCGGGCGTGACCCTGCGCGCCGTCATGCGCGCGGTCGATCCCGGGGATAAGGCGGTCGTCACCAATGCGACCGGCTGCGTCGAGGTTTCCACCTTCATGTATCCCTACACCGCGTGGAACGACAGCTACATTCACAGCGCCTTCGAGAACGCGGCCGCGACCTGCGGCGGCGTCGAGGCCTGCTACAACGCCCTCAAGCGCAAGGGCAAGATTCAGGACAACTTCAGGTTCATCACCTTCGGCGGCGACGGCGGCACCTATGACATCGGCTTCCAGTCGCTTTCGGGCGCGATGGAGCGCGGTCACGACATGGTCTACGTCTGCTACGACAACGAGGCCTACATGAACACCGG
>CAMEPU010000125.1 GCA_945932315.1 uncultured Clostridia bacterium
GAGCTCGGCCTCGTAGCCCTTTTCGCGGGCGAGCGGACGGGCGGCAGCCTTCAGCGCGATCGCGCGGGGATCGCTCAGGGTGTAGATGGCGTGACCCATGCCGTAAATCAGGCCGGAACCGTCGCCGGCCTTCTTGTCGAGAATCTTATTGAGATAGGTGTAGACCTCGTCACGGTCGGTCCAGTCGTGCACATTGGCCTTGATATCCTCGAACATCTGGCAGACCTTCAGGTTGGCGCCGCCGTGGCGGGGGCCCTTGAGCGCGCCGACCGCGGCCGCGATCGCGGAGTAGGTGTCGGTGCCCGAGGACGAGGCGACGCGGCAGGAGAAGGTGGAGTTGTTGCCCGCGCCGTGCTCAGCGTGCAGGATCAGGCAGCGGTCGAGCAGCTTGGCCTCAGCGTCGGTGTAGGTCTTATCCGGACGAATCAGGCGCAGGATGTTCTCGGCAGTGGACAGATTGCTGTCGGGCTCGTGCAGGTACATGGACTTGTTGTCGAAATAACGGCGCTTCGCCTGATACGCATGGGAAATGATGACCGGGAAGCGGCCGATCAGGCTGATACCCTGGCGCATGACGTTTTCGGGAGAAATATCGTCAGGATTCTTATCATAGGAATAGAGGGCGAGGGTTGCGCTGGCCAGCTTGTTCATCAGATCGCGGCTGGGTGCGCGCATGATCATATCCTCGGTGAAATTAGCCGGCAGGTCGCGCGCGTCAGCAAGGGTTCTGGTAAACCGGTCAAGCTGCTCGCGGTTCGGCAGGGAGCCGGAGAGCAGCAGATAAGCGACTTCCTCAAAACCAAAGCGGTCCTCCGCATCATAGGAATTGATCAGATCGTAAATATCGATGCCCCGATAGGTCAGACGGCCTTCGATCGGCATACGCTCGCCTTCGTTCAGCAGATAACCATGAACATTGCCCAGACGGGTGATACCGGCGAGCACGCCGGTGCCGTCCGCATTGCGCAGGCCGCGCTTGACGCCGTAGCGCATAAAAACATCATTGCCGATCACATTGAGCGGCTGAACCTGCTCGCAGAGTTCGTTGATGATTTCCTGGTCGAGGACCTTCTCTGAATAGACCATTGGGAGTCGCTCCTTTAAAACAAGAGTTCATAGGATGTATGATGAAATAATGATACTATAATCCTGCAAAAAAGTCAAACCAAGAATGAACAAATAATTCTGAATGAGGAGGCAAAAATATGAGAAAAATGCTGACGTTTGGGATGATACTTGTGACTTTTATTTACTTTATACCGATTTGCTACATGAATTACGGAACGCTCGGTTTAGGCCTCAAACTGGCGGATGCATCGGCGAATTATGCAGGAAATGAGGAGAAAATTGCACAAACAGTTAACGATTTAACAGAAAAAAGTGGTGAAATTACCATAAAAACAGGAGACGAAACGCGCACGCTGCCGCTCGAGACCTATGTCGCCGGTGTGGTAGCCGCCGAAATTTCTCCGGATTTCCCGGAAGCGGCGCTGCAGGCGCAGGCGGTTGCAGCGCGCACCTATGCGGTGTACAAGCAGCAGATGGGACGTCCCGCACAGCACACAGACGCCGACGTCTGCGACGACCCGGCGCATTGCACGGCGTATCTGGATCTGGCGGTGGAAGCGTCTGCCGTCTGGGGCGAGCATGCGGCCGATTATGAGGATGCGATCGTGCGCGCGGTTGAGGCGACCGCCGGGCAGGTGGTCGTCTATGAAGGGGCGCCCATCATCGCGGTGTTCAGTGCGGCCGCGACAGAACGCACCGAGTCGGCCGCCGATGTCTGGGGCAGCGAGATCCCGTATCTGGTCAGCGTAGAGAGCACGGGCGGGGAGGATTGTCCGCGCTACCATGACACTGTGACCTTGACAGCGGAGGAATTTCGAAAGTTGGCGGCTGAATCGCTGCCTACAGCTGATCTCTCGGGGACGCCCGACACCTGGTTTTCGGACGAGGTGCGCTCGGACGCGGGCGGCGTGATTTCGGTCAAATTGGGCGGCGTGGAGGTGCGCGGCACAGCGGTTCGCTCGTTGGCCGGTCTGCGTTCGACCAATTACACATTGACGGTCGACGGGGATACATTGACCTTCACGACCGTGGGCTATGGCCACGGCGTAGGTCTGAGCCAGTGGGGGGCGCGGCGGATGGCGCTCGAGGGCGCCGATTACAAGGAGATCCTGTCCCATTATTACACGGGAACAACAGTTACAAATTTGAGTGATCTGGCGGTATAAACCGCGGCTGCCGGGGCGATACTAGCCTCGGAGGTGCTGCGAAGCATGAAAAAACTGACAAAGGAACAGGTCAGATCCATGACGGCTGACGCGGGATTCTACATAATCCTGCTCATCTGCCTGACGGTGATCTGCATTTCGGGTTATGTATTGTTTTTTACAGGAACAGGGGAGGACGACGGCGCGGCCACGCTGGTGACGCCCCGCACCGGGGAGACCGTGTTCACCGTGCCGGGAGGAACCGATCTGGTGACGGACGCTCCGGTGGTGCCCGCCGTCGGGGACGACTCCGTTGACGCACCGGCGGAAAACGCTGGGGAGACCGGGGAACAAGCGGTCGAAACAGCTGCCGAACAGCCTGCGCCCATCTGGGTGCGTCCGGTGGCCGGGGAGATCCTGCGGCCCTTCACGGTCGACAGCCTGATCTATGACGAAACCATGGGCGACTGGCGCACCCATGCGGGCGTCGATTATGCGGCCGAGAACGGCACGCGGGTCTATGCGATCAGCGATGGCACAGTTGCCGCCGTGACGGAGGATGAACTTTATGGAACACAGCTGACCTTGACTCTGGCGGATGGACGGACAGCGGTTTACCGCGGACTGGCCGAAAAGGTCAAGGTGCGCCAGGGAGAGACCGTCCGTGCGGGCGACGTGATCGGCACGGTCGGCACGGACGCTGATCCGTCCGAGCGCGCGCTGGGCAGTCACCTGCATCTTGCGGTGCTGGATGGGGAGACGCCCGTTGACCCTGAGTTGGTCATCAGCGGAGAGGCCAAGATCTCATCGGCGGAGAACAGCACGGATGCCGGACAGCAGGTGCTCGGCATCGACGATTCGATCCCACAGGATGGGATTTATGTGGAAGAATGAAAAAACAGGCCGGAAACGGCCTGTTTTTCGTTATAGCGCGTGTTCAATTCGTTCATAGGGGAAGGGAAAATTCATTGCTTCATCCGGAAAACCGACCGAAAGCGAGGTGCCAAGACCGAGAAAAGCCTCGGAGCGCCAGCGCTCAGTCTGCACTCCGTATGCGCCCGCCGTGCCGTCATGAATAAAATAGATCTTCATATTGCGGCCCAGGCGGTCGGAGAGCGCGTCTGTGAGGTGCTGCTTGTAGTCGGCGGCGATGAGATTGAGCTTGCCGTAGCCGCCGCGCACGGCGAAGCGGTCAGCGGTGACATAGTTTGCCACGCTGATCGAAACCGTGTCGCCTGGCTCGCGGCCTTCGGAGACGATCTGTAAATAGAGCGCGGTGATGACGTCAGTAATGTGCTCGTCCAGAATCTCGGCGGCGGCGCGTTCAGAATAGTCCCACTGCATTTCGCGCGAGGGGATCAGGGGATAGGAATGGATTTCAAAGCGGCCGTTCGCCTTCGAAAGAGAGCCGCACTTGATATTGGTATGGCCGAGATCAAAGAGGAGCGCGTTTTCACAGAAGCGGGAGATGTAACGGGCGGCGCCGACCAGCGACGTGATGGTCGGATAGGCGGCGAGGCGGAGCTCCAGATCGGGCAAGCCATTCTCCGCGAGACAGTCCTGCATGGCGGTCAGAAGCGCGTCGCCGAAGGAACTGCCGAGCATGCCTCCGGCCAGATAAAGCCGGTCGATTTTGCGCCAATACGCCCAGTGCTCCGGCGTCCAATCAGCGCGTGTTTGCGGCGTGACGCCCTTGAGCGTCAGCGGAACGCGGCAGATACCCCGGGCGATCGCTTCCACGCAGGCGTGCGCCTCAGCCGCGCAGCCGGGGGATGTCAGGCAGTTCAGAAAGACAGAGAACCAATGCTTGTCGATGTCAAAGCCGTGCGCGGTGAGAAAGGCCTGCAGCCGCGCGGACACAGCGCTGGACGCGCACAGATCCTTCGCGGTCATGCCATCGCCCACCGGAAGCATATTGAGAGATGCAGTCGGCAGAAGGTAGCCGTCCTGTATGAAAGGATTCATAAAAATCACCCCTGATTTCATCATAAAAAAAGGGCGGAGGTTTGTCAAGTAAAGATAGAGGACAAGCAAAACAAAACGGCCTCCGCTGGAGCGGAAGCCGTTGTTTCTTTGTGGTGGGAAATCAGCCGCCGAATACCTTGATCATAAAGCCGGCAGCGACAGCCGAGCCGATAACGCCTGCGACGTTCGGGCCCATGGCGTGCATGAGCAGGAAGTTCGCGGGGTTGGCCTTCTGGCCCTCGATCTGAGAGACGCGGGCTGCCATCGGAACGGCGGATACGCCCGCGGAGCCGATCAGCGGGTTGATCTTACCGCCGGTCAGCTTGCACATCAGCTTGCCGATCAGCAGACCGCCTGCGGTGGACAGCATGAAGGCGAACAGGCCGAGAAAGATGATCTTGATGGTCTCAAGCGTCAAGAACTTCTCAGCGACTGCCTTGCAGCCGACGGACAGGCCCAGGAAGATGGTGACGATATTGCACAGGTTGTTCTGCGCGGTATCGCTCAGACGGTCGGTCACGCCGCACTCGCGGAACAGGTTGCCCAGCATCAGCATGCCGATCAGCGGAGCGG
>CAMEPU010000126.1 GCA_945932315.1 uncultured Clostridia bacterium
GAATAGTCATCGCCAGGCTTTACATCCGAGAAAGTCAGAGCACCAGCAAACATGTTGAATGCGCAAGCAAACGCCAGTACCAGGGCCAGAACGTTTTTCAGATTCTTCATGGTGGTTTTCCTCCTTTTTTATTTGGGTGCATATTGACCCATTTGGTATGTTCCCATGATATCAGTCCCGATTTCCAAAGTCAACGAGGGAGGCTCATCCGTAACATAAGTGTAATATTACATGGTTTCCCATTCTTTTTGGGTAATACAATTTGTAATCTTTGGCGAATCCGATTACAGCGCAGCATCCCCGGCCGGTCGGCCGGGGATGTCGCTTGTCGAATTTATTTTCTTCTGCTATAATCAAAATGGATATCGGTATATGGGACGCGGTTAACGGCGGACGGTTCGCTACACTTCCCGAAAGGGGGTGTTGCGCATGAAGCGATGGCAAAGGCAGTTTTTGCAAATCTGCTTTTTCATTTTGATGTTCATGTACATTTTTGCATTAAAAGCAAAGTAACCGTCCCACTTCCACATAAGACGGTTACTTTGTAGCTTCTCTTGTGGGCGAGCCGTTCGCCGGTCGTCCTTGTACCATTATTATATCCCGAAGCCGCCCGCATGTCAATGCAGGCGGCTTTGTTTTTACAGCAGCGCCTCGGCCTCGCGCAGCCAGACCTCGCTCACCGCGTCGGTCGGCATGCGCCAGTCGCCGCGGGGCGACAGCGTGATCGTGCCCACCTTCGGGCCGTCCGGCAGGCAGCTCCGCTTGAACTGCTGCATGAAGAACCGCCGCAGGAAGGTCACCAGCCAGCGCTTGATGGTCGCGCGGTCGTATTCGCCCTCGAACGCCCGGCACGCAAGCCGGAAAATCTTGCGCGGCGGCATCCCGCAGCGCACCATATAATAAAGGAAGAAGTCGTGCAGCTCGTAGGGGCCGACCAGCTCCTCGGTCTTCTGGCTGATCTCGCCGTCCTTGGGCGGCAGCAGCTCGGGCGAAACCGGCGTGCCCAGCACGTCGAGCAGGATGCTCTTGAGCTCGGGCGCCGAGCGGCTGGCCTCATAGGCCGTCAGGTAGCGCACCAGCGTCTTCGGAATGGACGCGTTCACGCCGTACATGCTCATGTGGTCGCCGTTGTAGGTCGCCCAGCCGAGCGCCAGCTCGGACAGGTCGCCCGTGCCCACGACCATGCCGCCGTACATGTTGGCCAGATCCATCAGGATGTAGGTGCGCTGGCGGGCCTGCGCGTTCTCGAAGGTCACGTCCAGCTTGTCCGGGTCGTGGCCGATGTCAGCAAAGTGCTGGGTCACGGCCGCCTTGATGTCGACGCACTCGAGCCGCGCACCGTAGGCCTCGGCCAGCTTCTCGGCGTTCGACTTCGTCCGGCTCGTCGTGCCGAAGCAGGGCATGGTGACCGCCAGAATGCCCCGGCGCTCCCAGCCCAGCATGTCGAAGGCGTGGACGGTGACGATCAGCGCGAGCGTCGAATCCAGGCCGCCCGACAGACCGATGACCGCCGTCTTGGAGCGGGTGTGGCGCAGGCGGGTGGCCAAACCGGTCGCCTGCAGGGTGATGATCTCCTCGCAGCGCTCCTGCAGGTCCTCCCGGTCGGACGGGACGAAGGGCGTGCGCGCGATCGGGCGGGTCAGCGCGGTGTCGCGCAGGGGCAGGTCGAATTCGACGAACCGCCCGCCCTCGAGCCCGTCGAAGGTGTTCATGCGGCGGCGCTCATGCATCAGGCGCGCCACGTCAATCTCGGTGACGGTCAGGCCGGTCTGGAACCGGGGGGATTCGGCCAGAATCACGCCGTTTTCGGCGATCAGGTCGTGCCCTGCGAACACCAGATCCTGGGTCGATTCGCCCTGGCCCGCGTCGGCGTACAGGTAGGCGCACAGCAGGCGGGCCGACTGATTGCCGATCAGGTTGCGGCGGTAGGCCGGCTTGCCGATCAGCTCGTCGGACGCCGAGCAGTTCGCGATGACGGTCGCGCCCATCCGGGCCAGCTTGCCGGACGGCGGCTCGGCCACCCACAGATCCTCGCAGATCTCGCAGCCCAGCACGAAGTCGGGCAGCGACTTCCAGCGGAAGAGCAGGTCGACGCCGAGGGGCGCGGTCTGGCCGGCGAAGGCGATTTCATGGGTGGTCATTTGAATACCAGATGTAAAATGTCTGGCTTCATAAAACTCAGAGTAATTAGGAATATGCTGCTTGGGCACGAGGCCGAGCAGCTTGCCCTTGCAGCAGACGGCCGCGCAGTTGTAGAGCGCGCCGCCGTCGCGCACCGGCACGCCGACCACGACCAGCATGGGATAGCGGGCGGTGGTGGCGAGGATGCGGGTCAGGCCGTCCTCGGCCGCGCGCAGCAGCGCCTCCTGCAGGAAGAGGTCGCCGCAGGTGTAGCCGGTGACCGCCAGCTCGGGCAGCACGCAGAGCGCCGCGCCCGTCTCGGCCGCTTCGCCCAGCAGCGCCTCGATGCGGGAGGTATTATAGGAACAGTCGGCCACGCGCAGCCGGGGCGTCGCGCAGGCGACCTTGACAAATCCGTCTTTCATGGGGGATCCCTCCAGAAAATTTTGGTCTAGTTGGCATTATTATAACACACACCGTCCGAAAAATTAAGCGTTCCGCCAATTTTTCTTGCGCCCGCCCGATTTATGGAAACGCTGACGCGCATAAACCCGTATCGTCAGGAACAGGCATGGTACCGGGCGGTCAGTCTTTCCTCTCTGTCGCTTTCAAAAAATAAAAAATTTTATGTTTTTGAAAGTGGTCTCTTATATATACTATTTACAGACTGTATAATAAGGTCAGCGAAGCGGTTTCAGGAAATGAAAAAATTTCAATTTTTGAAAGCGGTGACGATTGCTTCAAATCCGAGATGCTTACCCCAAAATGATCATTGCCCGAACCCGGCATCCGGAATATAGCTATGAAGGAATTGAGGTTCACGATATCGCTGATTGGCTGCTGCAAGGATAAAAAACACAATGTTCGGGAGGATCTCCGCCGCACGGCAGTCCTGCTGTACCGCGCGGTCAGCGGCCTTTTCCCTCTCCAAAAATGAAAAATCGGGCGGTTTCTCTCTGCATACACAGAAGGAAACCGTCCGTTTTCGTTTATTGCTTTGTGACCACGATGAACAGGATCTCTCCCGTGGTATTTTTTACCGGCTCGTCGGCTTCGGTGCCCACGCCCGCGACGTTGATGACCGATACCGAATAGCCCGTAGCGGACAGGGCGTCAATCACGTCCTCCAGCACCGAAATATCGTCCGGCAGGCTGTAATAGCTCCGCCCGTCCTCCTCGAGCAGCAGAACGGCGCCCTCAATGGACGGGAGCTCGCTCGAACCGACCGCCAGATAAGCCGCCGCAAATTCGTGCTCGCTGAGCGCCTCGGGCAGTTCAACGACCGGCTCGACGTTCGCCGCAGCCGCCGCGGCCTGCACGCCGGCGAACGGCTCCTGTGCCTGCGCCGTGGCCGCCTTGGGCGCGGTAAACGCCGCCGCCTGCGGCGCGTTTTCCGTCTCAGCCGCGTCCTGTCCGGACGCATCCGCGGCCCCGGGCGCCAGATCGCTGAACGGCATCATCTCGGCCTCATCCTCAACCGCCTGCGCGCTTCTCGGCGCGGCCGCCGGGCCGGACGCCGCCGCAGCCGACGCCGTCTCGGTCACCACCGGGTCGCTGTTGCTGATGACGCCGGCCATACCGCCGGTCAGCACCAGCGTGACGCAGGCCGCCGCCGCGACCAGCATGCCGATGACGGGCACGGTGCGCTTCCGCACGTGCGGGGGGATGATGTTCCGGATTTTCTCAGCAGGTTCCTCGGGCTGGGGCGCGTCCACGGGCGTGTGCTCCGCCCGGTCGGCCCCGACAGCCGCCATGATCGAGGCGTGCAGGCCGTCCGGCAGCGGATGATCGAGCTCGCGCCAGAGCGTGCGCATCTCGCGCATATCTTCCAGATACTCCCGGCAGGCGGGGCAGGTCTTGAGGTGCGCTTCCAGCTCTTTCTTCTCTTCCCGGGTCAGCGTTCCATCGACGGACGCCGAGCAGAGATCTTCATAATGGATGCAATCAGGCATCTTTCCCGCCTCCTTTCTGTCCTTTAGACGAGGAGGGGAGTGAAATGTTCCCTCTTTGCAGCAAAATTTTGCGCAGCGCCGCGCGGGCGCGCGCCAAACGGGACTTGACCGTCCCCTCTTCGAGCTCGAGCGCAGCTGCGATATCGCTGTACCGCATGCCGGCCACGTCGCGCAGCACGACGATGCGGCGGTGCTCCTCGCTCAGCATGCTGAGGCAGGTCTGGAGCTCGCGCGCGACCTCGCTGTTTTCGAGTGCGGCCTCGGGCCGGCCGGCGTCCGAACGGTCGGGCAGCTCGGCGCGCAGGTTCTCGTCGTCGTCGAGCGAGACCGCGCCCTGCTCAGCCGCCCGCTTGCGCGCCAGATCGACGCACAGATTGGTGCAGACCCGGTAGAGCCAGGTGGACAGACTGCTATCCCCCCGGAAATCGGCCAGACCCTTCCACAGCCGGAGAAAGACCTCCTGCGTGATGTCGGCCGCGTCGGCCTCCGACCCGGTGGAGCGGAGCGCCAGCGTGAACACCCGGCTTTCATATGTGGTGACGATGGATTCAAACGCCGCGAGCTCGCCTTTTTTTGCGCGCGCCAGCAGCACTTTTTCGCCGGTCATCCCCTCGCGGCCTCCTTTCCTTCG
>CAMEPU010000127.1 GCA_945932315.1 uncultured Clostridia bacterium
TCCCTGTATTCCGCGATGCAGAACGAGGCGCGGCGGGACGGCCTCACCGGGCTGTTCAACCGATCTTATTTTGTCGAGTGCGCGGGACGGGATCTGCAGCTCTGCCGCCGCGATCAGGCCACCCTGCTGCTCATCAACCTCGACGATTTCCACCTGTATAACGAGCTGTACGGCTCGGTCGCGGGCGACGAAGTGCTGCGCGCTTTCGCGGACGCGATGAATATCATTGTCGGCAGTCAGGGCACCATCGCCCGGTACGGCGGCAAGGAATTCGCTGTGTTCCTGCCCATGCGTCCGGCCAGCACGGCTTACGCGCTGGCGCAGCGCCTGGCTGAATGGCTGCGTCAATACTCCACCGGCGGCACGATCTCCAAGGATCTGACCTTCAGCGCGGGCATCTGCTCCTATCCGGTCTCTGCCGCCAATATGGATGAGCTGATCCGGTACGCGAGTATGGCGGTCTACCGCGCCAAGCGCACGGGTAAAAACAAAATCATCCTCTATTCGGCCGAGCAGGAAGCCCAGAGCGCGCCGAACGACGCGCCGCTTGCAGACAACTGCGCAGCCACGATCTACGCCCTGGCCGCCGCGACCGACGCAAAGGATCATTACACCTTTAACCACTCGAACAACGTCGCCCGGTATGCTGCCATTCTGGCGGAGAACATTCCGCTCGACCGTGAGCACGTGGACATCATCCGTCAGGCCGGTCTGCTGCACGATATCGGCAAGATCGGCGTGCCCGAGTCCATCCTGTGCAAGCCCGGGCGGCTCGATCCATCTGAATTTGAAATCATGAAACGCCATGTCGAAGCCTCGATCTCGATGATCCGCTATCTGCCCTCGCTGGACTACGTCATCCCCTCGGTCATCGGCCATCACGAGCGTTGGGACGGCAAGGGCTATCCGCGCGGTCTGGCGGGCGAGAACATCCCGCTCGGCGCGCGCTGCCTGTGCATCGCGGACTCCTTCGACGCGATGACCTCCCGCCGCTCCTACCGGGACGCGATGTCGGTTGAGGATGCACTTGTGGAAATCCGCCGCAATCTGGGTACTCAGTTTGATCCTACGCTGGGCGCGCTGTTCATCCAGCTTGTCGAAGACGGACAAATCACTGTCCACCCCGGCGTCTACACCCAGCGACAGGAATCCCAAAAGTGAACGAACGCCCGGTGCTTTCGACCAGTCGACAAACCGTTTTACAGCTTCATCAATGCCAAAAGGAGAGCGGACAAATCACACGCCGCTCTCCTTTTTTCATAGTTTTCGCACGGCTGACCCGTAAAACAGCAATTGACCGCTGAACAGCAGGCAGCATTTGGGAATGGCTTTCCACCGGGATCGAAAACACGTTCAGCCGGAGCATGCATACTTGTCTCTAAAATTGACACATACAGGCAGAAAAATCTCCTATACACCGGATCGAACCACCTGATAAAATAGAAAAAGAAGATCAATGGAGGGAACCAATGAATCATAAAAAGAAAGCTGTTCTCAAATGGGTCTGCGGCGTCATCGCCGCACTGCTGGTCGTTTTCGCCGCGGGCGCATGGGCGCTGTTTGGTACCTTCATCACAGCGGCAAACACCATCGAAAAGCTGGAGGATAATCTGTATTCTATGGAATACAAGGGGGATTACGGCTTTGACGACTTTCTCGCTCAGGGCGGCGCAGACAGCGACGGCGCACTGGCTGATTATCTGATTTCGTTTTTGTCCCGTGGCTTCTACAAAATCGAAACCGATGTGCAGACCGGGGAGTTTGGCTGCTCCGCCATTTGCACGCAGGATGAACATGGTGTCATCTTCTTCGGGCGCAACTACGACTGGGAAGAGTGCCAGACCATGATCGTCCATACCCAGCCCAAAGACGGCTACGAGTCCATTTCCACGTGCTGTCTCGATTTTCTGGGCTTCGGCGAGGATTATGCGCCTGACAGCTCGATGGCCGACCGGATGATGTCCCTGGCCGCGATCTATGTCCCGCTGGACGGCATGAATGCAAAGGGGCTTGTTGTCGCCGACCTGATGGCCGGAGACAACGAGGAGACCCACCAGCGGACCGATAAGCCCGATCTGACGACCACCACCGCCATCCGCCTTTTGCTGGACCGGGCGGCGGACGTGGACGAAGCAGTCGCCCTGCTGCAGCAGTACGATATGAACTCCTCCATCGGCTCTGCGCACCATCTCTCCCTTGCGGACGCCAGCGGAAAGAGTGTGGTGGTGGAGTATGTGGACGGCGAGATGCTTGTCACAGAGACCAAAGTGGTCACCAACCATTATCTCAGCGACTGCGAAAAGCAGGGTGTCGGCTCGGAACAGTCCCATATCCGGTTTGATACTCTTTGCGCCTACACCGGACCGGCCGGTGAAATGGAGGTTCGGGATCTGCTGGAATCGGTGGCGCAGAAAAACTACCCGCAGTCGGAGGATCACTGTGAAAAGACCATGTGGAGCATCGTGTACTGCCCGGAGGGGCGGTGCGCCGATTTCTACTTTGCAGAAAACTATGAACACGACTATGGGCTTCTGCTTCTGGAAAAGGGCGGGTTTTTGAAACGGTAAGATCAGAATGAGGAGATGCACAAATGAACATTACATACGAACATAAACCCGCAATGACCTTCATCGGCTATTCCACCTCCATCCGCCCGGAGGAGGGCTATACCAAATGCCCCGAATTCTGGGACAGGGAGTATGCACAAAAGTACACACGGCTCTGGCAGACCATGCAGCCGGAAACGCCGGTTGAAAAGGCCATTCTCGAAAACGGCGTCGGACTGTTTGCCATCTGCGACGAGAAAGAAGGCTCCTTTGAATATTGGATAGCCGGACTGTACCAGGGCGGTGACGTTCCGGCGGGGCTGAAGCTCTATACTTTCCCGGAAAGCGACTGGGCCATGTTCTCCGCCAAGGGGCCTCTGCCCGGTTCGCTGCAAACGCTGAACACGCAGGTCTGGCAGGAGTGGTATCCCAATGAGGGTCAGAAATTCATGGGCAATGGCAGCGCCATGCTGGAGGTCTATTCCCCCGGCGATATGCAAAGCCCGGATTATACGTGCGGCATCTGGGTGCCGATCTGCAAGCCCGCCGATCAGAGCGGGCAGGAAGCTGCCGAGATCGTTTCGACAATGACGATCACAGGGATCCTGTGATCCGGCGGTGAATCCGGGCAGCGAACAATCCCACACAATAGAACAGACACGGATGATCGCTTACGCGATAATCCGTGTCTGTTTTTTGATCCCATTTCAATTTTTCTGTACTTGTAGCGGTCTTTTGAAACAGGGCTTTTCCATTATTACAGGGTCATCTGCGGATTGGGCAGATCCTCATCTTTCAGGATCGCGCCGATGGTCGGAATGCTGCGCACGCGATACCGCTTCTCGTCGGTCAGCCCTGCATCCTGCGCGAAGCAAGCCCGGGTGATCGTATTCTTGGCGCGCAGCACCATGACCTGCACGCCCTGGGTCGAGCGGGTCGCCTTCTTGTCGAGCATGCCCGCCCGGAAGGTCATCGCGCGGCCCGCGGTCGAGAACAGCGTGATCTCCGAGGTTTCGGTAATCGGATAGAGGAAAGCCACGGCAGGCGACTTGTCCGAATACGCGCCGGTCAGGCGGCGGCGGTTGGTCTTGGTCGCGAAGCTTTCGATCGAGAAATGCGCTGCCTTGCCGTTCTGGAACACGATGACCATCGAGCCGGTGTAGTCGCCGGGCTGGAAGGCGAACACCGGGGTCTCCCCCTCGTCCATGCCCAGCACGCCGGGCAGATAGGCGCCCAGAACAGACGCCTTGGTGTCCTCGAAGTCGCAGGCGCGGGTTTTGTAGGCCTGCTGCCGGTCGGTCAGGAAGATGATCTCCGCCCGGTTTGTGGTTTCGGCCGACCAGACGATCTCATCGCCCTCCTTGAGCTTGTGTTCGCTCGACATGCGCCAGGACTGGGGTGTGATCTTCTTGAAATAGCCCTCCCGGGTCAGGAACACAAGCACCGGGTAATCCTCGGCCTCGGTCTCCTCCTCGACCACCGGCTCGTCGCCCGCCTGGACGATCTCCGTATGACGGGGCGCGGGGTATTTCTTGATGACCGCTTCGAGCTCCTTGACGATGATATTGCGGATCTTGGCGCGGCTGCTGACGATCTCCTCCAGCTTGCGGATCTCGTCCTCGAGCGCGGCGGTTTCCTCGACGCGTTTCAGAATATATTCTTTGTTGATGTTGCGCAGGCGGATCTCGGCGATATACTCAGCCTGCGTTTCGTCGATGCCGAAGCCGATCATCAGGTTGGGAATGACCTCGGCGTCCTCCTCGGTGTCGCGGATGATCTGGATCGCGCGGTCGATATCAAGCAGGATCAGCTTTAAGCCCTGCAGCAGATGCAGCTTTGCCTTTTTCTTATTCAGATCAAAGTAGACCCTGCGGCGCACGCTGTCGGTGCGCCAGGCCGTCCACTCGTCCAGAATCGCGCGCACGCCCAGCACGCGGGGCATGCCGCCGATCAGCACATTGAAGTTGCACGAGCAGGCGTCCATCAAGGGGGTCATGCGGAACAGGCGCGCCATCAGCTTGTCGGGATCGACGCCGCGCTTGAGGTCAATCGCGATCTTAAGGCCGGACAGGTCGGTCTCGTCACGCACGTCCGAAATCTCTTTGATCTTGCCCGCTTTGACCAGCTCGGTGATCTTGTCG
>CAMEPU010000128.1 GCA_945932315.1 uncultured Clostridia bacterium
CTGACGCCCAACGCGGTGCTCGATCCGGTTCGTCTGGCAGGCACTTCGGTCTCCCGCGCCACCCTGCACAACCGCGATTTCATCCGCGAGCTGGACGTGCGGGTGGGGGACACCGTGCTGGTGCGCAAGGCGGGCGAGATCATCCCCGAGATCATCGGCGTCAATCTGGACAAGCGTCCGGCTGATGCCGTTCCCTATGAAATGCCCCGCGTCTGCCCGGTCTGCGGCGCCCCTGTCTTTGATGACGAGGAGGAAGCCGCCATCCGGTGCACGGGCGCGGAGTGCCCGGCGCAGCTTTTGCGCAACCTGATGCACTATGCGTCGCGCGACGCGATGGACATCGACGGCTGCGGCGAGGCCGTGATCCGGCTGCTGATCGAAGCCGAGCTGATCCGCTCGGCGGCCGACCTTTACGACCTGACCGCCGACCGGATCGAGCCGCTCGAGCGTATGGGCCGCAAGTCGGCCGAAAACCTGATCGCTGCGATCACGGAGAGCAAGACGCGCGATCTGTCCCGGCTGCTGTTCGCTTTCGGCATCCGCCATGTGGGCGCGAAAGCCGGTAAAGTGCTTTCCAACCACTTCGGCTCGCTCGACGCGATCCTGAACGCCACGGAGGAGGAGCTGACCGCCGTCGCCGATGTCGGCGCGGCCACCGCGCAGAGCATCATCAATTGGCGCGAGCAGGAGCAGTCGCAGCATCTGATCCGCCGCCTGCGCGAGGCGGGCGTGAACTTCACGGGCGAAAAGACTGCGAAGTCCAGTAAGCTCGCGGGCAAGACGATCGTCGCTACCGGCACGCTGACCCGTTGGGGCCGCAAGGAGATCAATGAACTGATCGAAAGCCTGGGCGGCAAGGCGGCGGGCTCGGTCTCCAAAAAGACCGACTACGTCGTCGCGGGCGAAAACGCGGGCTCCAAGCTCAAAAAGGCGCAGGAGCTGGGCGTACCCGTTTTAACCGAGGAACAATTTGAACTGATGATACAGGAGGACTAACACCATGGCCATCACCCGCAAAGACATCGAGCACATCGCGGTGCTCGCCCGTCTGGACATGAGCGGCGAGAGCTTTGACCGCCTGGCCGAGGATATGCAGAATATCGTCGGCATGGTCGATCAGCTCCAGTCTCTCGATCTGGGCGACATCACCGACGTCATCAACACCGAGCGCAAGAACGCGCTGCGCGAGGATGTTCCGGTGCAGGAATACACCCCCGAGGAGCTGGTCAAGCCCAACGCTCCCGATTTCCAGGCTGGCGGCGTCGCTGTTCCGCGCGTCGTAGAGTAAGAGGTGAACAGAGATGGAACTTTTTAAGAAAACGGCTGCCGAGCTTTCCGGCATGCTGAAAAGCAAAGAGATCAGCGCGGTCGAGCTGGCGCAGGACGTCCTCGCCCGCACCAAGGCGGTCGACGAGCAGGTCGGCGGCTATATCACCGTGACTGAGGAGACCGCGCTCGCGCAGGCCGCCGCCGTCGACGCCAAGCGCGCCGCGGGCGAAGAGCTGTCCGACCTGGCCGGTATCCCGGTTGCGATCAAAGACAACATCTGCACCAAGGGCACGCTGACCACCTGCGCGTCCAAGATGCTGTACAACTTCAAGCCGCCGTACAACGCGACCGTCATGGACAAGCTGGCCGGGCAGGATGTGGTCATCACCGGCAAGGCCAACATGGATGAGTTCGCGATGGGTTCTTCCTGCGAGAATTCGGCCATGCATCCGACCCACAACCCCCACAATCTGAACTGCGTCCCCGGCGGCTCGTCGGGCGGCTCGGCGGCGGTCGTCGCCTCCGCGCAGGTTCCGCTTGCGCTCGGCTCGGACACCGGCGGCTCGATCCGCCAGCCCGCGTCCTTCTGCGGCGTTGTCGGCATGAAGCCCACCTATGGCGCGGTTTCCCGCTATGGTCTGGTCGCGTTCGCGTCTTCTCTGGATCAGATCGGCCCCTTCGGCCGCTCGATCGAGGACGCTGCCATGCTGCTCGACGCGGTCACCGCGTATGATCCCCGCCACGACTCGACCTCGGTCAAGACTCCGTTCGAGGGCGGCCTGCGCGCCGGTCTGAACGCCGACATCAAGGGCCTCAAGATCGGCCTGCCCAAGGAGTACTTCGGCGAGGGCATCTCCGCCCCCGTCCGCGAGGCTGTTCTGAAGGCCGCCGAGACCTACAAGGCGCTGGGAGCTGAGGTCTTTGAGATTTCGCTGCCCCTGTCCGAGTACGCGCTGCCGATCTACTACATCCTGTCCTCGGCCGAGGCGTCCTCCAATCTGGCCCGTTACGACGGCGTCAAGTACGGCTACCGCACCCCGAACGCGGGCGATGACCTGATCGACCTGTACGTCAAATCCCGTTCCGAGGGCTTCGGCGCCGAGGTACAGCGCCGCATTATGCTGGGCACCTACGTGCTGTCCTCTGGTTACTACGACGCTTACTACAAGAAGGCGCGCGCCGCGCAGCGTAAGATCCGCGAGGAGTTCGCGGGCGCGTTCGAGAAGTGCGACGTCATTCTGACGCCTGTTGCGCCCACCACGGCCTACGAGCTCGGCTCCAAGACCGCCGATCCGCTCGAGATGTACGCGGGCGATATCTGCACGGTTTCGGTCAACATCGCCGGTCTGCCCGGTCTGGTGCAGCCCTGCGGCTTCGACGCGGCCAACATGCCCATCGGCATGCAGCTCATCGGTCCCGCCTTCGGCGAGCAGACCCTGCTGAACGCCGGTCTGGCATTCGAGCAGGCTTCCGGCCTCAAGAACATCATCGCTGCACTGTAAGGGGGAGAACGACACATGAAATACGAAGCTGTCATCGGTCTCGAGGTGCACGCGGAGCTGTCCACCGAGAGTAAGATTTATTGCTCGTGCTCGGCAAAGTTCGGCGCGGGCATCAATGAGCACACCTGCCCGGTCTGCACCGGAATGCCCGGCGCGCTGCCCGTTCTGAACAAGCAGGTCGTGCATTACGCCGCCAAGATGGGTCTGGCGACCGGCTGCACGGTCAACCGTCTGTGCAAGTCCGACCGCAAAAACTACTTTTATCCTGACCTGCCCAAGGCCTACCAGATCTCCCAGTTCGACGTCCCGATCTGCGAGAACGGCGAGGTGTTCTTCTACGTCGATGGCGAGAAGAAGTCCTGCCGTCTGGAGCGCATCCACTTCGAGGAGGATGCGGGCAAGCTGCTGCACGACGAGATTGACGGCACCGTCGTCGACTTCAACCGCTGCGGCGTGCCGCTGATCGAGATGGTCACCCGTCCCGACCTGCATTCCTCGGCCGAGGCCAAGGAATTCCTCGAAATGATCAAGACCACCCTATCCTACCTCGACATCTGCGACTGCAAGATGGAGGAGGGCTCGATCCGCTGCGATATCAACGTCTCCATCCGCCCCGAGGGCACCACCGAACTGGGCACCCGCGTCGAGATGAAGAACGTCAACACCTTCTCGGGTGCGGTCCGCGCGATCGACTATGAGATCGCCCGCCAGATCGACGTGGTCGAGCACGGCGGCACCATCCAGCAGGAGACCCGCCGCTGGGACGACGTTAAGCTCAAGAACACCGTCATGCGCACTAAGGAGGACGCGCAGGACTACCGCTATTTCCCCGATCCGGACCTGATCGCCGTCGAGATCGACGACGAGTGGATGAAGAAGATCGAGAGCGAGATCCCCGAGCTGCCGATCTCCCGCTACGAGCGTTACCTGAACGAGTACGGCATGACCGCCATGGAAGCCCGCCAGCTGATGGATTCCTTCCCGAAGGCGACCCTGCTTGACACCGCCGCTGCTTCGGGCCGCATCACGCCCAAGGCCGCCGCGAACTGGATTCTGTCCGACATCTCCAAGTACCTGAACGACAAGGAGATCGAACTGCAGGACACCAAGATGACCGCCGACAAGCTGGTCGACATGATCTGCCTGATCGAGAAGGGCACCATTTCGGGCGCCGCCGGCAAGAAGGTTCTGCCCGCACTGTTTGAGACCGACGAGACCGTCGAGCAGATCGTCGAGCGCATGGGCCTCAAGCAGGTGTCCGACGAGGGCGCGATCCTCGCCATTGTGCAGGAGGTTCTGGCCAAGAACGAGAAGGCTGTTAACGACTTTAAGAACGGCAAAAACGTCACCGGCTTCCTGGTAGGCCAGTGCATGAAGGCCTCCCGCGGACAGGGCAATCCGCAGATCATCAACAAGCTCCTCGCGCAGGAGCTGGCAAAGCTCTAATTGCATCAACAAAGCCGCATCCGGTCGGGTGCGGCTTTTTGTTTTGGAGTATGATAAAATAAATGCATAAAATTTTCTTCTCCGCAATGGAAATGACGCGCTTGACCGTCTAACAGACAGAAAGGGGGAAACGCGATGGATCAAATGGAATTTGCCGCCCGGGCGCAGGCCGTGCGCGGCCGTCTGTACCGGGTCGCGTACCCGTATCTGAACAGCCGCTCGCAGGCGGTGGACGCGGTCGACGAGGCCGTCTATCAGGCGTTTCTGAAGCGTCACACCTTGCGAAACCCCGACCTGTTTGAGACCTGGCTCATTCGGATCGTCATCAACGTCTGCCTGACCGAGCTGCGCCGCCGCAAGCTGGTCGAGGTCACGGACGAACTGCCCGAGCGCGCGCACGAGGTGATCGACCGGATGCCTTTGCGCGAAGCCATCCAGCATTTGGAAGAGG
>CAMEPU010000129.1 GCA_945932315.1 uncultured Clostridia bacterium
TGAAAACCGAAATGCCGCCGTGCTGCTTGGCAATATTGTTGATGAGCTCCATGATGATGACCGTCTTACCGACACCGGCGCCGCCGAACAGGCCGATCTTACCGCCCTTTGCGTAGGGCGCGATCAGGTCGACGACCTTGATGCCGGTCTCCAGGATCTCGGTGGTGGACTGCTGATCCTCATAAGAGGGCGCGGGACGGTGAATCGGCCAACGCTCAGCCGTCTCAACCGGCGGCTTGCGGTCTACCGGCTCGCCGAGCAGGTTAAAGATGCGTCCCAGATTCTCGCGGCCGACCGGAACGGTGATCGGGGAACCGGTGTCGATCGCCTTCATGCCGCGCACCAGGCCGTCGGTCGACTGCATCGAAATGCAGCGGACGGTGTCCTGGCCGACATGCTGCGCAACCTCTGCGGTTACGACATGGCCGTCTTCAGCGGTGATGGTGATCGCAGTGAGGAGCTTGGGAAGCGCATCTGCGGGGAACTTGATATCCAGTACCGGTCCAATAATCTGGACAACGATACCAACATTTTGCTCGCTCATTGGCAAAACTCCCTAACTAAAATGGTTGAATGATTAACCCAGCTGACCGGAACCGGCCACGATCTCAGTGATCTCCTGGGTGATTGCAGCCTGGCGCGCACGGTTGTACGACAGCTCAAGTTCGCCGATCATCTCGCTGGCGTTGTCGGATGCGGACTCCATTGCCATGCGGCGGGCCGCGGTCTCGGACGCAAACGATTCGACGACAGCGCCGTACAGAATGCTGCGCAGGAATTCAGGAATGATCGCGTCGAATACCGCCTCGGGCGAGGGATCATATTCGATCAGCGCGGGCTTGCGCTCGGGGCGATCCTCGCGCATGCTCGGCACGGGCAGCAGGCGGAGCGATACCGCCTCCTGCGTCATGGGCGACACGAAGCTCGTGTAGCACAGATAAACCTCGTCGATCTTGTTGTGGCGATACGCATGCATGATATCGTCGACAACCGCGTGCGTATCACTGATCTGGAGCGCCTCCGAAAAATTCAGATAGCTCGCCAGGATCTCCACATCGCGCTTGGCGAAAAATTCCTGCGCCTTGCGGCCGATCGTGATCAGCACCGGCTTCTTACCCTCCATCTCGTGCAGGGCCAGCTTGAGCACATTGGCGTTATAGCCGCCCGCCAGACCGCGGTCGCCCGCGATCACGATGAACAGGCTGTGCTCAACCGGTCTCTCGCGCAGAAAGGCGGAATCGCCGTCCCGGGAATCCTCTACGATGCGCGTAAAGCTCTCATACATCGTATTGAAATAACCGCGGGCTCTCTCAACGCGTTCCTTGGCGCGGCGCATCTTGGACGAAGCGACCAGTTCCATTGCCTTGGTGATCTGCATGGTGGACTGAACGCTCTTGATCCGCCGCTTGATGTCTTTCATATTGCCGGAAGCCATTGATGAAAACGCCTCCTCCCTCAGTTCTCAGAGAGGAACTTGGCCTTGAACTCCTCAATCGCCTTCGCCAGCTCATCCTTAACCGAATCGATCGACTTCGTCTCACGAATGGTCTGCGGAATCTTGCCGTAATTGTCCTCAATATAGGAGAACAGCTCGTCCTGGAACTTGGCGATCTGATTGACCGGAACGCCCATCAGGTACTTATTGACAACGGCAAAGATGATGATAACCTGATTTTCGACAGAGATCGGGCTGTTCTGGGGCTGCTTGAGCACCTCTACGATGCGCTCGCCCTGTTCCAGACGCGCCTTGGTGTCGGAGTCCAGATCGGAGCCGAACTGGGAGAATGCCTGCAGCTCACGATACTGGGAGTACGCCAGCTTCAGCGTACCGGCGACCTTCTTCATCGCCTTGATCTGCGCGTTGCCGCCGACACGGGATACCGAGATACCGGGGTTAACGGCGGGACGAACGCCCGCGTTGAACAACTCGGTCTCCAGGAAGATCTGGCCGTCGGTGATGGAGATAACGTTGGTCGGGATATACGCCGAAACGTCGCCCGCCTGGGTCTCGATGATGGGCAGCGCCGTCAGCGAGCCGCCGTCCTTGATGTTGGCCGCGCGCTCGAGCAGACGGGAATGCAGATAGAATACATCACCCGGATAAGCCTCACGTCCTGGCGGACGGTGGAGCAGCAGAGAAAGTGCGCGATAAGCTACGGCGTGCTTGGACAAGTCGTCGTAAATAACGAGGACGTCCAGACCCTTGTGCATGAAGTATTCGCCGATGGTGCAGCCCGAATAAGGTGCAATATACTGCAGCGGCGCGGACTCCGAAGCGGTCGCGGCGACGATGATGGTGTTGTCCATCGCGCCGTTCGCGGTCAGGGTCTCGGCGACCTGCGCAACCGTCGAACGCTTCTGGCCGATTGCAACATAAATACAGACAACGCCGTTGCCGCGCTGGTTGATGATGGTGTCGATCGCGATCGCGGTCTTACCGGTCTGGCGGTCGCCGATGATCAGCTCGCGCTGGCCGCGGCCGATCGGGATCATCGAGTCGATCGCCTTGATGCCGGTCTGCAGCGGTACGTTAACCGGGGTACGCTCGATGATGCCGGGCGCCGGCATTTCGATCGGACGGGCTTCCGCAGCTGCGATGGGGCCCTTGCCGTCGATCGGCTGGCCGAGCGCGTCAACAACGCGGCCGAGCAGCGCCTCGCCGACCGGGACTTCTACGATTTTCTTGGTTCTCTTGACAGTGTCACCCTCACGGATGTTCTGGTCCGAGCCGAGCAGTACGGCGCCGACCAGATCTTCCTCCAGGTTCTGTGCCATGCCATATACGCCGCCGTCGAACTCCAACAGCTCGCCGGCCATACAGTCTTCCAGGCCGTGGATCTGGGCGATACCGTCGCCGACGGTAACGACCGTGCCGACATTGGTCAGCTTGATCTGGGACTGATAGTCTGTAATCTGCTTTTTGATTATTGTGCTAATCTCATCAGGGCGTAATTCCATGAAGTCACCTTCTTCCTTACGCAATAGTTTGACTGAGCTGACGGGCAAGCTCGTTCAGGCGGGTTTTGATGGTCGCGTCGATCTGCTTGTTCTCGATGCGCACCATGATGCCGCCGATGACCTTGGGATCGACCTTGTTGTTGAGGACGACCTTCTTGCCGGTGACAGACTCCATTTTTTCTTTCAGCTTTTCGAGGTTGCCCGCCGTCATGGGCGCCGCGGTGACCGCGACGACCTCGCAGATTCCCTCTTCAAAGTAATACAGCTCCTTATAGGCCTCGGCCATCTCCGCGATCGCGCCGACACGCCCCTTTTCCGTGATGAGCATCAGGAAATTGAGCATGTACGGGTGAACCCGGCCGGCAAAGACCTCATTGAGGCTGGTTTTCTTCTCTTCAAACGCAATGGACGGGATGACGAGCACTTTGAGATAATCGGGATATTCCTCAAAGACCCCGGCGACGCCGCGAAGTTCCTCCAGGAACTGCTCGGCGAGGCCCTCCGCCTTGGCTACTTCATAAAGCGAGAGCGCGTAGCGCTCGCTGACGATCGATGCCAATGCGATCACCCTACCTTGCTGATGAAGTCGGCGATCATGCGCTCATGATCCTCGGCGTTGACCTCGCGCTCAACGACCTTGGAAGCGATCATGATAGACAGATCGGCGATCTCATCCTTAACCTCATTGATCGTCTTTTTGCGCTCCTGCTCGATCGAAGCCTCGGCGCGCTGCTTCATGTCTGCGATCTCGCGGTTGGCCTGGCGCTCAAGTTCCTCCGAGCGCTGGGTCGCACGCTTGACCGCGGTGCTGACGATATCCGCCGCTTCCTTGCGGGCTCCTGCCAGAGATTCGGTGTATTCTTTCTTCATCTCTTCGGCGATCTTGCGGTCGGCTTCCGCCTGTGCAAACAAGGCGTTGACCTCTTCCTCCCGCGCCGCAATCATTTTGCGCACGGGCTTGAACAGGAATATCTTGACGATCAGGAATGTGATCAGCGTATTGCAGATGGTAACTAGGATTTCCCACCAGCCGAGGCTGACAAACGACTGATATATTGCGTCCACTGATTTCGCTCCTTCCTGGTTGGATTGTTCTGCAAAACCTTAAAAAATCAGATGAACGGATTTGCAAACAGAAGGATCAGCGCTACAACCAGCGCGTAAATACCGGTGGACTCGGCCATCGCGATACCAAGGATCATGGTACGGGTGATGTCTGCCTGCGCCTCGGGCTGACGGCCGATCGCCGCACAGGCCTGACCTGCACAGTAACCCTCGCCGATACCAGGGCCGAGACCCGCGATCATTGCCATGCCAGCGCCCAGAGCGGACATGCCTGCTACGAATGCATTGGAATCCATAAATTTTTCCTCCTTAAATCATTGCAATTACGTTGCTTGAATTGCTTTTTGCTTTGGGTTGGAACTGCTGTTTGTGTCTTCTTTGCGCGTGTTTACTCCTTGGCCGCACTGACGTATGCCATGGTCAGCATACTGAAGATATAGGCCTGCATACAGGCTGTAAACAAATCGAAATACAGGGATAAGACGCCCGGCAGGCCGATCTGGAACAGCGGAATCGGCAGATGCAGCAGCGAAGAGAGCGCAGCCAGCGCCCGAAGCAGCAGCGTCGTGATGACAAGGCCGCCCGCCATATTGCCGAAATGACGGAA
>CAMEPU010000130.1 GCA_945932315.1 uncultured Clostridia bacterium
GAGCTGAACCAGCCCCTCACCGTGCTGGGGCAAACCGTATACATCGAGCGGGTGGAATTCTATCCGCTGCAGACCCGCATCGTTTACCGCACCGACCCGGCGAACACGGCTAAGCTGACCAGCCTGCCCTTCTACCTGACCGACAGCAAGGGCAACCGCATCGGCAAGGACGCGGGCGGCATCACGGGTCTCGGTTTGCCCGGCTCGGACGACCTCAGCGCCCGTATCCTGGACACCGTCTGGTGGGACGAGGACGAGACCTATACCCTTTGTCTCGACAAGGCCGCCGCCGTGCCCCACGACGCGGAAATCGTCCTTTACGACCCGGCGACCAAGACCTTCACCGGACTGCCCGATTACATTTCGGTCGCGTCCTATGACGGGGTAGGCGACGATTATGACACCAAGCTCGTGATCTCGTGCGCAGAGCCCGATTTTGTCTCCTCGGTTTTTGATTATGATGTGCGCGACGCGGAGACCGGCGAAGTCATCGAGCACGAAGACGGTTACGGCTGCGGCACGACGAGCTGGCGCCCCTGGGATGGCACGGACGGCGAGACTGCAGACGAGGACACCCCTGGCTATTTCACGAATCTGATGGACTTCAGCGGATACGACCGGCAGGTCGAGCTGACCATCAGCTGGGCGCCTTCCGAAACGCTTGAGGAACCAATCCGCCTGCAGCTGAATTGAACGGAAACAGCGGCGGCGCACGAATGGGTGCGCCGCTGTTGTATCTCAATTTTCCAGCGCCGAAGGGTTGACAACTACGCATGTCCTTCGTATAATGAAGATGCAAAAAATAAAAATCTTCAGGGCGGGGTGGAAGTCCCCACCGGCGGTACAGTCCGCGAGCCGAAAGGCACGAATCGGTGCAATTCCGATACCGACAGTTAAAGTCTGGATGGAAGAAGAAAAGGAGCGGCCTTGGGATTGTTGTGTTCCAGAGTCGTTTTTTTGTGCCCTCACAGGAGGAAAACTGTCATGCAGAAACAACTTAACGTCAAAAAACTCGCACTGATCGCCATGCTGGGCGCGCTCGCCGCGACTCTGCACACGATCCGTTTCCCGCTGCCCTTCGCGCCCAGCTTCCTCGATTTTGATGTCGCCGAGCTGCCCTGCCTGTTCGCCGGCTTTTTCCTCGGCCCGGTCGCGGGCACGCTGGTTGTACTCGTGAAAATCGCGCTCAAGCTGCTGCTGCAAGGCACCAACACCGCGTTTGTCGGCGATTTCAGCAACTTTTTCCAGAGCATTATGTTTATGCTTCCCGCCGCGCTGATCTACAAGAAGATGCACAGCAAGAAGGGCGCGATCGTCGGCATGATCACCGGCACGCTGGTGGCGTCGGTGTTCGCAATCTTCAGCAACACCTTTGTCATGTTCCCGCTGTATTCCAGCATCTACGGCATGCCCATGGAGGCCATCGTCGGCATGGGTTCGGCGGTCAATCCGCTCGTGCACGACGAGCTGACCATGATGCTGTTCAGCGTTCTGCCGTTCAACCTGGTCAAGTTCACCGCGACCAGCGTCCTGACTTATCTGACCTACAAGCGCGTCGGTTCCGCCCTGCGCAGCATGATCGCGCCCAAGAACGCCGCCGTTCAGCACGCCAAGTAAAACGAATGCCCGCCGCGGGCAGAACGCGGCCGCCCCGAGCACGGCGAAAAAAGGCTCGTTTTTTGTGCGACGAAACGGATAAAAACGGTACTTGATCATTAGAAACGCGCAAAGGGGAAAGACGGATGGAGGATGAGCGGATTATAGAGCTGCTTTGGCAGCGGTCGGAGCTGGCAATCCGGGAATTGGAACGGAAATACGGCCGCCTGTGCAGACGGGTGGCGCGCGGCGTCCTGACCGATGCGCAGGATGCGGAGGAATGTGTCAGCGACGCGCTGCTCGCGGTATGGAACAGCGTCCCGCCGGCGCGGCCTGATTCGCTGATGGCCTATCTATGCCGGACCGTGCGCAATCAAGCGCTCAAGAAGTACCGGTACAACCGGGCGGAGAAGCGGGACAGCTGTGCTGCGCTGCCGCTCGAGGAGCTGGCCGCCGGGCTTGGCGGCAGCGACACGACGGCGGAGGAGGTAGACGCACGGCTGCTCGGCCAGGCGATCAACGTTTGGCTGCACGGTCTCACGCCCGAGCGCCGCAGGATATTTGTCCTGCGCTATTGGTACAGCGCGTCTGTAGACGAGATCGCGCGGGTGACGGCCTGCAGCCAGAGCAAGGTTAAGAGCGCATTGTTCCGCATGCGCGGCGAGCTGCGTGCTTATCTCGAAAAGGAGGGTTTTCCGCTGTGAAAAACGAATTGTTGCAAAAGGCGCTGGAGGAACTGGACGACGATCTGATCGAAGAGGCGGGTAGTCTGCTGGAGCATGAGCCGCAGACAAGGCGGCGTGGCCTGCGCAGATATTGGCTGACAATTGCCGCTGTGATCTGTCTGACGCTTTCCCTCTGCGGCAATGTGGTTGCGGTGGCGTGGGTGCGGGAGCGGGAGGAGCAGCTTGTTGCGCAGGAGGATTTTTATCTGCGGTATCTGACCGACTCCACCCGAAATCTGCGACAGGATGCATTTGATGCCGAGGCCTTCTTTGAAGCGCTTGATAGCTCGAGCACCGAGGTGGTCTATGTCGCGATCAACCGTCTTGTAGAATGCTACAACGACCCCGCGCTGCGGCAGCGCGCCATTGACGCGATCGAACCCTTTGTGGACAGCGCTTCCGGGATGGTAGCGCAATCGGCCGAACGGGTGCTCGCAATTTTGAACGAAACCTTTGATGCTGATGGAATCTGCCGCCTGGCCGATGGGAGCGTGCTGTTCACGTTGTATCCCGGGCTGGACGGCGGCGACGACTGCACGCTCTGGCGCATCGAGGACGGTGTGCTTACAGCCTGGTGGGAGATGCAGGAGCCTTATCGCTACGTCACCGACCTGATCCTGTCGCCCGACCGGGAAAAGATCGCCATCTGTCTGGCGTCGAACAAGAGCGGCTTTCTGATCGTCGCGGATTTCGCGGGAGGGAGCATCGGCGGAGAGCTCGTCAACACGGCGTTGATGCAATACCGTGCTGAGCATGCTCAGCCCATCTCGGTTCGCGCCGACTTTGAAACCTATTCCTGGCCCGAAAACATCGCATGGCAGGACGAAGATACACTCTGCTTTGATGCTGGTCTCTATCTTGCATCGGAGGGCGATACAGCTGCAGTGCAAGCGGTTTACCACGTGAGCAGCGGCAGTTTGGAGATGAAATAATATGCAGCCTATCGTGTGCAGGGAACTGTCTTGCAGATAGTAAAAAGCACCAAACATGAAAAGAGAATTTGTGCAGAATAAACGGTCTTGACATTCAAAACCTGTTATACTAAACTAATAATAAGTATGCGGGGTGATCTTTTTGTTTATTATTCGCTGTGAGTGCGGCGCTGAAATTTACTGCGCCAACGAGATCATGCGCTCTGCCTGGCAGTGCGATGAATGCGGCAAATGGTATGACAGCTGCGGCTATCCGGTCAAGGAGCCGGAGGACGCCGAAGATTACAAGGATCTGAATTGCATGGCGATGGATATCGTCAGCTTCTAAACGAATGCAAGGAGACATTGCATGAATCCTCAACGGATCGCGCTTTTAACGGATTCCTGTGCGGATATCCCGGCGAAGCTGCTGAAAAAACACGATATTTTCATGGTGCCGCTCCAGCTCCACTTTTCGGATGGAGACTATCTGGACGGCGTGACGATCTCGGCCAAGGAGGTTTATAAGCGCCTGCCGACCGAGATGCCTAAGACGTCGCTCCCCTCGGGCGAGCTGATCGAGCAGACCTTCCGCCAGATCGCGGACAAGGGGTATGAAAAAGTGCTTTGCGTCAACCTCTCGAGCGGTCTGAGCGGCACGCACAATATGATCCGGCTGCTCGGCATGGAGTTCGTCGGACTTGAGGTCGCGGCCTTCGATTCGCTCAGCGGCTCGCTGGGCATCGGCGCGGTCATCCTCCAGCTCGCGCAGTATATCTCGGAGGGCCGTTCCTGGCCCGAGCTGCTGCGCGCGACGCCCCGGCTGATCGACAACACCCACGTCTGGTTCTGCGTGGACACGCTCGAGTATCTGCAGAAGGGCGGCCGCATCGGCAAGATCACCGCGGTGGCAGGCTCGCTGCTCAACATCAAGCCGGTATTGACGTTTGCTCCTTCGGGCGAACTGGTCAACGTATCCAAGGCGCGCGGCCGTCAGCTCGCGATGGAGAAAATGGCGTCCCTTCTGACCGAGCAGGCCCGGCCCGGCGTGGCGTACAATCTGGCGTTTGCGCACGGCGACTGTCCGGCCGAGATGAAACTCATCCGTGAAAAGGTCACGGCGCGCATGCCCGATGCGCAGCGCATTTTTGAGGGCGAGATCGACTGCACGCTCGCTTCCTATGTCGGTCCTCATCTGCTCGGCTGTGCAATCCAATTGCTGCCGGACGATCTGTTTCATTGATTGAAAAAGCGCTTCCATTTGGAAGCGCTTTTTTGCTGCGCAAACGGAACCTTTG
>CAMEPU010000131.1 GCA_945932315.1 uncultured Clostridia bacterium
CGAATTGTTTGGCCGCCACGGCGTTTACACCGCCGTCGAGATCAAATCCCGGCAGGACATCCTGCTCGAGGAGTACGCCAAGACTCTGCGCATCGAGGCGCGCACCATGGTCGACATGCTGCGCCGCCAGATCATCCCGGCCTGCCTGAGCTACTCCAAGCGGGTGGCGGACGGCGTCGCGGTCAAGGCGTCCATCGGCATCGACGCGCCCGTCGAGCGGGCGATGGCAGCCGATCTCACCGCCCATATCGCGTCTCTGGCCGACGCGCAGAAGGCGATTGAAAAGGCGGTCGCGGACGCGCCCTCCGGCGACGTCGCCGAGATCGCGATGTACTACCGCGACGAAGTGCTCCCTGCGATGGAGAAGGCGCGCGTCTGCGCCGACACGCTCGAGACCATGGTCGGCGAGGAGTGCTGGCCCCTCCCGAGCTACCGCAAGATGCTGTTTTACGTATAAGAAAATCAGACGGATGCGCCCGAAAGGATGCGCATCCGCCTTTTCTTTTTGCCGTGCAAGTGATATAATAAATCGAATCACCGCAAAAACAGGAGTATATAAGATTGAAACGATTGGTTTTCATCGCGCTGGCGCTGACTTTTCTGGCCGGCTGCGGCACAACCGAATACAGCACCGACTTTTTCGCCATGAACACCGTCATGCGCATCACCGGGCGGGGTACGTCCGCGCAGGAGACCGTTGTCGCCGCCGAGCAGGCGGTGAACGCCCTCGACCGGCTGCTCTCGCGCACCCGGGAGGAGAGCGAAATCTGGGCGCTCAACCACGCGGGCGGCGCCTGGGTCGAGGCCTCGGATGAAACGCTGGCCGTGCTGACCACCGCGCTGACCGTGGCCGAACAGACGGACGGCGCTTACGATCCGACCGTCGCCCCGCTGACCGATCTCTGGCAGATCGGCACCGAGGACGCCCATGTTCCGACTCAGGCCGCCATCGACGACGCGCTTCAAACGGTCGATTACCACAATGTCGAGGTTGACGGCAGCCGTGTCCGTCTGCTGAACGGCGCGCAGCTCGATCTGGGCGGCGTGGCCAAGGGCTGGGCGGGCGGCAATGTGCTCGACCCCTCGTCCCTCGAGGGCGGCCTGCTGGAGCTCGGCGGAAATATCTCGTGCTTTGGCAGGAAGCAAGGCGGCTCGACGGTCTGGACGGTCGGCGTGGCCGATCCGGACACCTCGAGTGAGCTGATGGCCACCCTGAAGCTGGAAAATGCCTGCGCGGTCACGACGGGCGATTACGAGCGTTATTTTGAGGAAAACGGCGTCCGCTATCACCATGTTTTTGACCCGGAGACCGGATACCCGGCCGACACCGGCCTGCGCAGCGTGACCGTGGTCATGGACTACGCGGACGGCGGGCTGGCCGACGGCTATTCGACCGCCCTGTTCGTCATGGGACTGGACGAGGGGCTGGATTTCTGCGCCGAGCATGGGCTGGCCGCCGCGTTCATCGCGGACGACAAGACTGTTTATGTGACCGACGCCCTGCGGGACGCGTTCACCCTGACGGGAGAGGAGGCCGGCTTTGCGCTTGCCGATTAAATGGGGGGACTGCGTGATCATCGCGCTCGTGCTGGCGCTGGCGCTCGCGATCGGTGTCCCTTTTTATCTGCGCCCGTCCGATCACCTGACGTGCGAGATCCTTCAGAACGGCGCGGTCGTGCGCACAATCCCGCTGACGGACGCGGTTGAAGAGACGATCACGATCGAGGGGGAGACCATCACCAACGTCATCGAGATCACACCCGGGGGCGTCCGCTTCGCTGAAAGCGACTGCCCCGATCAGGTCTGCGTGCGCTCGGGGCTGCTGACCCGGGCCGGACAGTCGGCGGTCTGCCTACCCAACCGGGTCATTGTGCGGCTGACCGGCGCCGAAGCGCCCGCGGTCGACGCGGTGGTGCAGTGAGGAGGGCGGCATGAAGACCAGAGATATCGCCCTGTGCGGCCTGCTCGTCACGGTCGCGCTCGTGCTTTCGATCATCGAAAAAATGTTTCCGCTTCAGGCGGTCGTGCCCATTCCGGGCATCAAGCTGGGGCTGGCCAACGTGGTCACGGTTTTTGCTCTGGCCCGGTTGGACACCCGGCGGGCGGTCGCGATCGTCCTCTGCCGGGTCACGCTCGCATCCGTCTTTATGGGCAGCATCACCGGCTTCGCGTTCGCCCTGTGCGGCGGCCTGCTGGCGCTCGCCGTCATGCGGCTGCTCCTGCCCCTGACCGGGCGGTCGCTCTCCCTGCTCGGCGTGAGCGTGGCGGGCGCGGCGGCGCACAACATCGGCCAGATCTGCGCGGCGGTCGGCGTGCTCGGCACGTTCGACGTTGTCGGCTACCTGCCCCTGCTGCTGCTCTCGGCCATCCCGATGGGGCTGGTCACCGGCCTGACGGTGCGGGAGACCCTGCAGCATCTCGACAAAATTTCCAAGAATTAACAGCGAAAATCGGGATGAAGCCCGGTTTTTCCTCACATAATAGCTGCAAACGCAAGGAGGGAAAACCAATGAAAAACAGAGCTTCAGCCTGGCTGATGGCGCTTGTACTCTGCGGCGGTCTGCTGACCGGCTGCGGCTGCACCAGAACACCAAACAATGCAAATCAGGATAACAACGCGGGTGTGACCGACAATACCGGCACGAACGGCAATGTCGCTCCCGGCAATACCGGCAATACCGGCAATGCGGTCACCGATCCGAACGGTACGACGAACGGCAATGTGGACCAGAACGGCAACACCGTCGATCAGAACGGCAACATCGTCGATGAGAACGGCAACGGCACGGTGACCGGCGATCTGCAGGGCGCGGTTGATAACGTGGGCAACGCGGTGAACGACACGCTGGAGGCCGGAAGAGACGCGATTGATAACACGGCGGACGGCCTGACCGGCAATAACACCCAGACAAAGACACGATAATTCAGATGAAGCAAAATAAAAAGCTCTGGAAAAATTTCCAGAGCTTTTTGCTGTTGATCAGACTTGGCGATCGACGACATAACCGTTTTCCGCGAGGGCGCGCATCAGGCGGGCCGCGTGCTCGTCGCCGCCGACTTCACAGACGACCTGAATGATGGCCTCGCCGATGTCAAGATCGGCGGCCACGCGGTCGTGGTTGAAGAGGATGACGTTGGCGTTCTGCTCCGCGACGATGTGCGCGAATCGCTCGAGCGAGCCCGGGATGTCGGGCATGATGGTCGAGAACTTGATATGGCGGTGGCGGGTGACCAGACCCTTCTCGACGACCTTGTGAATGAAGGACACGTCGATGTTGCCGCCCGACAGCACGCAGACGACCTTTTTGCCCTTGATGTCGACCTTCTGACCGAGCACCGCCGCCAGAGAGGATGCGCCCGCGGGCTCGACGACCTGCTTGGCGCGCTCGAGCAGGAGCAGGATCGCCGATGCGATCTCGGCGTCCGAGACGGTGACCATCTGGTCGACGTACTGGTTGATATACTGCAGGGTCTTGTCGCCCGGGCACTTGACCGCGATGCCGTCCGCGATCGTGTGGGCGGTCTCGGTCGGGGTGACCGTATCGTGGTGGAAGGAGTTCACCATGGCGGCCGCGCCCTCGGCCTGCACGCCGATGACCTGAATGCGGGGGTTGATCTGCTTGACGCAGGCCGCGATGCCCGCGAGCAGACCGCCGCCGCCGCAGGGAACAAAGATCATGTCGACGAAGGGGAGGTCGTGCAGAATCTCGAGCGCGATGGTGCCCTGACCGGCCATGACGTCCTCGTCGTTAAAGGGGTGAATGAGCTCGGCACCCTCGTTTTCGACGATCTCACAGGCCTTGGCATAGGTCTCGTCATAGACCGAGCCGTGGAGCACGACCTTGGCGCCGTAGCCCTCGGTGGCCGCGACCTTGGCGATCGGGGCCGAGCGGGGCATGACGATGGTCGCGGGCACGCCGATCGAGGCCGCCGCGAAGGCGACGCCCTGGGCGTGGTTGCCCGCCGAGGAGGCGACGACAGCGGTGAGTCCGCCTTCCTCGTAGCGCTTCATGATCTTGTTGTATGCGCCGCGCACCTTGAAGGAACCGGTCTTCTGCTGGTTTTCGTATTTGAGATAGACCTCAGCACCCGACATGGCGGAGAAGGTGCTCGAGGTGGACAGCGGGATCGAGTGCGCCACCTTTTTGAGGCGCTCGGCGGCCTGCTGAAAATCGGTTAAAGAAAGCATAATTCACGTTCCTGCCTTTATATTTTGAAAGTAAGATTCCAAACTGATGTTTATCTCAATTAGTTTAGCATCCACGCGTATGAATTACAAGCGCCAATTTGAGGATTGACCCTGCTTTGCCCCCAAAAGCCAGCTGCGAAACAGGTGAATTTTGGTTTGTAGGTTTGTCAATGATGTGTTACACATTTGAAAAAGCAGCTAGGACCTGTTT
>CAMEPU010000132.1 GCA_945932315.1 uncultured Clostridia bacterium
GGCTCGATTGAGGGCTTTGTCCCGGCCGCGCTCGAAGAGGAGATCATGGCCAAATTGCAGAAAGGATGAATAGACGATGGCAGCAGAACTCGAAAATTTGATCGATCAGTTATACGAAATGGTGAAGGAAGGCTGGAGCGTACCGCTCTCGCAGGACAAGGTCGTCATTGAGCGCGACCGCGCGCTCGACCTGCTCGAGGAGCTGCGTTCCTCGCTGCCGGGCGACATCAAGATGGCCGCCGACATTGTAGAGAAGCGCAACGACCTGCTCGAGGCCGGCAAGCGCGAGGCCGACGCCCTCCGCCAGCAGGCCGAGGAGCACGCCCGCCGTCTGGTGTCCGAGACCCAGATCGTCGCGGAGGCGCGCAAGAAGGCCAAGGAGATCCTCGGCAACGCCGAGATCCAGTCGCGCGAGCTGCGCCGCGTGGCCAACGAATACTGCGAGGACACCCTCAAGCGCACCGAGGAATCGCTTGCCCTCTCCCTCGACGAGGTCAAGAAGTCGCGCATGCGCTTCAAGTCGGTCGCCAAGTAAACAGGCAGCATTTCCCGGGAACGGTTCGCCGTTCCTGGGTTTTTTTCTTCCGCAATTCTTCAGAAAAGTTTGGTTGCGCGCCCATGCTTTTGATTGTAAAATAATATCAGAGACACAGTTGGAAATCACTTTTTCAGCGCATACCGCGTTTTGCGCCCGCTGCCGTGCTGAACGATCAGTCCTTCGCGGAGCATTCGTTTCAAAAGGCGGTTTGAGGTGGCCTGACTGATCTGCAGCAGCGCATCCACGTCCTTCCGGGTGATGAATTCCTGCTCTTTCAAATAAGCGATGATTGCAGCTTCCGGCTCTGTTGAGGCAGAAGCTGCTGGGGAAGCGGCATTCCGGTTGGGCAGCGTGACCTTGAAGGCATTGCTGGTCGCTTCGATTCTGGGTGTCATGCCGCTGCCCTGGTAGGCTTTCATCATTTTGGGCATTCCCGTGCCGTAGGCTTCGATCAGCTTCAGCCGGTAAAACACCGCGGCCAGTTTCGGATTCCTGCAAACGGAAAGACCCAGCATGATGTCCTCCACTTCAATCCCGTCCGGCAGCCCGCCGATGGAAACAAATTCCATTCGATCGTCATACACACTGATCAGTGTACTGGCGCGATAAGAGTAATCCCGGTGAACCAGACAGTTCATCAGCGCCTCGCGCAGCGCTTCCTCCGGATAGTCCCGGGTGTCGATTCGGTACAGTCCGTCAAAAGTCGCCTTTGTCCGGTTGCGCAGGTCGAGATAGGCGTACACATCCTCCATCTGCTGAAGGAGGGAGCCGTTGAATTCGCGCCGATCCTGAAAAATATTCTGGTCAGTTCCGGCGAAAGTGGCCGCTTTCATGATGCTGGAGCACTGGTCGGACAGCAGAAGCCCCAGATTGGAGTAAAGGTCTTCCGCGGTCAGAATGCCGAGCGTTTTCATTTTTAAGTCGTCAAAAGCGACGCCGCATTTTTTGAATTCCGCCTCCGCAGAATGGAACGAAAGATTCTGCTCCAGTGAGCGCATCTCCTCAAAACTGTCGCCGTCTGTCTCCTTGATCATTTTGCGGATGGCGGTATCCGTGGAGGGGTCGGTGGACGTTCCGTTGCGCACGTACACGCCGCTGGGCTTGAGCCCCTTACTGGAAAGATAGTATGGGCGGTCAGTGCCCTTCTGAATGGTCACGGCAACGATCTGTTTGGTATCGACGGTCTGGGTCTCATAATGGACAAACATGGTCACGTCCGGTTTGATGGAATCCCGAATCATATTGTTCAGACGCAGAGCCACGGCATCAGCATCAGGGATCCCTGCCACTGTTCCGTCATCTTTGACGCCGATATACAGTGTGCCGCCCCGGGTGTTGGCAAAGGCGATGACCTCTTTGCAAATATCCGGCACGAGCTCGGCTTTCAGTTCAACCGTTTCGCTTTCCATAAAAATCATGGCAGTACCTCCAAGTTTTCTAGTCATCATTATAATCATTCTTATCATTCTTGTCAATTTCTAGTCATCAGATGAACAGATGCTTTGAATGCAGGGTAAGAGAAAACAGCGGCGTTTTATAGAGGTCGGATGAACGCAATCATACAAAGAGAAAAGGAAGATTGGATATGCACGATTTTGACACACAAGAAAAAACCCGGCGGATGCTGGGGCGGGACAGACTCCTGCGGGCGCTGACCTATGCGCTGCTGGCGGCGGTAGGGGTACTGTTCGCACTCTGGGTGTTCGGCGCGCTGCCGCGCGGCGGGATCTGGCCGATGGTGGGTCTTATTTTACTCTATCTGGCGGTCTGTACCGCCCTTTGGCTCAACCTGCGCTGCCCGTGCTGCGGCAAGCGGCTGACCGATTTTCAGGCGGCGGTATTTCACCGGCCCAAGCGCTGCGTCCATTGCGGCGCGGCCGTTTCGGCCGACGGGCAGGAAGTGCCCACTGCAAGCGCCGGGACGGGGGAGGATAAGGACGGACTGCGCGCCCGCTGCCGCGAGATCGCCCGCCGCGACCGCACTTACCGCCCGCTGATGTGGGCGGGCATGGCTTCGATGATCGTGGGGATCATTGTGACCGAGCTTGACTCTTTTGCCCTCTCCGAAACCGCCCGGGTGTGCGTGCTGATCCCGGCGTGCGTTTTCGGCGTGGCCGCGACCGTCCTCTGGTCGCGCAACCTGCGCTGTCCGGCGTGCGGCCGCAGACTCACCGGCCGGTACACGCCCCACCGCATCAGCGGGCTGTGGCTGCCTGACGCGCACGTCTGCGGCCATTGCGGCGCGCATCTGGTCTTTCGGGAGAGTGCGTGATGGAACGGGAGGCGCGGGGTTCGCGGGGGCGTGAGCTCCGCTGCCAACACTGCAAAACATCAATTTTGCAACATTTTTGGATTACAAAACGGTTACAGACACCGCATTTTGCGGTGTCTGATCTTTTTTGCCCCAATTTACAGTTTTTTCTTTCTTGTGCAAAAAAACCGCTAAAAACCGCGAAAATCTCGAGCGTTTTGTGTAAAAAAATTTCCAAAATTGCGAGATTGCTCTTGCAATCAGAAGCGGTGGCGTTTATAATAAACATAGGTGGAGCAAAGTGGGGTAATTTCCCACGGAGTGCACCAAAAGTCGGAAACCGGGGGTGACACGGCATGAAAGGTGAATATCGGCATACGCTGGACGCCAAGGGCCGCGTCTCCGTCCCGAGCAAGCTGCGCGACGAACTGGGCGACCGCTTCACGGTCACCAAGGGGCTCGACCACTGCCTCGCGATCTACCCCGAGAGCGAGTGGAAGGTGCTGGAGGACAAGATCCGTGCCCTGCCCATGAGCAAATCGCGCGACCTGCAGCGCTTCTTCTTCTCGGCCGCGTTCGACGCCGAGCTCGACAGCCAGGGCCGCATCCTGCTGCCCGCCAACCTGCGCGCCTTTGCCGGCCTGGGCAAGGAGGTCGTCGTCATCGGCGCGGCCAACCACGCCGAGATCTGGGACGCAGCCCGCTGGGATGGCTATAACGAGGAGATCGACGACGCGCGCATCGAATCCGCGATGGAGGAACTCGGCTTCTGATGGAAACCTTTCACCATGTGAGTATTTTGCTGGAGGAGTGCCTGGAGCAGCTCGCCATCCGGCCGGACGGCGTTTACATCGACGCCACGCTGGGCGGCGCGGGGCATTCCTTCCATCTGGCTTCCCGCCTGACGGGCGGGGGCACCCTGCTCTGCATCGACCGCGACGATGAGGCGCTCGCAAACGCCGAAGTCCGTCTCGCGCCGGTGCGCGACCGCGTCCGCCTGTGCAAGTCGGACTTCCGCGAGCTGGACAAGGTGCTGGCACGCGAGGGCTTCGCGGGCGCGGACGGCATCCTCTTTGACCTCGGCGTTTCCTCTCCCCAGCTCGACCATGCCGAGCGCGGCTTCTCCTATATGCAGGACGCGCCGCTCGATATGCGCATGGACCGCCAGCAGGCGCTGACCGCCTATGACGTGGTCAACGGTTGGGAGCAGGCCGAGCTCCGCCGCATCCTGTTTGAGTACGGCGAGGAGCGCTACGCCCCTCTGATCGCGGCGGCCATCTGCCGCGCGCGGGCGGAAAAGCCGGTCGAGACCACTTCTGAACTCGTTTCGATCATCAAATCGGCCATGCCGGCCAAGGCGCTGCGCGAAAAGCAGCACCCGGCCAAGCGCAGCTTTCAGGCCATCCGC
>CAMEPU010000133.1 GCA_945932315.1 uncultured Clostridia bacterium
AGAAAGGAGGAATGCCAAATGAAAAAGCTGTACGAAGCCCTGTCTGTGGACGTGGTGAAGTTCGAGGTGCAGGATGTGATCACTGCCTCCGGTACGCCGATTGAGGGTAACGACCAGACCGGCGATCAGACCGGCCAGCAGTGCGATCTTCAGGTAGTGGCCGAAGGCGAAGGTTTCGGTCTCAGCGTACTGGTCGTCATCCGAGATACCTCGGCGCACCATGAGCACTAAGCAGGTGATGTTCGAGGCCAGAAGTACGATCACTTCCAGTCCGACATAAATGAACATGCTCATCAGGCCGTTGAGCTGCACGATCTCCCGTGCCGGATCGAGGTACAGCTTGACATACAGATCGACAACGATGCCGATCATCAGGATCAGGTAGCCGATCTTGTAAATGCGATTGGCCTCGGCGACGACGCGCTCATCCTTGGGCTTTTTGTGAAACAGTTTCATATCAATCTTCCTCCCAGAACAATTCATCCAATGTCTTTCCCAGCGCCTTGCAGATCGCAAGGCAAAGATTCAGGGTCGGGTTATATCCGCCCGATTCGATCAGGCCGATGGTCTGCCGGGTCACGCCGACGAGCTCAGCGAGCTGCGCTTGCGACAGGTCGCGCTCGACCCGGGCGAGCTTCATTTTTTTGTTTTTCATGCGATCACCTCTTCGATGGTTTCATTCTATCATCCGCCTTGCATTATGTCAAGTATATATTGCATTTTATCCGAAATAATTTTCTTAAAGAAAAATAAAAAATGCTTCCTGTCGGAAGCACTCTTATCTATTCTTCGCTCTGCACCGTTTGGGCGGCCTGCTTCTTCGCTTTCTTGAGCAGCCGCAGATCGCGGAAAAACGCGCGCAGCAGCCCGGCGCACTCGTCGCCCAGCACATCGGGCACGACGGCGGGTTTGTGGTTGTAATCGACCGCAAACAGGTCGATCAGCGTGCCGCACGACCCGGCCTTGGGGTCGGGCGCGCCGTAATAGACCGTTTTGATGCGGGCGTTGATGATCGCGCCCGCGCACATCGGACAGGGCTCGAGGGTGACATACAGGTCACAGCGGTGCAGACGCCAGCCGCCCAGCTTTTTGCAGGCCTTGCCGATGGCCTCGAGTTCTGCGTGCAGCAGGGCGCTCTTTCCCTTCTCGCGGCGGTTGCGCCCCCGTCCGACGATTTCGCCGTCACAGACGACGACCGCGCCGACCGGCACCTCACCCTCGGCCGCCGACCGCTTGGCCAGCCGAATAGCCGCTTTCATGAACTTTTCGTGCTCGGTCACGTCATTCCGCCTCCCCGTTTTTCGCTGGGACAAGTGTACCACAGGGCAGGCATAATTGCAAGGCGGGGGCCATAGGCTGGAAGCATGAAACTGATCGAACAAATCCGCTACGCCCTCTGGGGGCCATTCACCATCCTGCTGTTTGTCCTGACCGGGCTGATGCTGACCGTGCGCACGCGCGGCGTGCAGTTCTGGTGCCTTGGGCGGCTGCTGCGGGGGCAAAAACAGAAAAACGCGGACGGCCTGACCCCGTTTCAGGCGCTCTGCACCTCGCTCGGCGGCACGCTTGGAGTGGGGAATCTAGCGGGCGTTGCCGCCGCGATTACGCTCGGCGGGCCGGGCGCGGTGTTTTACATGCTGGTCGCTGCCTTTTTCGGCATGGCGGCCAAATACGCCGAACTGCTACTCGCCGTGCGCTACCGGAAGCCGGGGCGCGAACCGCTCGGCGGGCCGATGGTCTATCTGTCCGAAGGCGCAGGACTGCCCGTGCTGGGCAAAATCTTTGCGCTGTGCTGCATCGTCTGTGTGCTGGGCACCGGCGCGGCCGCCCAGGGCTGCGCCATTGTCGAAAGCGTGTCCCCCCTGCTGGGCCTGCCCCGCTCGGTGATGGGCAGCGCGGTCGCCCTCGCTGTACTGCCCGCCCTATTGGGCGGCGGCAAGACGATCGGGCGGGTCGCGGAAATTCTGGTGCCCGTCATGACCGTACTCTATGTCGCGGGAGCGTGCGCCGTGCTGGCCGCGCATGCGGACGCGCTGGCCGGCGCATTCGCCGCCATCTGGTCGGGCGCGCGCGAGCCGGGTGCGGCAGGCGGCGGCATTCTGGGCCTGCTGACCGCGCGCGCGGTATCCAACGGGTTTTCCAAGGGCATCTTCTCCCATGAGGCCGGGATGGGCTCGGCGCCTATCGCGCACGGCTGCTCGAACGCGTCCGATCCTTGTGCAGAAGGGCTCTTGGGCGCGGTCGAGGTCTTTATTGACACCTGCGCCGTTTGCCTGCTCACCGCCCTCTGCATCCTGTGCACAGGGGCCGAGGGCGACGGTCTGACCCGCACGATCGGCGCGTTCGAGACTGTGTTTGGGCGGTTCGCGGACGGCTTCATCGCGCTCATCGTGGTCTTTCTCGCGGTATCCACCATCCTGGGCTGGAGCTTCTACGGGTTGGCCTGCCTGCGCTGGCTTCAAGCGCCCCGAATGATCCGCAGGCTGTATCCGTTCGCGGTAGCGGCTTCAGCCGGATTTTCAGCCTTCTTTCCGCTGGATGCACTCCTGCTGCTCGCCGATATCGCGTCGGCCTGCATGGCGTTTCCCAATCTGATCGGACTTTGGGCTCTGTCGGGCGAGGTGGCCGCAGAGACGCGGCAATTTTTGAAACAGAAACAGTGAACGCCCGCCAAAGGTGGGCGTTCGTTAAAACAGGTATCGCCAGATATTGTAGACGTTGATGCACAGAATGAGCGCCATGGCGCACTCGAACAGGCGGGTGGCCGCACGGTCGTCCAGCCGCTTGTTGATCCGGCCGCCGACCTCGCTGCCGATGACGCCGAACACGACCATGCCGATCAGAACCCCCGCTGAAAATTCGGGCGTGCGCCCGGTCAGGACGGTCTGCAGGATGCCGGTCGCCTGGCTGAACAGGATGATGTACAGGCTGTTCTGTGCCGCGATTTTGGTTGTCATTGAAAAGAAATAATAGAGTACGGCCATGTTAAACGGCCCGCCGCCGATGCCCAGGAACGCGCCCAGCATGCCGAGCGCGAGACCGATGACCACGCAGGCCAGCTGATTCGACACCTGCCGCTTGGCGATTTGATCCTTGTAAATCGTATACAGCAGGGTCGCAAAGGTGGCCGCGAACAGCAGGCAGGCCTGCACGCCGCCCGCCGTATTGGCGTCCGCGAACTGTGCCGCTACCGCGGCATACGCCTGCTTGCCGAGCACGCCGCCCAGCGCCGCGCCGATCGCCAGCGGCGTCGACAGCCGGAAGTCGATGGCCGACTCCCGTTTGACCGTTGCCTTGCCGACCGACCAGCAGGTCATACCGAGCACGGTGCAGCCCGACAGAAAATTGATCGTGCCGACGCTCAGAATGCCGAAGGCGTCGAGCACCGGTTTGATGATCACGCCGCCGCCCACGCCGCAGATCTTGCCGATGATACATGCGCCGAACGCGACGGCAAAAAATACCAGAGAAACCCAATCCATGACCGCATCCCCTTTTCTTCCAGAAAAAGTATACCACTTTCCCCAAGGGCGTTCAAGCCGATCAGGAAAGTGGTAAAGATTCCGGCAGATCCGGTCAAGCGATTGATAGTTCAGAAGAGCTTCACCCCGGGCACGGTCACCGACGCGCGGACCCGGTCGCCGTCGATGCCGATCTCGAACCCGGCGTGCATGCACTCGGCCAGACTGCGCGCGATGGACAGGCCGAGGCCGTTGCCCTCGGTCGTGCGGGACGCGTCCCCGCGCACAAAGCGCTCCATCAGCTCGTCAGGCGCGATACCCAGCGGCTCGCGCGAGATGTTCTTGAAGGTGGCCTGCCAGCCGTCCGCGCACGGGGTCAGCGCCAGATAGGCGCGCGTGCCGGACAGGCTGTATTTGACGATGTTGTTCAGCATGTTGTCGAAGATGCGCCAGAGCAGGCGGCCGTCGGCCAGCACGGTCGTCGGGCCGTCCGGGATCGTGACGATCAGGGTGATCCCGGCGGCGATCAGCCGTTCCTCATACTCCCCTGCCGCCTGCCGCAGCAGCTCGCCCGCGTCGGTCGGCGCGAGTTCGGCGCGGATGTTGCCGGTCGAGGCCTTGGACGCCTCGAGCAGATCCT
>CAMEPU010000134.1 GCA_945932315.1 uncultured Clostridia bacterium
ATCTTGCGGCGCTGACCTACCATCTTCAGCAGGCCGCGGCGGGAATGGTTGTCCTTGGGATGCTGCTTCAGATGCTCGGTGAGTTCACCGATGCGGGCGGTCAGGATCGCGACCTGAACCTCCGGAGAACCGGTGTCGGTGGGATGGGTGCGGTTGGCCTCGATAACGGCAGTCTTTTCTTCCTTACGGATCATGATGTTCACCTCATAAAAATATTTAGTCCCCTTGCGCCGGGTAAAGGCCGGTGAAATGGCACGGTCAAACGCGCCCGGTATCCATTTACTAAGCGCAGGGCAAATTACAATTTATCTTAGCACGCATACAGCAAAAAGTAAAGGGGTTTCCCAAAAAAGTCAGGGAAAACACGTTGACAAGATTTTTATGCCCCGTCGATAACTTTTTTATACAATCTGACTCTTGTCCGCAAAAAGCCGCTTGAGTATAATAGGTTCGTCGTCGAAAAAATGCTTCGACGCTTTAACTTGCTGATAAACGCGGTGGGGCTGGGCAACCGCTTGGCCTGATGCCGCGTTTTATCATTTTATGCAGAGCATAAAATGATAAACAAAAACGCTTCGCATTTTTGGCCGCCCTTCGGGCGGCTTTTATTGGATTCCGGAAGCGGGGGCTTGCCGCCCCCCTTCCAGACCATCCCCCTGTCCGTGATCGTGACCTTGATGCAGAGAGCTTATTTTATCAACAGACTGAAGGCGGAGACCAAACCGGTCTCCGCCTCATTTTTATTTGATTCCGCGCAGATTACTTGACAATCTCCTTGGCAGCCGCAGCCAGCGCCTCGACGCGAGCCTGTGCCTCGGCCATGTTGCTGCCCTTGGCCATGATGTAAACCTTGACCTTGGGCTCGGTGCCGGAGGGACGGATGATGAAGCTGGTGCCGCTCTCCAGTTCATAGTAGAGCACGTTCTGACCCGAAAGCTCCATCTGCTCGGTTGCGCCGGTAGCGACACAGGTGCGCACGCCGGGCTGGTAGTCGCGCGCATAAGCGACCTTATCGCCCGCGACCTCGGTCAGCGGGGTCTCACGCAGCTCGACCATCAGTTCCTTCATGCGCTCGAGGCCGGAAACGCCGGGCATGGTGATCGAAATGGTCTGCTCGCAGTAGTAGCCGTACTTCTCGTACATGGTCTGCATTGCATCGTACAGGGTCATGCCCTTGGTGCGGTAGTATGCGGCCATCTCGGCGATCAGCATGGACGCGGTGACGGCGTCCTTATCGCGCGCATAGTCGCCGGCCAGATAGCCGTAGCTCTCCTCGAACGCGAACAGATACTGGTGAGAACCGGTCGCCTCGAACTGCTTGATCTTCTCGGCCAGGAACTTGAAGCCAGTGAAAGTATCAAAGCAGGCCACGCCGTTCTTCTCGGCAGCGGAGCGCGCCATCTCGGTCGATACGACCGACTTGAGCACGGCCGGATGGGCGGGCATGGTGCCGGTCAGCTTGCGGGCGGTGATGATATAGTCAATCAGCAGAACGCCAACCTGGTTGCCGGACAGCGTGACGTACTCGCCCTCCTTGTTGCGCAGGACGATACCGGTGCGGTCGGCGTCGGGGTCGGTGCCGATGATGAGGTCGACGTCGTTCTTCTTCGCGATCTCAATGGCGATGTTGAAGCCTTCCTTGTTCTCCGGGTTCGGGCTGACGACGGTCGGGAAATCGCCGTCGATGACCATCTGCTCGGGGACGCACAGGATATGCTTATAGCCGATGCGGCGCAGAATCTCGGGCACCAGGCGGTAGCCCGCGCCGTGGAACGGGGTGTAAACGAGTTTGAACTCGTCAGCGACCTGACGGATGCAATCGGGATTGACAGCGACCGCCTGTACCTGCTTGAGGTAGGCTTCATCGGTCTGCCAGTCGAGCATCTTGATCAGGCCCTTGGCCTTCATCTCCTCGAAATCGGCGATCTTGACGTCCTTGAAGAAGTCGAGAGCGCCCATCTCGGCCGCGACCACGTCGGCTTCCTTGGGCGGCAGCTGCGCGCCGTCCTCCCAGTAAACCTTGTAGCCGTTATATTCCTTCGGGTTGTGGGACGCGGTGATGTTGATGCCGGCGATCGTGCCATAGTAGCGGATCGCGAAAGACAGCTCGGGCGTCGGGCGCAGCTCATCATACAGCAGGACCTGAATGCCGTTGGCGGACAGGATCGATGCTGCGAGCTGGGCAAACTCGGGCGACATATGGCGGGAGTCATACGCGATGGAGACGCCGCGCTTCATCGCCGCTTCGCCGTTCTGCAGGATCAGATTGGCCAGGCCCTGAGTGGCAGCGCCAACCGTAAAGCGGTTCATGCGGTACAGGCCCGTGCCCAAAACGCCGCGCAGGCCGGCGGTGCCGAAGGACAGCGGAGCAAAGAAACGATCCTTAATGGCTTCGTCGTTGCCGCGGATGGCCTCAAGCTCGGCGCGCTCTTCAGCGGTCAGGGCGTCGGAAGCCAACCAACGTTCGTATTCTGCTAAATAATCCATTTTATTCTCTCCATTCTAGCTTTTGAAACAGTAGCCTGTTCTTATACAAATTATACAATAATAAGCGATAAAAGAAAAGGATATTTTAGGATTATTTGAAAAAGCCCGATGAAATTTTCTCAGCGGTCGGAAATCCGGCGGCTGAACACACCAAGGCGCTCATGGCGGCTCCGTTTGTCCTCATACATGGCGAGGTCGCTGCGGCGGATGGTATCAAGCAGCGTCCGGTCCCGTTTGCCGTCAAAGCATGCATATCCGTACGATACGCTGAACGGGTACTCAACCTTTTCATCCCGTTCCTGTACCATCTGCTCAAAGCACTTCATGCACACTTCCATGTTCTCTTTTTTCTCCGGCAGCAGGCAGACAAATTCGTCGCCGCCCGTGCGGAAGCATGCTTCGTTCTGCCCGAACGCTGCACGGATGCAGGTATAGCAGGCCCGCAGCGCCTCGTCGCCCGCGCTGTGCGTATAGGTATCGTTGATATATTTCAGATTGTTGAGGTCAAAGAGCAGCACCGAAACGCCTTCGCTCGGGAGCGTGCCCTCCTGATAACTTTTTAACGCGCGTTCATAGGCGTTTCGGCTGTGCGCGCCGGTCAGCAAATCGGTGTTCGCCAGCATCTCATAATAATCCAGCTTTTCCCGTTCGAGCAGGAAACTGTAATAGCGGTAAATCGACAGAGACAGCAGGCTGACAACGAAGACCGCGCCGCCCAACTGCAGGAAGAACGAGGTCTGCGTGCGGTCGCTCATATAAAATTGCGCGATCTCGCAGGCGGCCAGGATCATGACCAGATAGAACGACCGGAACAGCCAGCTCAAACTGCGGTCCTCGCGGGACTCCCGCCAGATCAGATAGCCGGCCAGAACAAGGTTGCCCGCCATTGCCACATGGGTCAGGAGCAGTGTCCGATAGATATCGATGACGCCCAGCCGCTGCAGCACCGTCGTACCCACTGCGTTCAGCAGATAAAAGTAGCAAAGCAGCTGCAATCCGCGCCGCTCCGGAGATTTGATCAGGCGGTACAGATACTGGTTAAACGGGATCGCGAACAGGTAAAAGGAAAAGAAATCAATGAAGTAAAGCGCCTGCGAGCTTGGAATAAAGAATTGCAGGATTCCGTTCTGGCAGAATGCCCAGACTGTGATCAAAACGGAAAACAATCCGACCTGATCGAGTCCCTGGCTGCACCCCGACCGTTTCCGGGTAAACAGGTGCCGAAGCAGCGCAATCGCGCCGACAAACAGGCTGATGCAGCCGACGACGATCGAGCCGCCGCGTTCATAAATAAACGCCTCAATCAATTGGCTGGCATTTCCCCAGCGGACCTCCGAATACACGCCCGCCAAATTCTCATAAGCCGCGGTCAACTGAATGGTCAGGGTCTTTCCCGCGCTGTTTTCAGGGAGTTCCACCAGATTCCAGCGGCTGCCGGGTGAATCGACCCAGGCGGGCCTGCCGGCTTCCCAGCCGCTCTGATAGATTTCCGTGCCATCCAGAAAAACACGTACCTTCTGGTGAGTCGAATGGAACAGGATCGACTGATTGCCCCGGAATACATCTCCCAGGACGGTCGAAACCGATGATGCGCCCTCCCCTTCCA
>CAMEPU010000135.1 GCA_945932315.1 uncultured Clostridia bacterium
GCAGCTTTCTCCGCCAGGAAGGAGAACTGTAACACAAAAAGCGCCCGCCTGCCGCCCCGGTCGATCATCTGCTCGGCCTTCGCGAGAAGGGACTGGAATTTCTCGCTCTTGCCGAACAGCCGGTGGATGATGGGCTTGCCGCCGTAGCGCGCGATGGCGTAGATAGTGAGCGAGGCCGCCGTGCCCGACGCGACCGAGATCAGCAGCGCGACCACGATGTTGAGCTCGCTCTGGTGGGCGAGCACGCCGATCGCGGGCATGATGATCCCCGCCGGGAAGCCGGGCAGGTTCAGATATTCACAATAGCAGACCGCCGCGATGAACAGCAGGCCATACTGAGCGAAAAGCTCCAGAAAACGCGCGAAAGTCAAAGAAGAGCACCGTTCTTTCTTGCCGCCGAAACGGAGTTTTCGACGGCTTTTTTCTAATATATGCCCATCATAGCAAACAGGCGGCCGCTCCGCAAGAGCGCCCGCCCGATGTTCACATATTATTAAGACATCATCGCGCAATTGCGTCGGCGGCGTATGACCGCGAATTTTCGCCATAAATGCGTTGTGAAAACTTGAAATACACAAAGTATTCCTGCGTTTTCACGCCTTTTTCTGACGAAAATTTTCTGGCCATCCGCTCTTGCCGAATTGCGTGATGCTGTCTTAAACGAGCCAGAGCGCCGCCGCCCACACCGCCGAGGCGAGCGCGCCCCCCGCCCCCGCGCTGAGCGCGAGCTGCGCCCCCGTGAACTTTCGCCGCAGCCGCCTGCCCCGCGCGCCCAGATAGCGCTCGGCCACCGCACAGGCCTCCCGCACCACGTCGTGCTCGGGCGCGGCCGCGTCGCGCACCACAAAGAACGCCTCCTCGAACACCGCGCTGTTCTCCGCGCGCACCACGATCACCCGCCGCGAAATGCCTTTGACCATCGCTTCGCCCATCCTTACCTGTGTTTTACAGGCAGTATGTCCGGGACAAAGGCGAAATATACCGGGAAAACCTGCTTTTTCTACTCCGTTTTTGACCTTCTCTCAATCCGCACCACAAGCGCGGTCAGATCGTCCTGCGCGCCCCGCATGGCCGCCCCCTGCACCAGCCGCAGGGCGATCTCCTTGGGGCTCTCGCCCGTGCGCTCCTCCAGAATCTCACGCACCCATTTATCGTCGCTGCCGTCGCAGACGCCGTCCGTCAGCATGACGAACAGGTCGCCGTGCCCCATCTTCACCGGAATGCCCGGGTCGGACGCGCTGTCCTCGGCCAGACCGATGGGCAGGCTGCCCCCCGCGAAGGCGGTCACCCCGTCCGCCGTGCGCAGGTAGCCGGGCGCCGCGCCGCACTTGAGGCAGGCCCCCGCGCCCGTGAACAGGTCGACCGTCAGCACGTCGAGCGTCACGCCCCGCATGCCGTCGCACTTTAAGCGGAACGCGGGCGCGATCGTGCGCACCGCGTCGTCGGGCGCGACGCCCGCCCGCAGGAAGCGCTCCATCAGGGACAGGATCATCCGGCTGTCGCGGGACGCCTCCTCGCCCGTCCCCATGCCGTCGGCCAGCATCATGCAGGCCAGCCCGTCCTCGGTCACGAAGGAGCGCCCGCTGTCGCCCGAGACCCGCTCGCCCTCCTTCTGCTTCTGGCTCACGCCGACCACCGCCCGGAAGGGCGCCTGCTCCCGCAGCGCCAGCCGCGCGCCCATCTCGTCGTTGATCAGCTCGGGTTCGGTCAGGCCGCAGCCCAGCAGGGCGGACAGCCCGGCGGCGAAGCCTCGGCTCTCCTGCAAAATAGCCGTGCTCCCCTCCCCGGCCAGCTCGACCCGCAGCCGCCCCCTGCCGTCCCGGTAGACCGCCGCCCGGTCGATCGGGCCGAAGGCCTGGGCATACCGCCGCACCTGCCGCGCCCGGGCGGGCAGGTCGGTCGTGCCCTCACGCATCCGGTCGCTCATCTGGCCGAGCACCCCGGTCAGCCCGGCGTACTGCTGGGCGAGCAGCGACCGGTTTTCGGCGCACTGCCGCTCGTACTCCTCCCGCGCCCGCAGCGCCTCGAGCCCGCTGTTCATGGCGTGCAGCAGCTCGGGGAAATGGACGCACCGCGCCCGGAAGCGGGCCGAGAAGTCGTGCGGCTCGACCCGTCCTTTCTTGATGAGGGGCACGGTCACCGCCGAAAAGGCCTGCAGGGTCTCAACCGATTTGCGCTGCCAGCAGGTCGGCTGCACCGGACAGCGGGTGCACACGTCCTCGGCCGCGTGGACAAAGACGGTCTTGATCTCCTTGTTCTCGGCGACGCTGCCCGCCTCGGCCCCCGCCAGCATGGCGAGATACATCTCGTAAAAGGCCTTGGCGGCCTCGCCCGCGCACCGCCCGGCGTTCTGCCGCACCCGCCGCAGCGCCTCGTTGCCGTCCGCCCGCGCCGGGGCGAATGCGTCGCGCGCATACTGCCAGAGCACCTCGGGGATGGCGGCGAAAAACAGCACGGCGATCAGCAGTTCATATAAGGAATACAGGAACACCGGCCGGGTCGCGCCCAGCAGCGCGGCCGAAAGCCCGGCGAGCAGCGCTCCGGCGGCGAAGATCACCCGCCCCGCGCCCTTGAACACCCCGGCGACCAGACAGGTCAGGCCGTAATAGCAGGCGAAATAGGGGGTCACGCCCGCCGCCGCGTCCATCGCCGCGCCCAGCGCGACGCCAGCCGCCGCGCCCGTCGCGCTGCCGCCCAGATAGCAGATCCCGAGCAGCAGGAGCATGGCCGGGACGCGCGCCGGGGCGATTGTTCCCACCACGGTCAGGTCGCCGAAGCAGGCGAACAGCGAGCCCGCGATGATGAGCAGCCCCATCGGGCGGCCGAGCGCCTGCCGGTCGGTCGGCGGGCGGACCGCGGTCGCATAGCAAAAGGCCAGCAGTCCGGTCACCGCGCAGCTGCACACCAGCCGGGCGGCCTCCTGCGCGTCCAGCCGGACGGGCAGCACAAAGCTGGTCGCACCCAGACAGAGGGCAGCGCACAGGGGCAGAAACCACGGCTTGTCCCGCAGCGAATCCTCGAACACATGGGCGCAGACCACGAGCAGGACGGCCGCCGAGCCGGTGGTCAGGCCGCTCAGCCCGCCGCGCAGGAGGACGCCGCCCAGAAACGCGCCCGCCGCCGCGGCCAGCCCGGTCGTCACCGAGCACGCCGCGGCCACCGCCGCCACCCCGAAGGGGGCGTAGACCCCGAACACCGTGCCCCGCGCGAGCACAAAAGCCACGCCGAACTGCTGCGCCGCCCGCCCGAGCACCCGCAGCCGGCCGTTCGCCCGCGCCCAGGTCGCCGCCGCCCCGGCGCGCGCCGCCAGCGCGAATCCTCTTTTTTGCCAAACCTGCTTGTCCATCTTCGCTCTCCTCCCAGCCCGCGCCGGGCGGGCTTCTTTCGGTTTCCTCCAGTATAGCCCGCCGCCCGCGCGCGATTTGACGGAAAATACTGCTGGAAATAGTGGGAGAAAAATTTATTTCAGAATCCCTGTATCATATGAAAAAACCTCAGCCGCTGGCCGAGGTTGTGAATTCATTTGGATTGGTTCTTTTTCGCGGTGTTGATGGAGGAGATCAGTAATTTTTTCAGTTCAATACATTTTTCAAGAGGATCGGTATCCGGATAATATCCGCCCTCGATCAGAAGTTCCAGCCAATACTCACTTTCCGAACACTCCTTGAGCGCAATGTGCAGCTTGGCAATGAAGTCAGCGCGGCCGTGCGCATAAAATGCCTCGCGAATATTCGCGCCAATGCTCGTGCCCGAACGAACCAGCTGATTGGTCAGCACCGTTTCTCTCTGGGACACTTTCACTTCATTACAAATCCGAATGATTTGCAGTGCAAACGCCTTTGATTTATCCAACAGCGGACTATCCATTCTCCCGTTCCTTTCCTTCGGACCTCTTCACTCTTCACTATTCTCTATTCCTTTCCACAAAAAGCCGAATGCTTCACCGAAGTTGGAATCAGTGAAGAGTGAATAGTGAATAGTGAAAAAGTAAAAATCCGAACACCTGACGGCATTCGGATTTTTGTGGTGGAAGTTACAGGGCTCGAACCTGTGACCCTCTGCTTGTAAGGCAGATGCTCTC
>CAMEPU010000136.1 GCA_945932315.1 uncultured Clostridia bacterium
AGCCGTCCATCTCGGTCAGAAGCTGGTTCAGGGTCTGCTCACGCTCGTCGTTGCCGCCGAGCTGGCCGTCGCGCTTCTTGCCGATCGCGTCGATCTCGTCGATAAAGACGATGCAGGGAGCTTTCTCCTTGGCCTGGCGGAACAGGTCGCGCACCTTGGACGCGCCCATGCCGACAAACATTTCGACAAATTCAGAGCCCGACATCGAGAAGAAGGGCACGTTGGCCTCGCCCGCGACCGCCTTGGCCAGCAGGGTTTTGCCTGTGCCGGGAGGGCCGACGAGCAGGATGCCCTTGGGCATGGATGCGCCGATCGCGCGGTACTTATCGGGATTGTGCAGATAATCGACGATCTCGGTCAGGTTTTCCTTGGCTTCATCCTCGCCCGCGACGTCGCTGAACTTGATGCCCTCGGACGATTTGACATAGACTTTGGCGTTCGACCGACCGCCGCCGAACATCAGGGAGTTGGGGCCTCCCGCCTTGTTCATCATCTTCTTGGTCAGAATTTGTCCCACGCCGATGATGAGGACAATGGGCAGGATATAGGACACCAGAAGCATCAGCAGGGGAGAGGCCTGTTCGACGATCTCGCCGTAGAACGGAATGCCTGCGGCGTACAGCCGGTCGGTCAGACCGGGGTCGTTCACCATACCGGTTTTATAGATCTGCTTCTGTTCCGTATCGGTAAAAAGAATCTGATTTTCAGTCTCCTGAATCTCGACCTGGCCGATCTCGCCGTTCTCAGTCATCGAGAGGAAGGTGCCGTAATCGACCTCCTTGATTTGCCGGTTGCTGATCAGGGGCATGATCAGGGTGTTCAGCAGGAGCACGGCCAGCAACATGATTGCGTAGTAAAAAATCAAAGGGCGCTTAGGGGGCTTGACTTCGTTCATAAAAGCTCACTTCCGTTTTCTTTTCATTTCAAAGGTATTTTATCTGAGCAATAAGGACATTTTATGACAAATTTATGGACGGATTGTAAATGATACGCAAATGATTTGTGACCGTACTGCTTCGGCTCATTCTTCATAATCGGAGAACAGCGTGTCGAATTTGTAGTTGTCGGCGCGGTAGGTCATCGCGTTGATGAACCAGCCGACCTGTTCTACTGTGGTGTACGGCTCGTTTTCGGCCATGTATTCGACCAGGTAGCGGTTGACCTCGGAGCGGAAGTGCACCATATCGGTGTAGTTGTCGAAGTCGATCGTGTGCGGATCGACGAGGAAGTTGTAGAAACGGACATTTTCCTTGTTCATGTACCGCGTCAGCGTTTTGGACAGCAGGGAGAAGATCGGGGCGCGGGTGCCTGCGCGCAGCACCGAATCGAGGTACAGGGAGGAATAGGGCGGATAATAGAGGTAGAACGTGGTTTCCGGGTGGGCGTCGATCCACTTGTCGAGATAGGCCCAGTTGGCGGCCACGACCTCATCATAGTAATCGGCCGGATATTCGACCGCGCTCTGTTCGGGCCGGTCGTAGGATTCGGTGGCCTTGACGACCGAATAGGTGTAGCCGTAGTCCCAGACAAAGGCCTCGTCGTAGTCGGTCTGCCGCCCGCGCAGGGTGTCCAGCACGGCGGGGGCGCATTGCTTGAGCAGCACATCCTTGTTGAACAGATACTTGTAATCGTTCGACAGATCGTCGTCGTAGAGGTAGCCGGGCAGGGGCGTCGGGTTTTCGGGGTCTGCGATCAGCAGATTGGGGTCGACGCACCAGAAAACGGTCTTGACGTCGTGGGTCGCATAGGCGGCTTCAAGCGCGGCGTCGTAGTCCGAAAAGGTGCCGCCCGGATAGCAGAGCTTGACCGCTTTGCAGTCAAACGCTTCGTCAAACCAGCTCACGCGAAAGTTGGAGGTGACCGAGGAACCGATGACGATGGTGTCATAATCGGCCGTTTTGGCCAGACCGGCGTTCTGGGAGCGCTCGTCGGTGTAGACCTGAGAGATGCCGAACCAGGGCGCGTGGTACTGCATGGCCGGGTCGATCACAAAAACGATCGCGGCGCAGAGCAGCAGCGCGGCCGCAGGCAGGGCGATCAGGAGAAGTACAAAACGTTTGCTTTTCATAAACTCCTCCTTAAAACGTGAAGTACAGGAACGAGCCCACGCCGCTGAACGAAAGCGCCGACCAGAACAGCAGGAAGGCGGTGACGAGCAGGGCGGGGACGGTCGGACGGAAGTCCTCGCCCGTGCGGCCGAGGACGGTCTTACGGGGCAGGGTGGATAGGGCGAGCGCGCCGCCGGTCAGCAGAATGGCGGCCAGATTGCCCAGGCGGATCGAATCCAGCCCGATGAGCTGGTTGATGACTTTAACCTCGGCGGTCAGATAACAGCCGGTCAGGGTCGGCGTGGGAGCGGCCAGACCGCCCGCGAACAGGTCGCCCAACAGGGCACAGGCCTGACTGATCGAATCGGCGCGGAAGAATACCCATGCCACATTGACAAACAGGAAGGTGAGTGCCCAGCCCAGCGGGCGGGGCAGGGGATGGCGCCCTCTTTCGCGCCGCACGCGTTCGAGCACCATGGCCGCGCCGTGCAGGCCGCCCCAGAGCAGGAACGTCCAGTTTGCGCCGTGCCACAGACCGGAGAGCAGAAAGACCAGCATGACGTTCAAACAGGTTCTTTGCAGCCCCTTGCGCGAGCCGCCGAGCGGGATGTACAGGTAGCGGGTGAAGAAGCGGGTCAGGGTCATGTGCCAGCGTTTCCAGAACTCGGTGACCGAGCAGGCGCGGTAGGGCGCATTGAAGTTGACGGGCAGCTCGACGCCCAGCATCAGGGCGCAGCCGGACGCGATGTCGCAGTAGCCCGAGAAGTCGAAATAGAGCTGCAGGGTGTAGCCCAGCATGGTGAGCAGGGCGGCGGGCGAACTCAGTGTTCCGGCCAGCCCGAAGCCGGCCGAGACCGCGCTCCCCAGCACGTCGGCCACGAGCACCTTTTTGGCGAGGCCGAACGAGACCCGCGTCAGGCCGCGCGCGAGCACGTCCCAATCGGGGCCGGGCTGCGCCGCCCGCAGCTGGGGGATGATCTCGTTGTGAAACGCGATCGGCCCCGACAGGATGGTCGGGAAGAAAAGCACGTAAAGCGCGTATTCGAGGGGGGAGTAGTCGCCGCCCGCGCCCTTGCGGCAGTCACACAGGTAGGCGATCTGCTGGAAGGTGAAAAAGCTCAGGCCGAGCGGGACGAGAAAACTGACCGGCGTGTACGACGCGCCGAACAGCGCGCCCAGCACGAAATTCGTGTACTTGAGCACACCGAGCAGGGCGAGGTTCGCGCCCACGCCGAGAACCAGCTTCGCACGGCTGGGAGCGGCCTGCAGCGCGCGGCCCATCCGGTAATTGAAGAAGATGCTCGCGCCGAGCAGCAGAATGCCTGCAGAAGAGCCCGCCAGATAGAACCAGACCGACATTGCGGCGAGGAACAGGCAGACCTGCCGGTACGGGCGTCCGGCACGCCGGAGCAGATGGACGCCCACGACCGCAAGGGGCAGGAAGAGCAGAAGGAAAATATGGGAATTGAACTGCATGACGTCCTCCCGGAATTGAAAAATTTGCGGAAACGAAGCAATACTTTTTTCATTATAGCATTGCATGATGGGAAATGCAATGAAGGCGAATCGTCCCGAAACACACCGAAGATTGGGGGAAAGATGCAAAAAACGCAGCCGGAACGGCTGCGTTTTATCCATTATTTTTCTTGACGGCCTGTCTGAAAATATGGTATAATTAATCGCTTATAGAATCAGGCCATTTGATCGGATATCTACTAACATGATAGCACGGTTTTTCTGGTCTGACAAGTGTTTGTTAAAGAATTTCGCCACGCTCCCGGGCGTATGGCGAATCAGGAATATTTTCAGAAATGGAGTGATGGGTTCAACATGTTGACGGTGAAAGACGTACAGCACGGCAAGACCACCCGAAAGAGCTTTGCGCGCATCGAAGAGATCCTCGAGATGCCCAATCTCATCGAGATCCAGAAGAAATCCTATGAGTGGTTTCTGACGACCGGCCTGCGCGAGGTATTCGAGGATGTCGCCTCGATCACCGACTATCCGGGCACTTTCGAGC
>CAMEPU010000137.1 GCA_945932315.1 uncultured Clostridia bacterium
TTGGCCCAGCATCACAGCACTCCTTTCGCGGAGAGCACCTCGCCGCCCGTCGGCTGCACGGCCTGCTTGAGGGCGCGCGCCAGCGCTTTGAACAGCGCCTCGGTGATGTGGTGGGCGTTGTCGCCGTACATCGACTTGAGGTGAAGGGTGATGCCCGCGTTCATGGCGAAGGCGCGCATGAACTCGACGGTCAGGCAGGTGTCATACTGGCCGCACTGCGCCTGCGGCATGGGCGCGTCAAATACGAGATAAGGGCGGCCCGAGATGTCGAGCGCGCAGAAGCCGAGCGCCTCGTCCATCGGCACATAGGCCGAGCCGAAGCGGGCGATGCCCGCCCGGTCGCCCAGAATGTTGGCGACCGCCTTGCCCAGCACGATGCCGACATCCTCGACGGTGTGGTGGCCGTCGACCTCGAGGTCGCCCGTGCACTTCAGAATCAAGCCGAAGCCGCCGTGCACGGCGAAGCTGTTCAGCATATGGTCAAAAAAGCCGATGCCGGTCTCGATCTTGCGCTCGCCGCCGTCCAGATTCAGATACAGGGCGATCTGGGTCTCCTTGGTCTCGCGGCACTGGGTGGACTGGCGCACCGTGGTCTCTCCTCGCATCTTATTTCTCCTCCTTGGGCGGCTCCGCGAAGCGGACGCGGACAGAATTGGCATGCGCATCCAGCTTTTCGGCCTGCGCAAGCGCGATAATATCGTCAGACAGCTTCTCGAGCTCGTCGCGCGAGTACTCGATGACGCTGGTCTTCTTCAAAAACGTGTCGGTCGACAGGGGCGAGAAAAAGCGCGCTGTGCCCGAGGTGGGCAGGACGTGGCAGGGCCCCGCCATGTAATCACCCAGCGGTTCGGGGGCGTACTGGCCGAGGAAGATCGCTCCCGCGTTGGTCAGCAGGGGCAGCAGCTCGCGCGGCGCGGCGGTCACGACCTCAAGGTGCTCGGGCGCAACCAGATTGGCAAACGCACAGGCGTCCTCCAGCTCTTCAAATACGACCGCGCAGCCGAAGTTGGCGACGCTCTCCTTGATGATATCCCAGCGGGGCAGTTCCCTGGCCTGCCGTTCCATCTCGCACGAGATGGCCTGCGCCTGCGCCATCGAATCGGTCAGCAGGACGGCCGAAGCCAGTTTGTCGTGCTCGGCCTGAGAAAGCAGGTCGGCCGCGACGTAGGTCGGGTTGGCGGTATGGTCGCAGATGACCAGCACCTCGGAGGGGCCCGCGATCATGTCGATATCGACCGTGCCGAAGGCCAGCTTCTTGGCGGTCGCGACATAGGCGTTGCCCGGGCCGACGATCTTATCGACGCGCGGGATGAAGCCTGCGCCGTAGGTCAGCGCCGCGATGGCCTGCGTGCCGCCGACCGCGATCACCCGGTCGATGCCCGCGATCTTGGCGGCGGTCAGCACCTCGCGCGACAGGTTTTCGGTCGGCGGGGTGACCATGATGAGCTCCTCGACGCCCGCGACCTTGGCGGGAATGGCGTTCATGAGAACGGAAGACGGATAGGCCGCCGTGCCGCCCGGCACGTACAGGCCGACCCGGTGCAGGCCGCGCACGGTCTGTCCGAGCACCGCGCCCGGAGCGCGGCGGTACTCCCAGGTCTTGACGAGCATCTTCTCATGGTAGTCCCGGATGTTGGCGGCCGCTTTTTCGAGCGCCGCGCGCAGCTCGGGCGCGCAGGCCTCGTAAGCCGCGTCCAACACTTCCCGGCCGATCTCATAAGGCTTTACTTTATCAAATTTGAGCGAATATTCGTTGACAGCTTCGAGTCCCCGCGCACGGACGTCCTCCATGACCGCACGGACGGTGACTTCGATATCGCCGCGGGTCTCGGCCGCGCGCGCCTGCATCTCCGCAAGGACGCGCAGCTCGGCATCGCCGTCGGCGAGTACGGTTTTCAAAAACATAGGGTGTTCCTCCCTCTTATTCCAGTCCCGCTTCCAGATCGGAAATGACCTTCTGGATGGCGGTCTTTTTCAGCTTGGCGCTCGCCAGATTGACGATCACGCGGGCCGTGATGGGCGCGACGTCCTCAATGACCTCCAGGCCGTTTTCGCGCAGGGTGGAGCCGGTCTCCACGATATCGACGATGGCGTCCGCCAGTTCAAGCAGGGGTGCCAGCTCGACCGAGCCCTCGATCTTGATGGTCTCGACGTCCATGTTCTTACGCTGGAAGAACGCCTTGGTAACCGCCGGGTACTTGGTGGCGATGACCGGGGTCTTATAGCCGCCGTAGACGTCCTTGCCCTTCTTGGTGGCCACGGCAAAACGGCACTTGCCGAAGCCCAGGTCAACCATCTCGTAGAACGAGCCGCCCTTCTCCATGATCGTGTCCTTGCCGACGACGCCCATGTCGCACACGCCGTGCTCAACATAGGTGATGACGTCGGCCGCCTTGGCGAGCACAACCTCGATGCGGGTGTCCGGGATCGTGAAAATCAGCTTGCGCGAGGGGTTTTCGATCTCCTCGGTGTTGTAGCCCGCGGCGCGCAGCAGCGCGACCGTCTTCTTCTCAAGCCGGCCCTTGGTGAGCGCGATGCGCACGCGGTCGGGGTCGATCTTGCGCTCGCTGCCCGCGGCGGTCGCGGCCTCGGCCACGCTCTCCACGTCGATGCCGAAGCCGGCAGCCGGCAGGTCGCGTCCAAACTTGGCGCACAGGCCGTTGTAGCGGCCGCCCGACAGGATGGCCGCGCCCGCGCCGCCGACATAGCCGCGGAACATGACGCCGGTATAATAACCCATCTCGTGCACCAGACCGAGGTCGATCAGGATGGATTCGCCGTAGCCTGCGGCCGACAGCGCGTCATACAGGCGGCGCAGATAGGCGACCGCACCCAGCACGCGGACGTTGCCGGTCAGCTTTTCGACCTCGTCCAGCACCTCGCGCCCGCCGAAGAGCTGCGGGATCGCGCGGAGCACCCGGGCGGCGGGCACATCTCCGTAGGGCGCGAGCGCATCGACCAGCGCGGCGAAGGACTTGTTTTCGATCAGGCGGCGGATCTCCTCGGCCTCGATCTCACCCACGCCCAGCTCGGCGACCAGCGCCTTGTACAGCTCGGCATGACCGAGCTCGATGCGGAAGGAGTCCGCCCCCGTGCTGGCCAGCGCGGCAAACGCGGCGGACAGGATGTCGAGGTCGGCCTCGGTGCCGTCCGCGCCGATCAGCTCTGCGCCGATCTGCAGGAACTCGCCCTTGTGGCCGTGATCGCCCGAAACCGAGCGGAAGACCTTCTGGCTGTAATACAGGCGAACGGGCAGCGCCGCGTCGTCCAGACGGGTGGCCGCGACGCGGGCGACCGGGGTGGTGTTGTCCGGGCGGACGACGCAGATGCGGCCCGAGCGGTCGATGACCTTGAGCATACTCTCCTGGTCGTGCGCCGGGTTGGCCTGGTTGAACATATCATAGAATTCGATCGTCGGGGTGACGATCTCACAGTATCCCTGATCCTCGAGCGCGCCGCGAATGGCGTTCTCAGCCGAGCGCAGAGCGCGCGCCGACTGGAACAGCAGGTCGCGGGTGCCCTCGGGCGTAGCAATGGTGTTGCGCATTGAAATAATTTCTCCTTTGTCGCTTTATCTCGTTAAAACTTTACCATGCGAACTGCATCTTGTCAATGTATATTTTTCATAAAATTGGAGAGAAAGCGAGCGTTTCCTTTATTTTTTGCGGCGGACGGTCATTTCGCGATAATTCGCGCCGTCCTGCACGATCTCGATTTTGCCCTTCGCAGCCAGCGCGCGGATGCGCTCAAAAATCAGCCAGTCGCCGACATTCAGCCCGACCAGCGCATTGCCGATCACCATGGCGGCGCGCACGGTCTCCCCGGGCGCGCAAGCCAGAATGGTTTCATCATAATAATCGGAGGGGACGGAAACCGGTTTTCCGTTTTGGAGCGCGCGCAGGGGCGCGTTTTCCCGCACGAGCGCTTCCCAGCGGACGGCCAGCTTCTCGGCTTCGCAGGCCGGAACGGCGCGGCGCTTGCCGTAAAAATAGGGCACATAT
>CAMEPU010000138.1 GCA_945932315.1 uncultured Clostridia bacterium
GCACAGGCCGTACCAGGTGAGCCGCTTGCCCGCTTGGTACGCGCCGTCCCGATCGCCCGCGCCCAACCGCTTGCCGACGAGCACGCCTGCCGCCTGCGACAGGCCGCAGAGCGCGCCGATCATCAGGCTCTGGATCGGGTTTAGCAGGGTCATCGCCGCGCATGAGGCCGTGCCCAGCCGGCCGTAAATGGCCGCGTAGACGTTCTCGCCCAGGCTCCACATGAACTCGCAGACCAGCACGGGCAGCAGCATGGCCGCGTACTGCCGCCAGTCGAAGGGCGGGAGCGGCGCGGACGGGGCGCTCTCCCGCCGCGCGGGGCGCGCGTACTGATAATAAAGGACAAACAATAGGCCGAAATTGGCGAGCTGGGAAACCAGCGTCGCGATCCCGGCACCCGCCGCGCCCAGCGCGGGCGCGCCCAACCGGCCGAAGATCAGGACGTAGTTGAGGCCGGTGTTCAGCAGCGCGGCCGCGATCCCGGCGTACAGGGGCAGCGCCGCCCGCTCCATGCACCGCAGCAGGGTGGCCAGCAGCGCCGCGCCCGCCATCGGCAGGTAGGTGCCCGAGAGGATGCGCAGGTAGTCCGCCGCGACGGCGACGGTGTCCACATCCTGTGAATAAAGTCCCATGATCGGCCCGGGCAGGAACAAGCTGAGCGCGGTGAACGCCAGCGCCAGGCCGCCCGCCACGCCCAGATTGACCCGGAAGCTGCGCCCGACCGCGCGGCCGTTCTGCCCGCCGAGCTGCTGGGCGATCAGGATGCCCGCGACCGCCGCGATGGCCGAGACGAGCACCGAATAGACCGAGGAAAACTTCCCGGCGAGGCCGACGGCGGCGACGCTCGTGCTGCCGAGCTGGCCAATCATAATCTGATCGACCACGCTGAAGGACGCCTGCAGCATGGACTGCAGCGCGGCCGGGATCGCGATCGCGCAGACCGACCGGAAGAAGGTGTTATCGTTTTGCATGGCTGCCTCCCGAAGAGATTCTGTTTCTACCTCCATTGTACGTTCGTCCGTCCGGCCGCGCAAAGGTTAAGCGCGTAACCCGACACAAAAAAATCACGCCGCATTTGTGCGCACTGCATAAACGCGGCGTTTTTTATGCTTTTCGGGTGCTCGCGCGCTCGATCAGGGTGACCGGCAGGCGGACGGTCGTCCCCGGCTCGCTCCCCTCCCGCAGTTCGCGCAGCTTCTGCACGGCCAGCCGGGCGCGCGCGGCGCTGTCCTGCCGCACCGAGGTGAGCTCGGGCCAGACCATCCGGCAGAGCGGGGTGTCGTCGAAGCCCGCGACCGCGATCCCATCCGGGACGGCCACGCCGTGCGCGGCCAGAAAGCGCATGAGCTCGATCGCGTAGAAGTCCGACACCGCGAAGATGGCCGAATACTGTTTCAAAACATCCAGATTTTGCTCATAAAACAGCATGCGCTCGGCTTCGCGCATCGGAATACACAGGAAGTCGGCCTGCCCGGCGAAGCCGTCGCAGAAGCCGTCCATCCGCTCCTTGTCCACGCAGATCTCGTTGTCCGCGATGCAGAGCACCCGCCGGTGGCCGTCCCGCCGGAAGGCCGCGCCCACCTGAAAGCCGCCGCTGTAATTGTCGATCGTGATGTTGCAGATGCCCCCCGCCTGCTCAAAATACCCGTCGTACACGACGAACGGGATGCGCATATGGCTGCGCAGATGTTCGTAATCGTGTGCGCAAAAGCCGATCAGCACCAGCCCGTCCAGATTCCACATCGAGCCGAAACGGATGATCTCCTCGGGGGTGGTCGCCGTTTTGACCATCAGAAAGAGGTCATTCTGCGCCAGCTCGGCCGACAGGGCGTTCAGCGCGGATGAAATAAAGGGGTCTTCGAGGGCGTGGGACTCGTACTTCTCGTGATCGTTGATGACGACGCCCACGATGCGGGAGGCGTTCTGGGCGAGCAGAATGCCCGCCATGCTCGGGATGTATTCGCGCTCCTCGAGCAGCGCCTGCACCCGGCGCACGGTCTCCTCTGAAATTTTAGCCGTCTTGCCGTGCAGGACGTTGGACACCGTGGCCGTGCTCAGCCCCAGCTCCTCCGCGATGTCGCGGATGCGGACGCGCCTGTTTTCCATACGATTCTCCCATCCAAAAGCGGTTTCAGCTATGAAAAAAGCCTGCTCGTTCGAGCAGGCTTTATTCTCTTGTACGTATCTCCGGGAGATTAGCCCTGGGAGATCGCGCCTACGGGGCAGCCGCCAGCGCAGGTGCCGCAGTCAACACAAGCGTCCGCGTTGATCTCGTACTTGCCGTCGCCCTCAGAAATAGCGCCAACAGGGCACTCGCCAGCGCAGGAACCGCAGCTGATGCATGCACCAGAAATTACATATGCCATGGGGAAGCACCTCCAATTGAAATTTACATACCTATTGTATCACACAAAATCAGAAATTCAAGGGATTTTCCCGATGTTAGCATATGGTAACATTGTGAAAGATTCCAAAATGATACATCTTTGTATATTTTATTGGGAAAATAACCATATCTGCGCATAGCTCGGATCGAATTCCCAAACCGCTTCATTTCTGGCGCTATTTGTAAACAATTTATGAAAGGTCAGGAAAAGACAAATTTTCCTCTTGCATTTTCAAACGGGCTGACTATAATAAAGATCGAAGGACAGGAAAGAACAAAAAAGGAGATGACATCCTGTGAAACGTTCCGACCGCATCAGCGACTATATTCTGGCTGCCCTCTCCGCGGGCGGCGGCATCGCCGAGATGCAGCGCGGCGCGATGGCCCGCGAATTCGGCTGCGTGCCCAGCCAGATCACCTATGTGCTTGAAACCCGCTTCACCCCCGAAAACGGCTATCAGATCGAGACCCGCCGGGGCGGCGGCGGCTATATCCGCATCATCCGGGTGCGCGACGACCCCGAGCAGCAGCTCGCCGAGTTCATCGCCTCCCTGCCCGGCGCGCTCAGCGAGCCCGACGTGCTCCACCTGCTCGAGCGGCTCGAGACCTTCTCTTTGATCACCGAGCGCGAGGCCCGGCTGCTCTCGGCCTGCTGCAGTGACGCGCTGCTGGAGCCGATCCCCCAGCCCCACCGCGACCGGCACCGGGCGCGCACCTTTGCAAATGCGCTGCACCGGCTGACAGTATAAAATTTTGTAACAACACCTCATTTGTCATCATAAAAAGGAGGATTCCATATGCTCTGTCAACATTGCAATCAGAACGAAGCGACCACATATTATAAACAGACCATCAACGGCCAGACGACCGAACTGCACCTGTGCCCGGCGTGCGCGGCCAAGCTGACGGGCGGCGGATTTTTCTCCGGCCTGTTTGACGCCAGCCCCTTCCCGAGCTGGGGCGATCCCTTCGGCGCCGTAAATCAGGGCTTCGCGCTGGCCGGCGGCCGGCGCTGCCCGACCTGCGGCCTGACCGAAAGCGAGCTGCGCCGCACCGGCCGCGTGGGCTGCGGCGACTGCTACAACCAGTTCTCCGACATCCTGACGCCCTATATCAGGAAGCTGCACGGCGCGACCACCCATGTCGGCACGTCGCCCGCGCAGACGGCCGAGGAAAATCCGGTCGAGCGGCTGAAGGAGCGGTTAAAGGCCGCGATTTCGGACGAGAATTATGAAGAAGCCGCGCGGCTGCGCGACGAGATCCGCAGACAGGAGGGACAGAAATGAGTGACTTTGTATTTAACGGCGGCTTCAACGACCTGTGCGCGACCACCCGTGTGCGTCTGGCGCGCAACCTGAAGGGCTATCCCTACCGCAACTTGAGCGACGAAAAGAAAAACGAGATCGCGGACAAGGTCATGACGGCCATCGCCGCCGCACCCGCCATCTCGTCCCAGTTCACCCGCCAGACCCTGCGCCCGAACGATCCGGCTTCAGCCGCGCTGGTCGAGCGCCATCTGATCTCCCCTGACTTTGCCCGCACGGGCGGCCCGCTGATCACCACCGCCGACGGCGGCGTATCCATTATCATCGGCG
>CAMEPU010000139.1 GCA_945932315.1 uncultured Clostridia bacterium
GCCGCTACGGTATCCGTGTCTCCGAGCTGGGCGACTACTCCATGGAGTATGACCTCAAGACTCCTGAGCAGCAGGCTGAGCTGGCCAACGTCGTCCGCTTCGCGATCGACCGCAGCCGCCTGACCAAGGAGCATCTGGATTACGTCATCGCCGCTGTCAAGGCTCTGTACGAGGATCGTGAGTCCATCCCGAACATGCGTATCGTTTGGGGTCACAATCTGCCGATGCGTCACTTCCACGCATTCCTGGAGCCCTATCCGAACGAAGAGAAGTAATCTGGAACCCCTTATAATTAGTGCGTAACCTGCGTCGCGTGGAAAGAGCGCAGGATAGAGGTTTGGGATGAAGGGCGTCCGCGGAAAATTAAACATTTACGCGGACGCCTTCCTTTTCGGAACAGACAGACCGGAGAAGTAGGGAACTCCGCGCTGTCCGATCCCGGCACCGAGCAAAGGCAAGGTGTTAAGACGCGGCGAAAATTGGATATTTTGGCCGCGTTTTACATATTGAGGGATTCTTTCTACTGTTGTAAAGATTAGGGGTGTTTTATTTGAGTAATACTGAAAAACGCGATGGCTTCCAAAGTAAATGGGGCTTTGTCCTGGCCTGCATCGGCTCCGCAGTCGGTATGGGCAACATCTGGCGTTTCCCGATCATGGTTCATAAGTTCGGCGGTCTGACCTTCCTGCTGCCCTACTTCCTGTTCGTCATCCTGATCGGCGCTTCGGGCGTCATCGAGGAGTTCGCGCTCGGCCGTCGTGCGGAGGCTGGCCCGGTAGGCGCGTTCGGTATGTGTACCGAAGAGCGCATAGGCATCCGGAAGCTGGGCGAAGGCATCGGCGCGATCCCGATCATCGGTTCGATGATGCTGGCGATCGGCTACACGGTCGTTATGGGCTGGATCTTCAAGTACTGCTTCATGGGCATTTCGGGCGGCCTGTACGCGCTCGGCACCGACATGGGCGCGATCGGCGGCACCTTCGGCGCGACCGCTCCCGAGGCGGCGACGCTGGGTGAGGCGCTCAGCATGATGCTCCAGAACGGTATCTTCGGCATCGGCAACGGCGTATGGCAGATTGTCGCGCTGGTCGTCTCCCTCGCCATCATGGCGATGGGCGTCGCGGGCGGCATCGAGAAGGCCAACAAGGTCATGATGCCCGTTCTGTTCGGCCTGTTCCTGATCCTCGGCGTTTACATCTTCACGCTGCCCGGTTCTTCCGCCGGCTATGCGTACATCTTCAAGCTCGATCCCGCCGGCCTGATGAATCCGCAGGTTTGGGTCTTCGCATTCGGCCAGGCGTTCTTCTCCCTGTCCGTTGCGGGCAACGGCTCTGTTATCTACGGTTCCTACCTGCCCAAGGATGAGGATATCCCGGGCTCCGCGCGCAACGTTGCGGTATTTGATACCCTCGCAGCCCTGCTGGCCGCGTTCGTTATCATCCCCGCGATGGCGGTTGTTCTGGGCGAAGGCATCAACGACGTAGGCGGCGGCCCCGGCCTGATGTTCGTCTACCTCGTCAACGTATTCAACAGCATGGCTGGCGGTCGTATCGTCGGCATGATCTTCTACATCTGCGTTCTGTTCGCGGGCGTTTCGTCCATCGTCAACCTGTATGAGGCTCCCATCGCCTTCCTGCAGGAGAAGCTGCATCTGAAGCGCGTTCCCGCTGTCGCCGCCATCGGCGTCATCGGCCTGGTCGTCTCGATCATGATCCAGCCCTGGACCTCCCAGTGGATGGACGTCGTATCCATTTACATCTGCCCGCTGGGCGCTGCGCTGGCCGGCATCATGTTCTTCTGGGTACTGGGCAAGGACAAGTGCCTCGAGGCTGTCAATCAGGGCGCCAAGAAGCCGATCGGCTCCTGGTTCTATCCCCTCGGCAAGTATCTGTACGTCATCCTGGCGATCGTTGCTCTGGTTGCCGGCGCGTACTTCGGCGGCATCGGCTGATCGAGCTGCCGGTCTGATACTCTGTGTTTGAACTCTTGTATCCCTCTTTTGCCCGTCGGGCAGGCTTCTCCTTTCACCCTGTCCGACGAAGCCCATAACCGGGCTCTGTTCTTCCAAAGTGAGCCGCCGTGCGAATGCACGGCGGCTTGCTTTGTTTCTGCGCAAAAAAAGGGGCTCCCTTGCGGAAAGGGAGCCTGAGAGATCGTCAGAACAGGTAGTGCGCGCCCCGGTCGGGCGCAGCGGGAAACGGGCTGTGGGCGACGGCCGCCGCATACTGCCCGGGCGTGGAGCCGGTCTCCTTGCGGAAAACCTTGATGAAATAGCCCGCGCACGAGAAGCCCGAAGCTTCGGCCACCGACTGCACGTTCATATCCGGGTCGCGCAGCAGCAGCTTGGCGTATTCGATCCGCACGTGATTGAGGAATTTGCCCGGCGTCATGCCGACCGTGCGGGTGAACTGACGGATCAGGTGATTGGGACTGACCTCGAGCAGCTCGGCCAGCTCGGTGACACCGGAAAGGTGGGCGAACTGTTCCTGCATGATGGCGATGGCCGCGGTAATCAGCTGCGGATAGGCGGGTGCGGCTTCGGGCGCGCTCGCCGTGCCGGCCAGCCGGAGCAGAAGCGCGTACGCCTGCAGCGAGGCGGCTTCCCCGGAGACCTCAAGGCCGTTTTGGGCGGCGGCCATCAGAGCGGAGACCACCTCCTGCACGGCGGGACCGCCGTTGGGGTAGAAAAACGCGCCCTCGCGGGCTGCGGGGCCGAGCAGCTGGTCGGCGACCATACCGGACAGGTGGAGCGCAAGCAGCTCGACCGCTGCACCGGACACGGTCAACGTGACGGTTTCCCCCGCGGGGAACACGCAGGCGTGCCCGGATGGCAGCGCGCAGGTCAGCACGGAAGAGGACAGGCTCGGCGCGCCTGCGGTCGACGCCAGGAGCAGCCAGCCGGTTTCGCTCGCCGAAATGGTCTGGCTGGCGTCCGCCGGGAGGGCGATCCGGGCCGCATTTTGCAACGCCAACACCCCCGAAACCATCTGGCTCGGGGGCGCGGGCTGATACATGTCAGTTGCGTCGGAAGGTGTAGAGAGGAAAAGAGACATAAGGAGAGAGAAATATCAGAATAGGTGAAAAAGCATTAGTGGCAGATGGCCTGCTCGGTTTCCTTGTCGAACAGATGCATCTTATCCATGTTGAACGCGAACTGCGCCTTGTCGCCGGCCTTCTTGTCGTAGCCGCCGGGGGTGCGGACGATCATCTTCTGATCGCCGCAGTTCAGGTATACATAGATCTCAGCGCCCATCAGCTCGGCGATATCGATGTCGGCGGTGATGACGCTGCCGGCATGGCGCTCGAGGCGCTCGGGCTCGGTGTAGATGTCCTCAGGACGGATGCCCAGAGTGACCGGCTTGCCGATGTACTTCTCGAAGGTGTCCGCGCCGCCCTTGTCCGCCGGAATCTCGAAGGAGTAGCCCAGGAAATCGACGAAGTACTTGCCGTCCTTCTTGGAGATGGTCGCGTCGATGAAGTTCATCTGGGGAGAGCCGATAAAGCCGGCGACGAACAGGTTGCACGGATAATCGTACAGGTTCTGGGGGGTGTCGGCCTGCTGGATGATGCCGTCCTTCATAACGACGATGCGGTCGCCCATGGTCATGGCCTCGGTCTGGTCATGGGTAACGTAAACGAAGGTGGTGTCCAGACGCTTGTGCAGGCGGGTGATCTCGGCGCGCATCGCGGTACGCAGCTTGGCGTCCAGGTTGGAAAGAGGCTCGTCGAGCAGGAAGACGGCGGGGTCACGGACCATGGCGCGGCCGAGCGCGACACGCTGGCGCTGACCACCGGACAGAGCCTTGGGCTTGCGGTTCAGCAGATGCTCCAGATCGAGCACCTTGGCGGCCTCGTGTACCTTGCGGTCGATCTCATCCTTGGGAACCTTGCGCAGCTGCAGACCGAACGCGATGTTCTTGTAAACGGTCATGTGGGGGTACAGCGCGTAGTTCTGGAAT
>CAMEPU010000140.1 GCA_945932315.1 uncultured Clostridia bacterium
GTTAGCAACCGCTCTAATTTATTTAATACCAGCAAATTACTCTCCTCCACAAATTTCGAGTTGTTAAGCTGTTTTTACTTTTTATTTTATCAGATATCACCTACAGATTCCATAGCTTCATGGCTCAAAATAGTTCATTCACAAACCATTTGGCTATGTAAACGGAATTTTGGGTATAGAAAAAGTCCGAAAAACCTTGATTTTCCGGACTTTTTTAGCATTTTTAAGCTGTAGATTATCTCTTGGAGAACTGCGGAGCGCGACGGGCAGCCTTGAGGCCGTATTTCTTTCTCTCCTTCATTCTCGGGTCACGGGTCAGGAAGCCAGCTGCCTTCAGGATCGGACGATACTCGTCAGAGTTAGCCTGCAGCAGGGCACGGGAGATGCCGTGACGGATTGCACCAGCCTGGCCGGTAAAGCCGCCGCCAGCTACAGTGCAAACGATGTCAAACTTCTCAGTGGTCTTAGTAGCTTCCAGCGGCTGACGAACGATCAGCTTCAGGGTGTCCAGACCAAAGTAGTTGTCGAGGGTACGATTGTTGATGGTGATTTCACCAGTACCGCCCGGAATCAGACGAACTCTTGCAACAGAGGACTTTCTTCTGCCGGTGCCGTAGAAATATGCTTTCTTAGGCGTATACATTGATAAATTTCCTCCTTACAAGATTACTTGTCCCAAACAACGGGCTGCTGAGCGGCATGGTTGTGCTCCGCACCGGCGAATACCTTCAGACGGGTAGCGGAAGCGCGGCCGATGCTGTTCTTGGGCAGCATGCCCTTGACAGCCTGAGCCATCGCGAACTCGGGCTTCTCAGCCATCAGGGTGCGGTACTGCACTTCCTTCAGATGGCCGACATAGCCGGTGTGATGACGATAGTACTTCTGATCCAGCTTCTTGCCGGTCAGAACAGCCTTGTCGGCGTTGATGATGATGACGAAATCACCGTTGTCAACGTGGGGGGTGAAATCGACCTTGTGCTTGCCGCGGAGCAGCATAGCAGCGGTAGCGGCGGTGCGGCCGAGCGGCTTGCCGGCAGCGTCCAGCACATACCACTTGCGCTCAACGGTGCTTGCATTTGCCATGAAAGTGGACATGATGCGTTCCTCCATTTTATGATATCTTAAATTGACTCACAACTTTATCAGGGCTCTAAATGAGCCTTTCTTATTAAACCACACCGAAAAACGGAAGTCAACAGCAAATTTCAATTTTTTCATCCATCTCCGGACAAGCTCTCGTTTTCTCTCTCATTCTCCTGATATCTCACGTTTTCTCACTTTCGATTTTTTGTTTTTCGCCCCTTGCGGTTTTGGCCGTATTCTGGTATAAATATCGGTGTACGAGAATCCAGCGGCGGAAGCCGCGAAAAGGAGGCTTCCGCCATGCAGAAACTGTTATCTTACACCCGGCGCGCCGTCGACCATTATCATATGATCGAGGAGGGCGACCGCATCGCGGTCGGCGTTTCGGGCGGCAAGGATTCGCTTGCCCTGCTCGTCGCGCTTGCGAACCTGCGCCGGTTCTATCCCAAGCATTATGACGTCGTCGCCATCACGCTCGAGATGGGCTATGAGGAGATGGATTTTTCGGCCGTGCAGGCGCTCTGCGATTCGCTCGGCGTCGAATACATCCGTGTGCCAACCCAGATCAAGCAGATCGTGTTCGACATCCGTCGGGAGGAAAATCCGTGCTCGCTCTGCGCCAAGCTGCGCCGGGGCGCGCTGCACGACGCCGCGTTGGCCGCAGGCTGCAAAAAGGTGGCGCTTGGCCACCATTTTGACGACGTCGTCGAAACCTATATGCTTTCGCTGATGTATGAGGGACGCATCTCGTGCTTCAAGCCGGTCACCTGGCTGGATCGCCGCGGCATCACGCTGATCCGCCCGCTGCTTTACACGCCAGAGCATTATATCCGCTCCTTTGCCCGCCGGGAGAACCTGCCCATCGTGCACAATCCCTGTCCGGCAGACGGCAACACCAAGCGGCAGGAGGTCAAGGACCTGCTGCGCACGCTAGAAAAGGAAAACCGCGGTCTGCGCGAGCGCATTTTCGGCGCGATCCAGCGCTATCCGCTCGACGGCTGGGAGCCCGACCGGGAGCGGTACGAAACAGAATAAAAATGGAGCGATCGAGGCATGTTGCAGGTGGGGGAGTCCCGCCTGAGCTGCCGCGATGCTTTTCGGAGTCTGATGGAATATGGCAGAAAAAATTAAAACGAATGTAATGCGTGTGCTCGAGCAGCACGGCATCGCATACACCCCGCATGAATACCCGCACGGCAAGGACGCGGTGGACGGCGTCACAGTCGCAAACCTGCTCGGGCAGGACCCCGACTGCGTGTACAAGACGCTGGTCGCCCGGGGCAAGTCGGGCGGCTACTTTGTCTTTGTCATCCCGGTCGCAGAGGAGCTTGATCTCAAAAAAGCCGCCAAGGCGGTGGGGGAGAAGGCGATCGAGCTCGTGCACGTCAAGGAGCTGCTTGGCCTGACCGGCTATGTGCGCGGCGGCTGCTCACCCGTTGGCATGAAAAAGGCGTTCCCGACCGTGTTCCACGAGATGGCCGAGATCATCCCGACCATCATGGTCTCGGCGGGAAAGATCGGCTACCAGATCGAGTGCGCGCCCGATGAACTGATCGCGCTCGTCGGCGCGACAACCGCCGACATCACGGTCGGTTAAACAGGGCTTCGCAGCCTTCCCAGACGGCGAACACATAGGGCACGCCGGCGTTCTGGATCAGCTCGAGCCGGGCCCGCAGGGTATCCGGATTGTCGAACAGGACAAACACGCCCTGCGCACCGTCCATATAGGTGAAATAGTTCGCGCAGAGCTCGCGCGAGAAAAACGCATGCGCGCCGGTGCGCTGCCGCAGCGCTGTCAGCTCGGATTCGGTCAGCGATTCCCCGTCGGGATCGTCGGCGGGCAGTAGGAACCGGCGGCGGGTCGGCTCAAAGGCGACCGCCAGACGGCCGTGCCGCGCCCGCATGCCGCGCTCCAGCTCGTCACGCAGGCAGCCGCCGCTCGCCGCGCCCGGTGCGATTGCCCAGGCGTTCGGCGCGCAGTCGATCCGGCAAGCGGGGACGAACAGCGGAAGCCCGGCTTCCGTGCAGGCCGCGTCCAGATGTTGCAGAAAGGCGTGTAAGGCGGGGTGATCCCGCTCGAAGTCGGCGACGATGCCGCCCGCCCCTTGGGCTTCATCCAGAAGCTGCCGCACGACGGCGGCCGGAACGGGCTCGGTCACGCCGAAATCGCTGAGCCCCAGAAAATCGCCGGGACGGCGCGTCTGCGCCATCGTGCGGATCAGCGTGCCGCGGCAGTCCAGCCCCAGACCCAGCCGCAGAATGGGCAGTCCTGTTTGCGCGGCTTCGCCGCAGCGCGCCGCCGGACAAACCAGAACGATCTGTGTTTTCATAGCATTCACCCGCTTTCCATTCATTTTTTATCCTTATGCTTTCGGAGGAATCCATATGACGATCCATTTCGGCCCCGCGGGGAACTCGCAGTCCTTCTCGGACGCCGGTTTCAAGGCGACGGTCGACGCGCCTGCATTCATTCAGAAGATGGGCCTCAACGCCTATGAATACCAGTGCGGCCACGGCGTGTCGGTCGGCGATGAGACGGCGCGCAAGATCGGCGACGCCGCCCGCGCGCATGGCGTCACGATGTCGCTGCACGCGCCCTACTATATCAATCTGTCCTCGGACGAGGAGGAGCGCATCGAGAAGAACATCGGCTATGTGCTGGCGTCCTGCCGGGCGGCCGAGGGACTGGGTGCCTCCCGCATCGTCGTCCACACGGGCGGCGTGGGCAAGCGGTCGCGCACGCAGGCGCTCGAGAACACCCGATTCAACGTGCGCGAGATCCTTGCCGCAGTCGAGCGGGAGGGCTATACCCAGACAATTTGCCTCGAAACGATGGGAAAGCAGAGCGTCATCGGCT
>CAMEPU010000141.1 GCA_945932315.1 uncultured Clostridia bacterium
TGGCGTCCGCGACGATGTAATCGTCCGCCGGCATATTCTTGTTGATCTCGGCTGCGTCGACGTCGATGTGCAGGATGCGCGCATCGGGCGCGAAGCGCTTGGGATTGGTCGCGACGCGGTCAGAGAAACGCGCGCCTATCGAAATCAGTACATCGGCCTTATCGACCGCCCAACCGGCCGAAACCTTGCCGTGCATGCCGATCATGCCCAGATAGCGGGGCTCGTCGGCCGGAACAGCGCCGATGGACATCATGGTGGTCGTGGCCGGGATATCAGCCTTGCGCATCAGAGCGGTCAGTTCCTCACACGCGCCGCTCGAAATGATGCCGCCGCCGTAGTAGATGACCGGGCGCTCGGCCTTGTTGATGACGTCGGCCATGCGGCGGAGATCCTTCTCTTCGATCTCGTAGGTCTCTTCAATCGGAGCGATCTCCTTGCGCTCGTACTCGCAGACCGCGCTCGTGATATCCTTCGGGATATCGATCAGAACCGGGCCGGGGCGGCCGGAGTTTGCGATCTGGAACGCCTCGCGGATGGTATCCGCGAGCGTGTTGACGTCGCGGACGACGAAATTATGCTTGGTGATCGGCATGGTGATGCCGGCGATATAGACCTCCTGGAAGGAGTCCTTGCCGATCAGCGGCTGGCCGACATTGCCGGTCAGCGCGATCATAGGGATCGAATCCATATAGGCGGTCGCGATACCGGTGACCAGATTGGTCGCGCCCGGGCCCGAAGTCGCCAGAACAACGCCGGTTTTTCCGGTCGCACGGGCGTAGCCGTCGGCCGCGTGGGACGCGCCCTGCTCATGCGCCGTGATGATATGACGGATTCGGTCGCTGTATTCGTACAGTGCGTCGTAAATGTTGAGCACCGAACCACCCGGATAACCAAAAATAGTGTCGACACCCTGCTCGAGGAGGGCTTCACACAAGATCTGGGAACCATTCAGTTTCATGCGGTTTTTCCTCTCGTTTCACGCTAAATTTTCGCAAATAAAAAATGCCTTTATCTCCGAAAAGAGACAAAGACAACAATTCTCTGCGGTACCACTCTTAATTGCCGTCATGGACGGCCGCTCATCGGCATCGGTCAACCAATGCCATGCCCTGTAACGGAGGTTTCCGTTCGCGGCTTACTGGGCCCGCAGGCTTTTCATCCGGACTGCTCGGGGGTGACTTTCGGCCGACCATCCTGCCGTTTTGCACCAGCCAACGGCTCTCTAAACAAGGATTTTGGTGGATTACTTTCCCCGTCATCGCATTTTTTTGTATGTGCCTTTATTATAATAAAGGCATGAAGAAAAGTCAACAATAATTTTTTGAAAGCACATACTTTTCTTTCCCGTGCGCAAACTGATGGGAAACAAGTCATTTGAGGAGGCACCCATGTCCATCTCGCTCATTCGCACCCTGATCTTATATCTTCTCGTCGTATTCGCCGTCCGGCTGATGGGCAAGCGGCAGATTGGCGAGCTGGAGCCGAGTGATCTCGTCATCACCATTCTGATCTCCGAGCTGGCTGCGATCCCCATGCAGGATCTGGGCACTCCCCTGCTCGCCGGCGCCATTCCGATCCTGACCCTGGTATCCGTTGAGATTCTGATCTCGTTTGCCTGTCTCAAGTCGCGGCGGCTCCACCGCCTGCTCAACGGGCAGGGCGCAATCCTCATCAAAAACGGCAGCCTTGACACAAAAAAAATGCGCCAGCTCCGCATCAGCATCGATGAGGTGATGGAGGCCCTGCGGCAGAACAGTATCGCTTCGGTGGCCGACGTGCGCTACGGGATTCTTGAGCCCAACGGTCAGCTTTCCTACGTCCTTTATCCACAGGCGCAGCCGGTGACCGCCGGAATGCTGAACCTGTCGCCGTCCAATGTGGGCGTCCCTCTGGTTGTCATTGCGGAGGGAAAGGTCATTTCGGCCAGTCTGAACCGGCTTCACCTCACCGAGGACGACATCCTGCAAAAGCTGCGCAAAAGCAACATTCCACGCATTTCCGATGTTTTTCTGATGACGCTCGATGATTGCGGCAATCAGTTTATTCAAAAGAAGGAGGCCTGACATGAAACGAGTCGCTGCCGCCAGCGTGATCTTCCTGCTGCTGATCCTGGGCTGCGCCGGCGCTTATCTGTCGGTCGATCAGATCACAAAAACGCTCGCCGCCGAGGTGCAGACCGCGTACGACGCGCTGGGCGCCGAAGACTCGGACAGGGCTTCCGAGATTATGCGCACGAGCTATCAAAACTGGCGCGGCCATCACGAGCTGCTCGGCGCGCTGGTCCGGCATAATGAAATTGACGAAATCGAAAACCTGTATCTGCGCGCGATCCAGTGCGCGGAGAACGGAGACAGTGACGAAGGCCGGATGCAGACCCGTGAGCTGGCCGGTATGCTCCGCCATCTGACTGAGATGGAGCAGCCCCGTATCGGCAATATTCTATAAACGGCCAGCACAAAGAAAGCCGCCCGATCGGGCGGCTTTCCTGCTGTGTGCTGCGGTGCTGCTTACTTCTCCGCGACGCGGATGCGGTTCAGCGCACGCTTGATCTTGTACTCGTTGATTTTGGCCTGCTTATCTTCCATTTCGGCGCTTCTGTGCGCCTTGCCGGCCTCGACACGCTGGCGTGCGCGGTTGACATCAATGTCCTCCGCCCACTCGCAGGTGCGTGCGAAAACGACGGTCCCTTCGTCAGAGACGTCCACGAAGCCGCCGGCGATGGCCGCCTCGCGCTTCTTGCCGTTCTGGCTGATAATCAGGCTGCCGATGCCCAGCGCAGCGACATAGCGGATATGACGGGGCAGGATGCCCACGTCGCCCGCGACGGTGCGCACGATGCAGCTGTCGACCTCGCCGTCAAACAGCGGGCCGTCAACGGTCAGAACCTTCAGATGAAAGGTAGCCATCAGTTAAGCTCCTTTCTTCGCCTTTTCTACCGCCTCGTCGATGGTGCCGACAAACAGGAACGCCGACTCGGGCAGATCGTCATGCTTGCCTTCCATGATCTCCTTAAAGCCGCGGATGGTCTCCTTGATCGGCACGTACTTGCCCTGCATACCGGTGAACTGCTCCGCAACGTGGAAGGGCTGCGAGAGGAAGTTCTGGATCTTACGGGCGCGGGCAACGGTCAGCTTATCCTCGTCGGACAGCTCGTCCATACCCAGAATGGCGATGATATCCTGCAGCTCCTTGTAGCGCTGGAGGATGGACTGTACGGCGCGGGCGACCTCATAATGCTCCTCGCCGACGATATCCTTGGTCAGGATACGGGAGGAAGAGTCCAGCGGATCAACCGCGGGGTAAATACCCAGCGAAGCGATCTGACGGGACAGAACGGTCTTGGCGTCCAGATGGGCGAACGTGGTCGCCGGGGCGGGGTCGGTCAGGTCGTCCGCAGGCACGTAAACGGCCTGAACAGAGGTGATCGAACCCTTCTTGGTCGAGGTGATGCGCTCCTGCAGCGCGCCCATCTCGGTAGCCAGCGTGGGCTGATAGCCTACCGCGGAGGGCATACGGCCGAGCAGCGCCGATACCTCGGAGCCCGCCTGGGTGAAGCGGAAGATGTTATCGATGAAGAGCAGTACGTCCTGCCCTTCCTGATCGCGGAAGTACTCGGCCATGGTCAGACCGGACAGACCGACGCGCATACGCGCTCCGGGCGGCTCGTTCATCTGGCCGTAGACCAGAACGGTCTTGTCAATAACGCCCGACTCCTGCATCTCGTTGTACAGGTCGTTGCCCTCACGGGTGCGCTCGCCGACACCGGTGAAAACCGAAATGCCGCCGTGCTGCTTGGCGATATTGTTGATGAGCTCCATGATGAGCACCGTCTTGCCCACGCCGGCGCCGCCGAACAGGCCGATCTTACCGCCCTTGCTATACGGCTCGAGCAGGTCGATGACCTTGATGCCGGTGGAGAGGATTTCGG
>CAMEPU010000142.1 GCA_945932315.1 uncultured Clostridia bacterium
AACGATACGGACATGAAGTATCTGCTTCTTTATCTGGAAGAAACCTACGGGCTTGTTGGGCGGGCAGCCGTTTTATATTGGGTGCATACGACAGTACCAGAAAAGACAAGGGGGTACATTAACATCTTAGTTATCAAATGTTACTAATTCACCCATATCTGATAAATCCGATCCCTTTTTCTCATCCCACATTACTTTGGAACTTTAATTCCTAGATCTGCTTTACCATGTCTCAGCTTCTGTTCTTCCTCGGTATCGTAGGGCTTCTTTTTTTTGTAAATCCTGTGGGGTTGCTGGCGGATCTCGTGAACAAGAGCATCAAGCGTTTCCTCTCGGCGTTCTTTGAGATCGCATTCCCACACAGTGATTACATGCCATCCGGTGGCAGCAAGTTCATCTAGATTTCTCTTATCCCGTTCACGGTTGGCATTGATCTTATCTTTCCAGAATTCCTGGTTTGATTTAGGCCATTTGAAGTACCTGCATCCCTCATGGCCGTGCCAGAAACAGCCATTGATAAAAACCACGGTATCGTCCGTCGATACTGCAAGATGATCGATTGCGCCGCAGCACATCGGCGTCTCATCCCGCTCATACGCCTCTACATACAAATTGGAAACCTTAAGATGCACGACGCGGCAAGGCTTTCCAGCCTCCTGAACGACGGTCTCAAACACGATCTCTGCGCCCAGCTTCTGATAAAACTCGATTGTCGCGTCCATATCTTTAGTCGGAAGACCAAAGTGGTGGAATTCTTTAACAAAGGATTTGAGGCTCATAGAATTTCCTCCGATCACAGTTCGCGGAAAGGCTCAATGATCTCGTTGATCTTCGCCATCTCGTCCGGCTGAATGTCCCAAGTCATGGCATGAATGTTGCCCTCCAACTGCTTCACAGAGGACGCGCCGCCGATGATCGCCGTTACCTCTTCCTTCTGGCGCAGCCAGTTGACGCAGATCTCATTCATCGGTCGGCCCATCTCTTTCGCAAAGGCGGCGAGCTGCTCATAGCAGTCATAATACTTCGCATAAACCTCGGGCGTCGTGAACTTGGGATTCTCGTTGCGGATATCGGTCGAGGAGAACTTCTTCTCCCTCGTGAATCGGCCGGTAAGCAACCCCTGCATGTACGGGCTGTAGGGCAGGAAGGCCTGACCGTATTTCTTCACGGTGACCAACATCTCATCCTCCGTCTTGTACTCCAGCGGAAGACCGTGATAGGAGGGCGTGTTGCGCTCCAGCATGTTGTAAAGACCCTGTTGACATTCCACCGGCACGATCTTCTGGAACTTCTCGACGTCCTCCTGAGAGAAGTTGGACAGGCCGACATAGCGGATCTTTCCGGCCTTCTTGATGTCCGCCAGCGCCTGGGCGGTTTCCTCAATCGGAACATTGTGATCCGGCCAGTGCATCTGATAAATGTCGATATGATCGGTGCGAAGCCGCTTGAGGCTGCCGTCAATCTCTTCCATGAGGCTGGCACGGGAGAGGTTGTTGCGGGTCTTGTGGTTTTCGTCCCAGAGCAAACCAGCCTTATCCTATTTGGAAACACACCCTAGATAAACATACAGATTTGGAATTGACGTTTCCGGGAAAATTGTGATAAAATTTTGATAAGGATACCGATTGCTGGTATCAAGCCTATTCACATCAGAAAATGGAGGAATACAACCATGGGCATTTCTCGTCGTGACTTCCTGCGCGGAACGGCTGCTTCTGCGCTGGGCATTGCTGCTGCCGGCCTGGTGCCGGGCGCTGCGGTGATCTCCGCCAGCGTTGCTGCCGCCGAGGGCGAAAAGGCTGCCGCGCCGGCTGCGGATTCCAAGAATCCCGCCTGGCTGGGCGAGGCTCCGGTGATCCTGGAGAGCAGCATCTCCGAGGTATGGAAGACCGACCTGCTGATCATTGGCGCGGGCAACGGCGGCATGATGGCTGCCTCTGTCGCTGCGGACAACGGCGTCGATTTCCGCGTGCTGGAGCAGAACAGCGTCGTCGGCGACACCCGCCACTGGTACGGCGCGATCAACTCCTCTGCGGCGAAGGCCGCGGGCGCGGAGGTGGACATCTCCCTGCTGCGCAGCGAGGCTTCCCGCTACACCTCCGGTAAAATGGATCAGCGCGTGCTGAACGTGTGGATCAATGAGTCCGCCGCCATGCACGACTACCTCGCCCCGATCCTGGAGGCGGCGGGTCTGGTCTGCGACTTTGCCAACGACAAGGAGCAGGAGGTCGAGCACCATACCCGGTACTACTGCCCGCCGCAGCAGCACTTCTGGAACGACTACAACCCGCAACGCAATGTGCTGCTCAAGGAGCGCATTGAGGCCAAGGGCTACTACATCGACTTCAACCACAGCCTCGTCTGCCTGACCAAGGAGGGCAACAAGGTGACCGGTGCCATCGCGCAGAACGTGCTCACCGGCGCGTATGTCCGCGTGGAAGCGGCCTGGGGCGTGCTCATCGCCACCGGCGGCTACGAGGGCAACCCGGAGATGATCGAGGCGCTGGCGCCCATCGTGCCCAAGTGCGTCACGGCCTGCTCCTTCAACCCGTCCAACAAGGGCATGGGCATCAAGGCGGCCATGTGGGCCGGTGCGGAGCGCGACCTGGAGGCGGCTCCGATGATCTTTGACCGCGGCCTGGTTGCGCCGGGCGTGAACGCGGGCTATGTGGTCAACGAGAACGGCGAGAAGGTCTTCCCGAGCCCGGTTCGCCAGTTTAACCCGGGCACCCAGCCGTTCCTGAAGGTGGATCGCGACGGCGTCCGCTTCATGGACGAGAGCCAGCCGTACAACGATGCCGTGCATGCGGCGGCCCGCCGCAAGGGCGGCGTGTACTGCCAGGTGTTTGACAGCAACGTTGTTTCCGACGTGCAGCGCTTCTTCACGCTGGGCTGCTCTGCGATGACCCGCATGCAGGGCGACGCGCTGATTGAAAAGACCATCGAGCCGCAGGTGGAGGCGGGCCTGGTCAAGAAGGCCGACACGCTGGAGGAGCTGGCGGATCTGCTGGGCTTCACCGGCAAGGCAAAGGAAAACTTCCTGGCGACCTGCGCACGCTACAACGAGCTGTACGACATGCAGGAGGACGTGGACTTTGGCAAGCCCGCATACCGTCTGTCCGAGCTGCGCAAGCCGCCGTACTACGGCCTGTGGCTGGGCGGCTCCCTGCTGTGCACCGGCGACGCGCTGTGGATCAACGAGGACATGCAGGTGCTGACGCCGGAGCGCGAGGTTATCGAGAACCTGTATGCCACGGGCAACGCCGCCGGCACCACCTTTGTGGACAACTATCCGGAGCTGTTCCCGGGCATGTGCTTGGGCCGCAACCTGACCTTCGCCAAGCACGTCGTGGAGAAGCTCATCCGCGACGGCATGCCGACCGGCAAGGGCCCGTCCATGGCTGCCCCGGTGCAGGACAACGAGGCGCTGACCGCCGAGAACTGCAAGGACGGCACCTATACCGCGAAGGGCCGCGGCATCAACGGCGATATTCCGGTGAGCGTGGAGATCAAGGGCGGCAAGATTGTCCATGTGACGGCGGATGTCTCTGCCGAGACCCCGTCTCTGGGCGGCGTGGCTGCGCCGAAGCTGGTGGAGGACATCGTAGCCGCCAACGGCACGGTGGGCGTGGATACGGTTTCCGGCTCCACCATCACCTGCGAGGGTATCCTGCGTGCGGTCAACGACTGCATCAAGCAGGCGCTGTAAGCACAGGGGCGAATCGGCCGGTCGTTTCGTGATACGGCAAGCGGGGACTGTCGGGCTTTGAAGGCTCGGCGGTCCTTTTTTGCACATTCATAGTTGTTATATAACAACTACTGAACAATGGCCATTTTTTGCTGTGGCAAGAGAACGTAACCGCTCAATAATCCCGCGCCCTGACGAACCCCACTCATCGTGCGATACT
>CAMEPU010000143.1 GCA_945932315.1 uncultured Clostridia bacterium
GGCGTGAAAACGCAGGAATACTTTGTGTATTTCAAGTTTTCACAACGCATTTATGACGAAAATTGGCAGTCATACGCCGCAGATGTAATGGTGCGGTGCCGCCTTGTTATTTCACGACCTCGCAATCCTCATTATAACAGATTTTTTGGAGGAATACAACGTGTTCCGCGGTGATTTCCTCGCCCGGAAGGACGATCGGAACGCCGGGAGGATAGGGGGTCACCGGGCGCGCGCAGACCCGGCCAATGGCGCGGTCGAGCGGCATGGTTTCGCGCGGCGCGAACCAGGCCTGCCGCACGGAGCACGCGGCACGGGGCGCGGGCAGCGGCGGGAGCGGGTCCGGCAGCAGCCGTCCTGCGGCAGTCAGAGACAGTTCGTCGAGCGCCCGGGTGAGCCGGTCAAGATTGCCGTCGAGGTCAAAGGGCGTCAGGATGCAGACGATGTTCCGGCTGTCCGCCATCTCGACGGCGATGTTGTATTCCTGATAGAGCCGGTCCGCCATCTCATATCCGGACAGGTCGGTGCCCAGGGTACAGATGGTCAGCCGGGTGGGGTCGATGGCATAGTCCCGCTCGGTCAAAGGAAAAAAGGGCGTGCTGGCATAGAGATGCTCGTGCAGCGCGCGGGCGGCTTCAGCCACCGGATTCCAGTCGGTCTGTTCGAGCCAATCGCGCGCGCAGTCGATCGAAGCGAGGATCGGATAGGAGGGAGAGGTTGTCCCGAACAAACGGGAGGATTCGCGCAGCTCGCGGTGGTCGAGCGTGCCGTCCGAGAGAATCAGGGCGGCCTGTCCGAGGGCGGGCAGGGTCTTGTGAGCGCTCATGACACAGGCGGCCGCGCCCTCTTCGACCGGGGTCGGCAGGCCGAGCGCGGGAAAATGCGCGCCGTGGGCGCAATCGACGAGCAGCGGCACCCCGCGCGCGCGGCAGACGGCCGCAATCTCGCGCAGAGGCTGACGCACGCCGTAATAATTGGGAGAGGTCAGAAAAAAGGCCCGGCAAGCCGGGTGCGCGTCCAACGCGGCGGCCGCCTGCGCGGCCGTCAGCGGGCGGCAGAAGCCGTAAACCGGGTCTGGTTCGGTCTGGATGAAATGGGGGGTCAGATCGAGCAGGGCGAGCGCGTGGCAGACCGAACGGTGACAGTTCCGGTCGAGCAGCACCTCGCCGCCTGTGCGGCAGGCGGCGGCCAGAAGGGTGAGCACGCCCTGGGTCGAGCCGCCGGTCAGGAAGAGGCAGTCGTCCGCATGATAGGTTTGCGCGGCGGCGCGCTCGGCATGCATGATTGGGCCCTCGTCCTCATATAAATTGCCCGTGCCGTAGGTCTCGGTGTAGTCGATGGAAAAGGGAAAACCGCCGGCGGAAACGCCCTTGTGGCCGGGCATGTGGAAGCGCGCCGTGTCCCGCGCGGCCAGCGCGCGCAGCGCATCGTACAGCGGGGTGCTCACGGGGTGTCCTCCTCTTTGATCGCCAGATTGCGTGCGATCGGCCGGGGACCCTTCCAGGTGAAGGCGCGCCCGGCAAATTTTTCGTTGAACTGCCTGCGGGTCAGCCCGTCCAGATCGGCGGGCGTGAGGGTGTCAATCGGATCTGCGATGAAGGCAGGGTCGCCGTCGGGCAGGTTTTTGTTGGCCGGGCAGGCGAGCTGGCAGAGGTCGCAGCCCCAGATGAGCGGGTGGGCGCGGACGAGCGCGGCTTCTTCTTCAGTCAATTCGCCGCCCTTCTGGGTCAGGCCGGAGAGACAGCGGCTTTTATCCATGCTGACCGGGCAGGCGCGCATGCACGCGCCGCAGTTCGGGCAGAACGTGACCTCCCGCGCCGAGGCGTGAAAGTCAACGTCGGTCAGAATTGTGCCCAGAAAGATGAAGCTGCCGCGCTCCGGATGAAGCAGAAGGCCGTTTTTGCCGATGACGCCCAGCCCGGCGAGACAGCCGGTCAGCACCTCGGGCAGAGGGGAGTCGTCGGTCAGAATCTCGAAGCGGCTGCCGGGATATTCGGCGCGCAGCGCCTCACACAGCGGGTCGAGCGCCTCGTGAATGACCGCGTGGTAATCGCGTCCGCGGGCGTAAAGTGAGACATTTCCGGCGGTCGGCTTACTGTAATAAGGAAAGAGCGCACAGAGGACGGTGCGCGGTTCCGCGATGATGCGCCGCGCGCCGATGCGCTGGGGTTCGCTCATGTATGAATCCAGGAGAGGATACGGGCAGCTTCCTGCATCGGCAACTCCGTCGATTGCACGAATTCTATCTAAAATGTCCATTTTTGGTTTTCCTTTTTCCACTTTTTCTCTATTATAGCACAAAAAATATCGCGGGTAAATACTTGCACCGTCCGGAACGATGGTTTATACTAATAAAGTATTAAAACTTACAATCCTTTTGCGGCGGCATTCGCTTGTGAAAGGAGACACCAAGGAGATATGGCGCGTCATGTACAACGTAAAACTGTTCAACAAGATCTCGCATGCTGCGATGGATAATCTGCCCGCGGACAAATACTGCTGCGGCGAGGACGTCGAAAACTACGAGGCTGCGCTCGTCCGCTCGGCCAAGCTGCACGATATGGAATTCCCGTCCGAGCTCAAGTGTATCGCGCGCGCGGGCGCGGGCGTCAACAACATCCCGATCGACCGCTGCTCCGAGCAGGGCATCGTGGTCTTCAACACCCCGGGCGCTAACGCGAATGCGGTCAAGGAGCTGGTCATCGGCGCGCTGATTCTGGCTTCCCGTGACATCGTCGGCGGCATTGAATGGACCAAGAGCCTGGCCGGCACGCCCGACATCGGTCCTGCCGCGGAGAAGGGCAAGAGCCAGTTTGTCGGTCCCGAGATCGCGGGTAAGAAGCTGGGCGTCATCGGCCTGGGCGCGATCGGTGTCAAGGTCGCGAACGCGGCCGTCGGCCTCGATATGGAGGTCTGGGGCTACGATCCCTATCTGTCGGTTGACGGCGCGCTGGCGCTGTCTCGTTCTGTCAAGCACATCACCGACGTCAACGAGATCTTTGAAAACTGCGATTATATCACCGTGCACGTGCCGCTGCTCGACGCGACACGCCACATCATCAACGAGGAATCCATCGGCCACATGAAGGACGGCGTGCGTATCATCAATATTGCGCGCGGTGAACTGGTCGACGAGGACGCCATGTGCGCGGCGCTGGCCTGCGGCAAGGTCGCCCGTTACGTCACCGATTTTGCGACCGAGGCCATGCTGGCCCAGCGCAACGCGGTCGTCATGCCCCATCTGGGCGCTTCCACCCCGGAGAGCGAGGACAACTGCGCCCGTATGGCGGCATTCTCGATCGTCGAGTACCTCGAGAAGGGCACGATCCGCAACTCGGTCAACTTCCCGAACCTCAAGGTTCCGTATGAGGGCGGCTACCGCATCTGCATCATCCACCGCAACATCCCCAACATGCTGGCATCCATCACCACCCGCCTGTCGGCCAAGGGCGTCAACATCGAAAACATGGGCAACCGCTCGCGCGGCGAATATGCCTACACCATCATCGACGCGTCGCACGATCCGACCGCTGAAGAGCTCGAAGCGCTGCGCACGCTGCCGGGTGTTATTTCGATTCGCGTGATCCGCTGAACGATACAATGAGGTTACAAGAAAGCCGTGAAAGAGTTTCTTTCACGGCTTTCTGTTGTAAACAGGACAGAACAATGCTATAATGTAACTGGTATTTGTTTCCAGAAATGTTCTTCCGACGAAGGGAGGAAAAATGAACAATACAGATGATAAGCGCCTGACTCAATGTACGAGGCTGACGATCGTGGGAATGCTGATTTTTCTCGCCCTGGTGCTGGTGTGCTATCCGGTGAGCAGCGCCATTTTCCCGCGGGAATCGGTTGAAACGCTGGACAGCTGGACA
>CAMEPU010000144.1 GCA_945932315.1 uncultured Clostridia bacterium
TAAACAGGTCCTAGCTGCTTTTTCAAATGTGTAACACATCATTGACAAACCTACATATTTTCAAATAAATCAAAAAAATTGCGGGCTGACGTCTGCGGCGAATGTGTACACCCACCAAACGGTCTGCGCGGGGGATAGGAAGGGAAAAAGACGGCAAAAATGGAAGAGAGAGGAGGGAAGCGCATGGAGGTATGCTACAGCGCAGACGGCCGGGGCTGCACCATCTGGATCGACTGGATTGAAGCGCGCAATTACCGGGATACCGAGCTGTTCCGGGACACTTTTTGGCGGTGCCGGGACGAGGGGCTGGCGGTGAGCGTGTTCATCCGGAAGAAATGACGGCGCAGGGAGAAGGGGCGGACGGTGCGCCCGCCCCTGGACTGCGTCTGTGCCCTTCTCAGGCCATGTCCTTGAGCAGGCCGTGCTTTTCGTAGGTGGTCGTGCGGGAGATGTGGTTCTGCTCGTCCACGAAGACCACGTTGGGGTGATAGCCGTTTTGGATCTCCTCGGGGGTGATCTGCGCGTAGGCCATCAGGATGATCTTGTCGCCGACCGAGACGCAGCGCGCCGCGGCGCCGTTCAGGCAGATCATGCCCGAGCCGCGCTCGCCTGCGATCGTGTAGGTCTCGAAGCGGCTGCCGTTGTTGACGTCGACGATGCTGACCTTCTCGTATTCATAAATCCCGGCTGCATCCAGCAGATCCTCGTCCACCGTGATCGAGCCGACGTAATCCAGCTCGGCCTGCACCACCGTCGCGCGGTGGATTTTGCCCTTCAGCATTTCAACGGTCATCATTTGCCCTCCACGATAAAGTTGTCGATCAGGCGGGTCTTGCCGATGTAGACGGCCATCGCCACCAGCACGGTGCCGCGGATTTCGTGCACCGGCATCATGGTCACGCCGTCGACCGCGGATACATAGTCGATGCGGGCGAGGGGCTCTGCCTCGATGTGCGCGATCATTGCAGCGACGATCTTGTCGGCGTCGGTCTCGCCCTCCTCCGCCATCTTCTGGCCGAGAAACACGCTCTGGGACAGCACGAGCGCCGCCTTGCGCTCGTCCGCGTTCAGGTAGGTGTTGCGGGAGGACTTGGCCAGGCCGTCGGCCTCGCGGACGATCGGGCAGCCGATGATCTCGATGCCCATGGACAGGTCGCGCACCATGCGGCGGATGATCGCGAGCTGCTGGGCGTCCTTCTGGCCGAAGAAGGCCTTGTCCGGGGTGACGATGTTGAACAGCTTGCTGACGACGGTGCACACGCCGCGGAAATGGATCGGGCGGGTCTTGCCGCAGAGCTGCTTCGGCATGTCGGACTGGATCTCCACGTAGGTCGCGAAGCCCTCGGGGTACATCTCGGACACCTCGGGGTGGAACACCAGGTCGCAGCCCAGGCTCTCGAGCAGCGCGCAGTCATGGTCGAAGTCGCGGGGATAGGTCTCGAGATCCTCGCCCGGGCCGAACTGGGTGGGATTGACGAAAACAGAAGCGACCGTGCGGTCGCACTGGCTGACCGAGGCGGTCACCAGGCTGGCGTGGCCCTCGTGCAGATAGCCCATGGTGGGCACCAGACCGACGGTCAGGCCCTCCTTGCGCCAGGCGCGCACCTGCGCGCGGACTTCTTCAATGGTAGTTGCGATAATCATTGTTTTTCCTCCGTTTCTCACATGGTCGCGTCGAGCATGGCCAGAAATTCGTCGCTGCAATCGGATTTGACATAGGCGTGCGCTTCGGACGGGAAGGCGCCCGACTGCACCTCGTCCATATAGTCGCGGAACGCGCCCGTCATGACCTCGCCGACGTTCGCGAACTGCTTGACGAACTTGGGCACATAGTCGGTGAACATGCCCAGCATATCCTGATAGACCAGCACCTGACCGTCGCAGCCCGCGCCCGCGCCGATGCCGATGGTCGGGATGGTCAGCTTTTTGGAGATCAGGGCGGACAGCTTGGGGGGCGTGCATTCGAGCACGACCGAGAACGCGCCGGCCTCCTGCACGGCATAGGCGTCCTCGAGCAGCTTTCTGGCCGCGTCCTCGCCCTTGCCCTGCACCTTGAAGCCGCCCAGCGCGTTCACTGACTGGGGCGTCATGCCGATGTGCGCCTGCACCGGGATGCCGGCGTCCACGATCGCGCGGATCTGCGCCGCGACGGCCGCGCCGCCCTCGGGTTTGACCGCGTTGCCGCGCGCTTCCTTCATCAGGCGGCCGGCGTTTTTGACCGCGTCATACACCGAGGTCTGATAGGACATGAAAGGCATGTCCATGATGACCATGGTATTGGAGCATGCGCGGGCGACGGCTGCGCTGTGGTGGATCATGTCCTCCATGGTGACGGACAGGGTGTCCGGATAGCCCAGAATGGTGTTGCCCAGCGAGTCGCCCACCAGAATGGCGTGGATGCCGGCCGACTCCATCAGCTTGGCGGTCGAGTAGTCATAGCAGGTCAGCTCGGCGATGCGCTGGCCCTGCTGCTTCATCTGCAAGAAAGTCGTTGCGGTGGTTTTCAAGATTCGGTTCTCCTTTCGGTCAATCGTTCCCGCATGGGGGTGTAGTCTGTGTGCGGATGCTTTTCGGCCGCGATTCCGATCAGGCGAAGGCTGAGCAGGCGGTAAAGCTCGCGCAGCCCGGGGTCGGGCATGCTCGCCAGGTGCGTTTCGACGGTCGCCGTGTCGCAGCGCTCGACCGGGCCGGTGAGCGCGTCCCGCACGCCGCTTTCCAGCAGGTGCGCGACGTTGCTGCGGATGAGCGGAGCCAGCGCGTCGGCGGCCAGCTCGGGCGGAAAGCCGCAGGAGACCAGCAGGTCGACGCTCTGCTGCACGAGTGCGCAGACCAGATTGCTCGCCATCGCGCAGGCGGCGTGATAGCGGACCTTGGCCCCGGCCGGAATGATCTGCGTGCGGTAGCCCAGCCCCTCGAGCAGGGACTGGAACACGGGCAGATACGCGGCCTCGCCCTCGAGGCAAAAAAAAGCACCCGTCAATTCCCGATAAGCCTCATACTTGCTGCTGATGGGAAAAAGCGGATGGATGGAGAAGCCGTGTGCGCCGGCCTCGCCGATCGCGGGGAACGCGCCGGCGGCGGACAGTGCGCCACTGCAATGACATATGTACTTGTTCGGGATCTGATATTGGCGCACCTGCTGGTAGACAGCGGTGATCGCCCCGTCCGGAACGGTGATGAAAATTGCGTCACTCTCTTCAATCAATGGCTGTAACGTGTCGTAAAAAGAAGAATGGGTAAACGCTGCGGCCTGGCGGGCGCTTTCTGGGTTCCTGCTATAATAGCCGGTAATCCGAATGCCGCCTTGGGAAAAGATTTTTCCCAGCGTAAAGCCGACTTTTCCTGCTCCGATGATACCGATTTTCATGCTGTCACCTTCCCTTCGGGTCGTATGACGCAAATTCAGCCCACACCGGAAAATATCGATCCTGCCAAAGTCAATAGTATAGCTTCCCACAGGGGGAATACCATCCATCGCCGCTATTATAGCATTCCAATGCCGGATTGTAAAGAACATCCTGCGGCGCCCGATCTGCGATTAAAATGTGTCAAAAATGCAGGTATTACCTCGAAAAATAACAGTTTACATTAAAAATTGTTTTCTGTATGATAGAGATATCAGAAAAACGGAAAGCGGGGAACTGCAGAAATGACACAGGATAAAATCCTCATCGAGGGCCTCCGGCAGAACAATCTCAAAAACGTGTCGCTCGAGATTCCGAAGGGCAAGATCGTGGTGTTTACCGGGGTTTCCGGCTCGGGCAAGTCGAGCATCGTGTTCGACACCATCGCGGCCGAGAGCCAGCGGCAGATGAACGAAACCTACACCGCCTT
>CAMEPU010000145.1 GCA_945932315.1 uncultured Clostridia bacterium
TAAGGAGACCCGGGGCCTGCCCGAAAGCCTCCTGACCGCCCACCCCGAGCGCTGCGTCCGCATCCCGATGCGGGAGGGCGTGCGCTGTCTCAACCTGTCCAATGCGGTCGCCGTCGGCCTGTACGAGGCCCTGCGGCAGACCGGTTTCGCCGGACTCACCGACGCCGGGCCCTTCCCCGTCGAGATCTGAGCCCGCTGTTCCCCGCCATATAGAAGGAGAAACCATGGAAAAAATCAAATTTTTCAGCGATTCGGCCTGCGATATCTGTCAGGAGCAGGTCGAAAAGAATGATATCCGGATCATCCCGATTCAGGTGACCCACGAGGGGCGCACCTTCCGCGAGTACTACGACATGACCCCGCAGCGCTACTGGAAGCTGCTCGAGGAGTCGAAGGAGATCCCGACCACCACCCAGATCACCCCGGCGCAGGTGCTCGAGTGCTACCGCGAGGCCTTCGACGCGGGCTACACCCACATGCTGGGCATCCTGATCAACGCGTCCGGCTCGGGCTCGTTCCAGTCCTGCGTGATCGCCCGCGACATGTTCTACGACGAATACGGCGAGTCGATGCGCATCGAGCTGATCGACTCCGAGACCTATTCCTACATCTACGGCCGGGTGCTGCTCGAGGCCTGCGCCATGCGCGACAAGGGCGACCGCTTCGACGATATCCTGCAGGTGACCCGGGCGCGCATGCGCCGCAGCGAGGCCGTCCTCGGCGTTTACACCCTGCGCCACCTCAAGAAGTCGGGCCGCATTTCGGGCGCTGCCGCCTTCGTGGGCGAGGCGCTCGGCCTCAAGCCGATCATGCAGGTCGGCGAGGGCGCGGTCACCGTGGTCGACAAGGCGCGCGGGGAAAAGAACCTCGTGCCCCGGGTGCTCGGGCTCGTCGCGCAGCGCGCCGTCCACCCCGAGACCCAGACCGCCGTGCTCCTCCACGGCGACCTGCCCGAGGAAAAGCTGGCCGCGATCGAAAATGGCATCCGGGCGCTGGGCTTCGCCGGCGTCGTGCGCAATCCCATCGGCATCGCCGTCATCACGAACACCGGCCCCCAGGCGTTCGCCGTCATGTACTACGGCGCGCAGCGACCTGTCGATTGAGCGGGCCCCCGAGTTGTTGAAGTTGCACAAGCGACCGGCCATTTCTGATTTTGAAACCGATAATTCGGAGAATATTCCTAGAAAAATCAAAAAAATCAGTACAAAACTTGGTTTTTTCTATTGAAATGCCCGGGCGAACCCGGTATAATTTTGTCTTGAAGTGGGATTCTTGATGCAGAAGCAGATTCTGCCTCGTGAAAGGAAGAATCCTGCGGAGAAATACAGTTTTTAATATATTCATACCAAAATAAAGGAGTTGCGATCAATGGATTACAACAAGAAGAGCGTTGAAGACATCGACGTCTCCGGCAAGAAGGTCATCGTTCGCTGCGATTTCAATGTACCGCAGGACGACACCGGCCGCATCACCGACGACAAGCGCATTGTCGCCTCCCTGCAGACCATCAAGTATCTGCTGGGCAAGGGCGCTGCCGTGATCCTGTGCTCCCATCTGGGCCGCCCGAAGGGCGAGTTCAAGATGAAGTACTCGCTGGCGCCGGTTGCGGAGCGCCTGAGCGAGCTGCTGGGCCAGGAGGTCAAGCTGGCGAAGGACGTCATCGGCCCCGACGCCAAGGCACTGGCCGCCGCTGTCAAGCCCGGCGAGGCCATCCTGCTTGAGAACGTCCGCTTCCACAAGGAAGAGGAGAAGAACGATCCCGCGTTCGCCAAGGAGCTGGCTTCCATGGCCGACATCTTTGTCAACGACGCGTTCGGCACCGCGCACCGCGCGCATGCCTCCACCGCCGGCATCGCGGACTATCTGCCTGCCGTCTGTGGCTACCTGATCAACAAGGAAATCTCCATCATGGGCAAGGCGCTGGCTGATCCCGCCCGCCCGTTCGTCGCCATCCTGGGCGGCGCCAAGGTCTCCGACAAGATCGGCGTCATCAACAACCTGCTCGAGAAGTGTGACACCATCATCGTCGGCGGCGGCATGAGCTACACCTTCGCGCGCGCGATGGGCAAGAAGATCGGCTGCTCGCTGTGCGAGGAGGACAAACTCGATCTGGCGCTCGGTCTGCTGAAGAAGGCCGAGGAGAAGGGCGTCAAGCTGCTGCTGCCCGTGGACACCGTCTGCGCCGACCGCTTTGCTGCCGACGCTGAGGCCACCGTCTACGCCGCTGGCGAGCTGCCCGACGACATGATGGGTCTGGACATCGGCCCCAAGACCATCGAGTTGTTCTCCGACGCCATCAAGAGCGCGGGCACCGTCGTCTGGAACGGCCCCATGGGCGTATTCGAGTTCGACAAGTTCGCAGTCGGCACCAAGGAGATCGCCCGCGCGATCGCAAACTCCTCCGCGGTTTCCATCATCGGCGGCGGCGACTCCGCAGCTGCGGTTGAGAAGCTGGGCTTCGCTTCCAAGATGACCCACATCTCCACCGGCGGCGGCGCTTCCCTCGAGTTCCTCGAGGGCCTCGAGCTGCCCGGCATCGCCTGCCTGCTCGACAAGTAATCACATTCACGCAGCCAATGGTAACGGCCTCCCTCGCGGGGCCGCGTACATGGATATAAAAATTTGAAAAAAATGACGCGCATCAACGCGCGTGTGAAAGGGGAACATTATTATGAATCGCAGATACCGCAAGACCATCATCGCGGGCAACTGGAAGATGAACAAGACTCCCTCCGAGGGCAAGGCTCTGATTGAGGAGATGAAGCCGCTGCTCAGCAAGTGCAAGTGGTGCGAGATGGTTCTGTGCGTACCGTTCACCGATATCCAGGCCGCTGTGAAGGCTGCCAAGGGCTCCAAGATCGCGATCGGCGCCGAGAACATGCACTACGAGAAGTCCGGCGCGTTCACCGGCGAGATCTCTGCCGACATGCTCAAGGAGCTGGGCGTCAAGTACGTCATCATCGGCCACTCCGAGCGCCGCCAGTACTTCAACGAGACCGACGAGGCCTGCAACAAGAAGATCCAGGTCGCTCTGGCCAACGGCCTGCGCCCGATCCTCTGCGTTGGCGAGTCCCTGACCGAGCGCGAGCAGGACGTCACCATGGAGATCATCCGCAAGCAGATCAAGATCGGCCTCAAGGACGTCGCTGTTGAGGACGTCAAGAAGGTCGTTATCGCTTACGAGCCCATCTGGGCGATCGGCACCGGCAAGACCGCGACCGCTGAGCAGGCCGGCGAGGTTTGCTCCGCGATCCGCGACTGCCTGCGCGAGCTGTACGGCGCACGCGCCGCACGCGCCATCACCATCCAGTACGGCGGCTCCATGAACGCCAAGAACGCGGCTGAGCTGCTGGCTCAGCCCGACGTCGACGGCGGCCTGATCGGCGGCGCTTCCCTGAAGGCGCCCGACTTCGCTGCAATCGTAGAGGCGGCAAACCAGTAATCCACGCGTTTTTGACGCGAACTATGCGGGAAGGGAACCACATGCGTTCCCTTCCTTGCTCTGAATTAATCGAGGAACAAAAAAGTAATGGCTACAAAGAAAACCACCAAGTCCACCAAGACCACCAAGGCGGCCAAGGCTGCGGCCGAGGCGGTCGAGGCGGTAAAGACCGAAGCGGTCGCTGAGACCGCGGCCAAGCCCGCCAAGAAGGTCACCAAGAAGACCGCTGCCAAGAGCAAGGCGGCTGCCAGGAAGACCGCTGTCGCGGTTGAGGCTGCGCCGGTCGTCGAGGCTGCGCCGGTCGTCGAGGCTGCGCCGGTCGTCG
>CAMEPU010000146.1 GCA_945932315.1 uncultured Clostridia bacterium
TTCTGACCGGCGAGACGGGTGCAGTGGATGCGGCTCTGCTGGCCCGCGCCCACGCCGACGGTCTGGCCGTTCTTGACGTAGCAGACCGAGTTGGACTGGGTGTACTTCAGGGTGATCAGGGAGACGATCATGTCGAGCTTGGCCTCCTCAGTCAGCTCCTTGTTTTCGGTGACGATGTTCTCGAGCATGGCCTTGTCGATCACGAGGTCGTTGTGGCCCTGCTCAAAGGTGATGCCGAACACGTCGCGGCTCTCGATCGGCTTGGGCTGATAATCGGGGTCGATCTTGACGACGTTGTAGCCGCCCTTGCGCTTGGTCTTGAGGATCTCGAGCGCCTCGTCGGTGTAGGAGGGCGCGATGATGCCGTCTGAAACCTCGAGCGCCAGCAGGCGGGCGACGTCGGCGTCGCACTCGTCAGACAGGGCGACCCAGTCTCCGTAGGAGCACAGGCGGTCGGCGCCGCGCGCGCGGACATAGGCGCAGGCGATCGGGGACAGCTCATAGTCGGCCTCGACAAAGTACATGGCCTTGTCGGTCTCGGAGAGCGGATAGCCCAGCGCTGCGCCCGCCGGGGAAACGTGCTTGAAGGAAGCGGCGCTCGGCCAGCCGGTGGCGGCCTTCAGCTCGCGCACCAGCTGCCACGAGTTGAACGCATCGAGAAAATTGATATAGCCGGGACGGCCGTTCAGCACCTCGATCGGAAGCTCACCCTCGGTCATGTAGATGCGGGAGGGCTTCTGGTTGGGGTTGCAGCCGTATTTCAGTTCGAGTTCTTTCATCATGTGCCTCCAAAATCAAACGTTCTTGTTTTTGATGACGGTGTCGGCCTCGCCGGTGGCGAGATCGATGTAAGAGACATAAAGCGAGACCTTGTTGTCCTCGTTGAGGTTCGCCCAGAGCAGATTTGCAAAGGACGCGGCGTCGGGCGCGTCGCAGACCACCTTGCGCGGCTCGCCTTCAAACGACGGCAGCGGGTCGAGGTTTTCCTGATAGGTGTGGATGAAGTGGCCCGTGCCCGCGACCGGCGCGTCGTACTCGTAGAAGAAGCGGTGATTGCAGTCGGGGTTGCCGTCGGCCGACTTCAGGATGGACAGCTTGTAGCTGCCGTCGCGCGCGAGCAGACCCGAGATGCGGGGGGTGTAGTTCGGCGGGTCGGGCTCGAAGCAGCGGGTGCGCAGGCCGTCGGCAAAGGTCTTGCCCGCGAGCAGATAATCGCGGATGGTGTCGGTCTGGTCGCCGTTCGTGACGATCAGGCCGCAGTGCAGCTTGCGAACCGGATGGTAGATGATAAGGGAGGGATCCTCCATCTTGCTCTCGTCGAAGGCGCGGGTGCGGATGCCGTCGTCGGTCGCCTCGAAGACGCGGTTGCGGCTGTTGGCCGAGCGGCCCATGATGAAGTAGGCGACGACCGCCTTTTTGTTGTCCGCCGAGCGGCCGAGCAGGATGCCGCGCCCCGGATAGGGGTGACCCTGCAGAATGGTTTCGATGCGCTGTGCGTTCATATCAATAATTCCTCACTTTTCAGTCCAGAATGGTGACGATCTCGTTTTGAACCGAGAGCTTTCCCTGACAGAACAGGGAGACCGCGCGGGGCAGGAGCTTCCATTCGGCCTGCTCCATGACCCGGCGCTGCAGGATCTCGGGGGTGTCGCCCGGCTCGACCGCGACCGCCTGCTGCAGGATGATCGCGCCGCCGTCGACGACCTCGGAGACAAAGTGGACGGTTGCGCCCGTGACCTTGACGCCCTTTTTGAGGGCGGCCTCATGCACGCGCAGGCCGTAGAAGCCCTCGCCGCAGAAGGACGGAATCAGGCTGGGATGGATGTTGATGATGCGGTTGCGCCATGCCGCGCAGAAGGAATCGGGCAGGACGGTCATGAAACCGGCCAGAACGATCAGGCCGACGCCCGCGTCCGTCAGCATGCGGTCGAGCGCCGCGCCATACGCTTCCCCGTCCGCGAAATCCCGGCGGCGGAGAACGGCGGTCTCGATGCCCGCTCGCGCCGCGCGCTCGAGCGCGTAGGCCTCCGGGTTGGACGAAACGACGAGGGCGATCGAACCGCCGACGATCTCGCCGCGCGCCTGCGCGTCGATCAGCGCCTGCAGGTTGGTGCCGCCGCCCGAAACCAGAACAGCAATCTTCGTCATAATAACTCCTATCAAAATAAACTCGGAAAGGGTATGTGGGATTGGCACATACCCTTTTTGAAATTGCGTAGGATCAGCGCAGGGAGATGCCCTTCTCGCCTTCCTTGCATTCGCCGATGATGTAAGCCTGCTGGCCGGCCTCCGCGATCAGGGCGAGCGCCTTATCGGCGTCCTCCTTCGCGACCGCCATGACCATGCCGACGCCCATGTTGAAGGTGTTGTACATGTCGCGCTCCGGGATGTTGCCGGTCTTCGCGATCAGATCGAAGATAGGCAGAACGGGCGCGGCCGCCTTCTCGATGTCGGCGCAGATGCCGTCCTTCAGCATGCGCGGGATGTTCTCATAGAAGCCGCCGCCGGTGATGTGGCTGATGGCCTTGACGTCGACCTTGCCGATCAGATTCTGCACGGTCTTGACGTAGATCTTGGTGGGAGTCAGCAGCTCTTCGCCCAGGGTCTTGCCGAACTCGTCGATGTACTTGCGAACCGACTTCTCGTTGATGCCCAGCGTCTTGCGGACGAGCGAATAGCCGTTCGAATGCACGCCCGAGGAGGCGACGCCGATCAGCACATCGCCCGCGCACAGGCGGGAGCCGTCGATCATCTTGGGCTCGTCGACCATGCCGACCGCGAAGCCCGCGACGTCGTACTCGTCAACCGGGTAGAAGCCGGGCATCTCGGCGGTCTCGCCGCCGATCAGGGCGCAGCCCGCCTGACGGCAGCCCTCGGCGATACCGATGACAATGTTGGCGACCTTTTCGGGAACATTCTTGCCGACCGCGATGTAGTCGAGGAAGAACAGGGGCTGGGCGCCGCAGCAGACGATGTCGTTGACGCACATCGCGACGGCGTCGATGCCGATGGTGTCGTGCTTGTCGAGCAGGAAAGCCAGCTTGAGCTTGGTGCCGACGCCGTCGGTGCCGGATACCAGAATAGGCTTTTCCATGCCTGCGAAATTGGGGGCGAACAGGCCGCCGAAGCCGCCGAGGGAGCCGATGACACCCGGGATGAAGGTGCTCTCGACATGGGGCTTCATCAGCTTGACCGCTTCGTAACCGGCGACAACGTCTACGCCGGCCGCTTTGTAGCTCTCAGAACGGCTGATACTCATGGCTTAAATCTCACTTTCAAACATATTTTTTTCGGCCTGCTCGGGCACCTCCATGGGGTATTTGCCCGAGAAGCAGTCGTCGCAGAAATGCAGCTTGCAGCCGAGGGCGATCCGGTGCGCGGCCTCGAGGGACAGGAAGCCCAGCGATTCCACGCCGATGATCTGCCGCATCTCCTCGACCGTGCGGTTGTGCGCCAGCAGCAGCTCGCGGTCGGGGATATCGGTGCCAAAGAAACAGGGATGACGGAACGGGGGCGCGGAGATGCGCATATGCACCTCGGCCGCGCCCGCATCGCGCAGCAGCTTGACCAGCCGCGCGCAGGTGGTGCCGCGGACGATCGAATCATCGACGAGGATGATCCGCTTGCCGCAGACGGCCT
>CAMEPU010000147.1 GCA_945932315.1 uncultured Clostridia bacterium
GATCCCAAGGAACTGTTTTTCACCCGCAAGACCGGGTTTGAGCAGGCCGACCCCCAGGCCGTGCGCGCCTATGCCGAGGGCTACAAGGAATTCCTCGACGAGGGCAAGACCGAGCGCGACGGCGTGGCTTATATGGTGGCGCGCGCCGAGCGCCTGCACTTCAAGCCCTACACCCGGGGCATGGCCGTCCAGCCGGGCGACCGCCTGTATCAGGTCAACCGCGATAAGGGGCTGATTCTGGCCGTCATCGGCGAGGAGCCGCTGTCCGCCGGCGTCAACCTGACCGCCGCCCACATGGACGCGCCCCGCATCGACATCCGCACCGTGCCCCTCTACGAGCAGGACGGCATGGCTTTCTTCAAGACCCACTACTACGGCGGCATCAAGAAGTACCAGTGGATGGCCATTCCGCTCGAGCTGCGCGGCGTGGTCTGCGTCTGCCGGGACGGCGAGGTCAAGCGGGTGCCCGTCCGCATCGGCGACAAGCCGGGCGATCCCCGCTTTGTCATTACCGACCTGCTGCCCCATCTGGCGGCCGACCAGATGAAGAAACCGGTGCTCGAGGCCTTCAAGGGCGAGGGGCTGAACATTCTGGTCGCCTCGACCCCGTCTGAGACCGAGGCCGAGGATTGTTCGGATAAGATCAAGCTGGGCGTGCTCGAATTCCTGAACCGCGAATACGGCATGACCGAGACCGACTTCCTCTCGGCCGAGCTGACCTGCGTGCCCGCCTTCAACGCCTGCGACATCGGCTTCGACCGCTCGATGATCGGCGCGTACGGCCACGACGACCGCGTGTGCAGCTACCCGGCGGCGACCGCTCTCATGGAGCTGACCGAAACGCCCCGCCGCACCTGCGTCTGCCTGCTGGTGGACAAGGAGGAGACCGGCTCGGACGGCGTGACCGGCATGCAGAGCCGCCACTTCGACACCTTTATGGGCGACCTGTGCCGGGCGCAGGGCGCGCTGCTCGACGAGTGCTTCGAGCGCTCGGTCTGCCTGTCGGCCGACGTCTGCAACGCCTTCGACCCCAACTTCGCCGAGGTTTCGGAGAGCCGGAACGACAGCCGGATCAACTGCGGCCTCGTCATCACCAAGTACACGGGCGCGCGCGGCAAGAGCGGCACCTCGGACGCCACCGCCGAGCTGATGGCCCGGGTGCGCACCCTGCTCGACGGCGCGGGCGTGCGCTGGCAGACCGGCCAGCTCGGCCGGGTCGATCAGGGCGGCGGCGGTACGGTCGCGATGTACCTCGCGAACCGCAACATCGACACGGTGGACGCGGGCGTTCCCGTCCTCAGCATGCACGCGCCCTTCGAGGTCATCGCCAAGCTCGACCTCTATATGGCCTTCAAGGGCTTCGGAGCGTTCTATCTGGCAAAGTAAACAAGGGCATCCCCGCACAATTTCGCCGGCGGCGTATGACCGCCAATTTTCGCCATAAATGCGTTGTGAAAACTTGAAATACACAAAGTATTCCTGCGTTTTCACGCCTTTTTCTGACGGAAATTTTCTGGCCATCCGCCCTTGCCGAATTGTGCGGTGCCGCCCAAAAACACAGGAAGGGTTTTGACCTTTACAGGGGTTGTGGAAACCCCTGGGGACAACTGTGGACAATTCTGTGGAAATGTTGATAACTCTTCGTTGAATCCACAGAACAGCGCCTGTGGAAAGCCCTCGAAAGATTACAAAACGTTTACAAACCTTTACCGCGCATCAAATATCGAAATTTGGGAAAGACTGAATCCGAAGGCGCAAACTGCGCCAAAACGGGGAAAAACCCGCGGAGGAGGTCTTTTCTTTTGTCTCAGGAACCGGAAAAAAAGCCGCAGGAGAGCGAGGACTCGATCACGCGCATGGGCTCGGTGACCACCCATTCGACCCGTGGGGTCATCCACTGCATCACGATCGCCGGGCAGATCGAGGGGCATATGGAGGCGCCCGCGCAGACCAAGACGACCAAATATGAACACATCATTCCACAGCTCGCCGCCATCGAGGAGACCGACGAGATCGAGGGTCTGCTCATCCTGCTCAACACGGTGGGCGGCGACGTCGAGGCTGGGCTGGCCATCGCCGAGCTGATTGCGGGGATGCGCAAGCCCACGGTCTCCCTCGTGCTGGGCGGCGGCCACTCGATCGGCGTGCCCCTCGCGGTCGCGTCCCGGCGGTCGTTCATCGCGCCCTCGGCCGCCATGACCATCCACCCCGTCCGGATGAGCGGCACGGTGATCGCCGCCCCGCCGACCTACGCCTATTTTCAGAAGATTCAGGAGCGGATCGTCAAATTCATCACGACACACAGCGCGATCACGGCCGAAAAGTTCACCGCCCTCATGATGGCGACCGGTGAGCTCTCGGCCGACACGGGCACGATCATCACCGGGCAGGAGGCCGTGGACTGCGGCCTGATCGACGCGGTCGGCTCGCTGGCCGACGCGCTCGACGCCCTGCACGAGATGGCGCGCAAATAAAAAAGCGGAGAGAAGCCCGCGGAAGGGTTTCCTCTCCGTTTTTTTGTCTGTTCAGGCGGATGCATCGACAAAGGCTGTGAACAGCGCGGCGGCATCGGGATCGGTGCGGAAGGTGTGCTCGGGGTGCCACTGCACGGCGAGGATGAATTTCCGGCCGGGCAGCACGACGGCCTCGACCAGCCCGTCCTCCGAGTAGGCGGCGGGGAGCAGCCTGTGCCCCAGCGTGCGGATCGCCTGATGGTGATAGCTGTTGACGCCCAGTGTGCGCGGCGGGAGAATGCCGCCGAGCAGGGTGTCCGACGAGATGTCGACCCGGTGCACCACCCGGTCGTAGGGCGGGGTCATGTGATGGTCGACTCCGCTGGGGTGCTGGGTGGGCAGATCCTGATACAGCGTGCCGCCCTGCGCGACGTTCAGGATCTGGATGCCCCGGCAGATGCCGAAGACCGCCTTGTCCGACGCGATCGCGCGATCGAGCAGCGCGAGCTCCATCCGGTCGAGCGCGGCGCAGGCCGGGCCGCAGGCGGGCAGCGGCGTTTCGCCGTAGAGGGCGGGGTCGACGTCCTGACCGCCGGTCAGCAGGAAGCCGCCGCAAAGACCGGCAAGGCGGTCGAGTGTGTTCGGATCGTCGGTCAGGGGCAGCATGAGCGGGATGCCGCCTGCGTGCGTCACGGCATCCATGTAGCCGGGCAGCATCCACAGGCTGTCCCGATCCTCATCGACGAGCGGGACAACGCCGATATACGGTTTGTTCATGGTGATTCCTCCCGTTCGGGAAATAAAAAGACAAGGACGCCGCGCGGACGTCCTTGTCGATGAACTTATTATAAATTGCCGGAGAAAACGTGTCAATCGCTTTTTCCCCGGGTCGACGCCGGAAAGGTCAGGAATTGGATTTGCCGGTGACCGAGGTGGGCTCGATGCGGACGATAACGGTGCGGGGCGCTTCTTTTTCAAACACCTCGTCGAATTTCGCCATGTGCTCGGGCGTGTAGCGCTCGGTGATGGCGCGCATGGCCGCGCGGCGCTGGCGGGGATCGGTGACGATCTGCGCCCGGCCGTGGAAGACCGCCGAGTCGTAGGCCATGGTGTACTGCTCGGCCAGAATATCGGCGCGGCTGACC
>CAMEPU010000148.1 GCA_945932315.1 uncultured Clostridia bacterium
CTCCCCGTTCGCCTTCACCGGCAACAAGTTCGAGTTCCGTATGCCCGGTTCGACCTTCAACATCGCATGCACCAACATCATGTTGAACACTGCGGTCGCAGAGGAGCTGCGCCAGTTCGCCGACGAGCTGGAAGGCGCCGCCGACTTTGACGAGGCGCTGGCCGCCCTCATCATGCGTGAGATCAAGGCGCATCAGCGCATCATCTTCAACGGCAACGGCTATGACGACAGCTGGATCACCGAGGCCGAGAGCCGCGGTCTGCTGAACCTGCGCTCCACCCCCGAGGCGCTGCCCCACTACACCGACGAGAAGAACATCAAGCTCTTCACCACCCACGGCGTTTACACCGAGACCGAGATGCGCTCCCGCCAGGAGATCAACCTCGAGGAGTACACCAAGACGATCAACATCGAAGCGCGCACCATGATCGACATGCTGCTCAAGGATATCATCCCCGCCTGCATCAAGTATGGCCGCGAGCTGTCCGACACCGCGATCAGCAAGAAGTCGATCGGCATCGACGCCGCTTCCGAGATCGCGCTGGCCAAGGCGCTGAGTGACGAGACCGCCAAGCTGATCGCCGCCGAGTCCGCCCTCGAAGCTGCTCTGGCAGCAGTTCCGGAGGAAGGCGCTCCCATGTACATGCATGACAGCGTGATTCCCGCGATGGACGCGGCACGCGCTTCCGCCGACAAGCTGGAGATGATGGTTCCCAAGTCTATCTGGCCCATGCCCACCTACGGCGACATCCTGTTCTACGTTTGACATATTCTGGGTTCCTGACAAAACCCCTTTCCCCGCACAACGGCGTGCGCTCCCGGTTCCACACCCGGAGCGCACGTTATTTTTTCTGCTGTTTTATTGCTTAATCATAAAAGATTAACATATATTTGGAGGTAATCAAAATGACTGACATCACTGCTTTGGGCGAAGCCCTGAATGTGGGCTGGATCCTGCTCGGCGCCGCGCTGGTCTTCTTCATGCAGGCCGGCTTCGCCATGGTTGAGACCGGCTTCACCCGCGCGAAGAACGCAGGCAACATCATCATGAAGAACCTGATGGACTTCAGCCTGGGCACCCCGATCTTCTGGCTGTTCGGCTTCGGCATCATGTTCGCGGGCGACGGCCCGTTCATCGGCGGCCTCGACCTGTTCACCACCGCGAACGGCGACTGGGCGACCCTGATCTTCCAGACCGTCTTCTGCGCGACCGCCGCGACCATCGTTTCGGGCGCCATGGCGGAGCGCACCAAGTTCTCCGCTTACTGCGTCTACTCCATGATCATCTCGGCCTTTATTTACCCGGTTTCCGGCCACTGGATCTGGGGCGGCGGCTGGCTGCAGAGCATGGGCTTCCATGACTTTGCCGGTTCCACTGCGGTTCACATGGTCGGCGGTCTGGCCGCGCTGATCGGCGCCAAGATCCTCGGGCCCCGTATCGGCAAGTACGCCAAGGACGGTTCGGCCCGCGCGATCCCCGGCCACTCCCTGACTCTGGGCGCGCTCGGCGTCTTCATCCTGTGGTTCTGCTGGTTCGGCTTCAACGGCTGCTCGACCGTCGCCCTGACCGACGGCGCCGCTGAGACCGCTGCCCGTGTATTCGTCACCACCAACCTGGCTGCCGCTGTTGCGACTGTCACCGTTATGTGCATCACCTGGATCCGCTACAAGAAGCCCGACGTTTCCATGACCCTGAACGGCTCTCTGGCCGGTCTGGTCGCCATCACCGCGGGCTGTGACATGGTCACCCCCATGGGCGCGGCTGCCATCGGTATTCTCTCCGGCTTCGCTGTTGTATTCGGCATCGAGTTCGTCGATCAGAAGCTGAAGATCGACGACCCGGTCGGCGCGGTCGGTGTACACTGCATCAACGGCGCGCTCGGCACCATTCTCACCGGCCTGTTCGCTGTTTATGAGGGCAACGAGATCACCAACCTGGGCCTGCTCTACGGCGGCGGCTTCTCCTTCCTCGGCATCCAGATTCTGGGCGTTGCAGCTGTTATCGTCTGGGTTGCAGTTACCATGACCATCGTTTTCCAGATCATCAAGCACACCATGGGCCTGCGCGTCACCCCCGAGGAGGAAATCATGGGCCTCGACAAGCCCGAGCACGGCCTGTCCTCCGCATATGCTGACTTCATGCCCATCCCCTCTGTGCTCGGCACCCGCGCCGGCGAGGCAAACGCTGTCGCCAATATGGTTCCCGCTCCCGCAAGCGAGGCCGTTCCGGTCGCCCGCGTGACCACCGACGGCGCACCTGCTTCCATCCACAAGGTTGTCATCATCACCAACCAGTCCCGCTTTGAGATCCTCAAGAACGCGATGAACGAGATCGGCGTTTCCGGTATGACCGTCATCCACGCATCCGGCTGCGGCATGCAGAAGGGCGCGCCCGAGTATTACCGCGGCGTTCCGGTCGAAGCGACCCTGCTGCCCAAGCTGAAGCTCGAAATCGTCGTTTCCGCCATCCCGGTCGAGACCGTTGTCGAAGCCGCGCGCAAGGCGCTGTACACCGGCCACATCGGCGACGGCAAGATCTTCGTCTACGACGTTGCGGACGTCATCAAGGTGCGCACCGGCGAATCCGGCTTCGACGCCCTGCAGGACGACTAATTTATGACCACTTCTTAATCTCCAATACGTTTCCCGCGAAAGGAAGAGCCGCATGCAGATCGCATGCGGCTCTTCCTATTCTCCCCTTTTCAGGCAGACAAAAGCCGCGTGCAGATCGCACGCGGCTGAGTTTTGTCAAATCAGTCTGCAAACAGCACGCGCTCGGCGATGGCCGCCGCGCCGCGGATGCAGTCGGGGCAGGCGCGCAGCACCTTGCCGGTCTCGACGCCCTTCAGATCCTTGCACGCGGTCGCGCCGCTCTCCGCGAGGAACTGGCGGACGATCTCCCGGGACAGCTTATAAGAAGCCTGCTTGCTGTCCGGCTTGGCGAGGTTGCCCGTGCTGTTCTTCAGCCCGGCCAGAATACATGCGCCGGTCAGCGCGCCGCAGGTGCCCTCCATGCCGCCCATGCCCAGGCCGAGCGCCTCGGTCAGGCGGAACATGGTCTGCTCGTCCATGCCGACCAGATCGCAGTAGGTGCAGGCGACGGCCTGTGCGCAGTTGTAGCCCTTGTCATGGCGCTTGATGGTCTCTTCTACTCTGGTGTTCATATCCATCTTCTCCTTTTAGTTCTTCAGACTGTGAATGGGAGCAGGAATGCGGCCGCCGCGGTTGATGAACTTGGCGGGCGAACGGTCGGAGATCGGCATGATGGGTGCGGAGCCGAGCAGGCCGCCGAACTCGACCTCCTCGCCGACGCCCTTGCCGACCGCCGGGATGACGCGGACGGCGGTGGTCTTGTTGTTGACCACGCCGATGGCGATCTCATCCGCGATCAGACCCGAGATGACCTCTGCCGTGGTATCGCCCGGGACGGCGACCATGTCGATGCCGACCGAGCAGACCGCGGTCATGGCCTCGAGCTTGCTCATAGTGAGCACGCCCTCGCGGACGGCAGCGATCATGCCCTCGTCCTCGGA
>CAMEPU010000149.1 GCA_945932315.1 uncultured Clostridia bacterium
GTAGTCCCAGGGCAGAAGGTTCAGCCTGCCGCCGTTTTCCGAGAGATAATAGTTGTGCGCCATGGATCCGGTCAGCGAATCGAGATTGACGACGAAGGTCTGCACCGCCATGTAGCGGAGCATGTTGTCGACGTCCAGATACTGTTCGAGATCCTCGCCCGCACAGATGTGCCGGAGCGCTTCGACCACCCGGGCGTGGTCGGCGTCGGTCGTGTCGGTCTTGGCGCCCTCCCAGATGGACGAATAGCTGTCGGGGTCGTCGTCGATGTAGTTGAGATCGGCGCCGCCCGACGCTTCGCCGAAGCCGCCCTTTCCGCCGCCGAAGTCCTTCTGCATCATGGATGGGTCAAATCCGCCCTGCTCCTGCATTTGGGCGCGCTTTTCTTCCATTTCCTCCCGCATGGCTTCAAAATCCGCATCGTCGGGCATTCGGGGCTGCCCGCCGCCGCCCTTGTCGCCCATATCCATCGAATCGGGCTTGTACAGCGCGCCGGCCGAGCCGCTCGTGCGCAGCAGCATGGTCTCGTCCACCGGCTCGAGCGCCAGATAGATGCCCCAGGGCTCGCCGTTGACGGTCACCCGCGCCATCGTGTACAGGGACGCATCCGCGTTCAGATAGGCGAACATATCGTAGGTCAGGTACTCCTTGAGATAGCTCGCGTCGCCCATCAGATTGTTGAGCACAAGCATGCGCAGGCCGTCGCAGTTCCCGCCTGTTTCGTATTCGTCAAACTTGATCTTGAAGCTGAAGCGGTCGGAGTCCGAAGCCGCCACCTGGGACAGGCTGGTGTTGCCCTTGGCGCGGATGCCGACGTTCGCGTACTTTTCGTTGTTGATGACGACGGCCGCGCTGATATATTCCTCGTCGATCGCATGCTCAAGCAGGTCGTTCCAGTCGTTCTCATCAACCACAATATCCACATGGAGCAGCTCCTGCCCGAAAACGGTCTGCTCATAGGCCATATTCGTGCCGTCCGCCGCGCCCAGGGCCGATGGGAACAGGAAAGCGGCCGCCAGCGCGAGCACGAGCAGCCAGGCCGTCAGGCCGGGCAGCTTTTTGCTGGAAATCATAGCTGTCCCCCCGTTTTATGCGAGGTAATCGCCGTTGTAGCTGACGAGGACGGCCGAGCGCACGCCCGCGAGCGCGGCGAGCTTGTTGACAAACGCGATGGTCATATCGGGCAGCCGTACCTCGGCCGTGACTTCAATGCCCTCGGGGCCGACGGTCTTGGACTTGACGACGTACTTCTGGCCGATCGCGGCCAGCGCGGCCTGCTCGCTCTCGTCGCTCTCGCAATTCAGGATGAGCAGGTAGGGGTCATAGCCCTGCTTGCGGTTGGCGAAGATCACGAGCACCACACCGATGACGGCCGAGCCCACGATCGCCATCGGGAACAGGCCCGCGCCCGTGACGATGCCCGCAGCCATCGCCCAGAACAGGTAGACGATGTCGAGGGGTTCCTTGATCGCCGTGCGGAAGCGGACGATGGACAGCGCGCCCACCATGCCGAGGGAGAGCACGACGTTCGAGGTGACGGCCAGAATGACCAGCGTCGTGATCATGCACATGCCGACGAGCGACACGGCGAAACCGGGCGAATAGAGCACGCCGCGGAAGGTTTTCTGATAGATGAGGGCGATGAACAGGCCGAGCGCCAGCGCGATAAACAGCGCGAGCACGGTGTCCACGAGCGAGAAGGACGTGACGCTCTCGAGGAAGCTCGATTTGAAGATGTCATTGAAGGTCATGGTTGGGTCTCCTTATACTTTAATAAAACGTTCGGCATTTTTCATACTTGGAATAGCTCTGCCGGGGGCGGTCGCCCAATTGGAGCAGACCTGCCAGATGGCCGGGCAGAAAACGGTCATATTTGACCTCGAGGACGACGAGGCCGCGCACGTCGGCTGGCACGTCGGTGTGGGGTGCGAGGAAGCGCTCGTCGGCCGGCCCCGCGCTGACCGCGCGGTCGAAGGTGATGCGCACATTTCCCGGGCCATAGGTAAAGGGCTCGCGGATATAATCGACGGTCCGGCGCGGGCGGAGCAGCTCGGTCTGCATTTTGGCGTGCAGCTCGCGGACGAGGCCGTGCTCGCTCGACCGCATCCAGCCGGTGTCCCCGGCGAGCAGGGCGCGCACCTGCGCTTCGGTCAGCGGCGCGGAATACTTGGTGGTCAGGTCGCGCGCTTTGCACTTTTTTTCGAGGTGGATCACGGACAGGTCGTTGTTATAATAGCGGATGCGGAACTTTTCGCGCGCGGGCGCGCCGTCTATCTTTTCGCGCAGCGCGGCGTCCGCGAAGTTGTCGAAGTACAAGCTGTGGATTTCATACAGGCCGTTCGGCCCGGTGTGCGGATCCCGCGCCATGACGGGCGCAAGCCTGCGCCGCAGGGCCTCGTAATCGCCGTAGGAAATCTCATGCTTGAGCTCATGTCGTGGCTGCGGCCGCATGGGCTTCCCTCCTTCTGGATGTTTTTTACAGTTGACAGTCTATCCCTCCTCTGTGAACGCATGGCGGGTGTCTTGTGTAAAAACCGTGTAAATTCGGTGAAGCCCCGGCCGGAAACGACAAAAACAGCTTCCGCGCCGACCCGCTTACGAAAAAAAGTCACCCAAACAGGGTGACTTTGATCATTTCGCAGTATTTTTATGTGAGATTCTTGCGCTTCAGGATGACCCAGGCGACGACGCAGCTCACGATCGCGAGCAAGGTCGGCGCCCACCAGAACGCGGCGAAGGGGATGGCCTCGCCCGTGCCGATGTTCATACCGTAGAAGCCGAAAATGATGTTCGGGATGGTCATGATGATGGTCACGACGGCCAGAACCTTCATGATGATGTTCAGATTGTTGGAGACGACCGAAGCGTAGGCGTCCATGGTGCCCGACAGGATGGACGAATAGATGCTGGCCATCTCGATGGCCTGACGGATCTCGATCAGGGCGTCCTCGAGCAGGTCGCGGTCGTCCTCGTAGAGCTTGAGCACGCGGCCGCGCAGGATTTTCTCCATCGTGACCTCGTTGGCCTTCAGGGAAGCCGAGAAGTAAACCAGCGACTTGGACAGGCCGAGCAGCTGGATGAGCTCAGAGTTGCGCTGTGAATCGTACAGACGGCGCTCGATCTTGGTAAAGTCGCGCTCGATCATGCGCAGGTTGCGCAGGAACATGGCCGCGTTGCGCAGCAGGATCTGCAGGACGAAACGGGTGCGCAGGGCGGTGTGGATGCCCTTGACCTTATTCTCCGCGATCGACCGCAGGATGATGGTGTCCTGCAGGCAGACCGTGACGACGGTCTCGCCCGCGACGACGATGCCCATCGGAAGGGTGCCGAAAATCTGGGTGTCGTCCTGATTCTCCTTGCCCTTTTCGATCATCGGGATGTCGACG
>CAMEPU010000150.1 GCA_945932315.1 uncultured Clostridia bacterium
TGGCCGTTGTAACGCAACCTTAGGAGGCGGATGCTCTATCCTGCTGAGCTACGGAGACATATATGAAATTTTAAGGTAGGGTCCGCCCCCAAAGGTGTCTGATCTTCGTTCTCTTAGGAGGCGGTCGCTCTATACGACTGAGCTACGGGGGCATTTTCCTTCTATATTTTATTATGCCGTTATTCTAGGATACCCCAACTGAAACGCCTTGTCAACCGCATATTTCCTCGTCATCCGCCACACAGCCGGTTCTGACAAGACGTCAGGCAAAGAAAAACGCAAATTTTCCAAAACCGAATCAAGATATGAAAAAGAGTTCACCATTCGGTTTCCGGCTATGGAAAAACTTCTTTTCTTTACCATTTGTATCACAATTTTTTATTTGCGTTTTCTATTTTGTGTGCTATGATAAAGTGGGTGAACAAGTGAACGGGTATATCGGATATCCGTCACCAACGATAGTAGTTTGGAAGAATCCCGCAAACAAAGAAAAGGAGATGTAAGCCCGATGCAACTGCACATTACTGAAACTGTGCTGCGCGACGCGAACCAGTCCCTGATGGCAACCCGTATGCCGATGTCTGATTTTGTCGATATTCTCGACACCATTGACAAGGCCGGTTACTATTCCGTGGAGTGCTGGGGCGGCGCTACCTTTGACTCCTGCCTGCGTTACCTGGATGAAGATCCGTGGGAGCGCCTGCGCACGATCAAATCCCACCTCAAGAACACCAAGCTGCAGATGCTGCTGCGTGGTCAGAACATCCTCGGCTACCGCCACTATTCGGATGATACCGTCCGCCGCTTCGTCCGCGCTGCGGTCGAGAACGGCATGGATATCATCCGTATCTTCGACGCGCTCAACGACCTGCGCAACATCGAGACCGCGGTCGACGAGTGCCTCAAGGCCGGCGGCCACGCCCAGGGTACCATTTGCTACACCCTGTCCCCCATCCACAACCTCGATCTCTATGTCAAGCTGGGCAAGCAGATCGAAGCGATGGGCTGCCAGTCCCTGTGCATCAAGGATATGGCCGGCATCATGAGCCCCAAGGAGTGCTTTGATCTGGTCACCGCCCTCAAGGCTGCGATCAAGATCCCGATCTTCGTACACACCCATCAGACCACCGGTCTGGGCTTCATGACCCTGCTGAAGGCTGCCGAGGCCGGCGCTGACGGCATCGACACCGCGATCTCCAACTTCGGCGGCGGCACCGCGCAGCCCGCGACCGAGCCGCTGGTTTACACCCTGTCCCAGATGGGCTACGACTGCGGCGTCAAGTACGATGTTCTCAAGCAGATCAACGACTTCTTCGCGCCTGTCAAGAAGAAGTTCGTCGACAACGGCACCTTTGACCAGACCGTTCTGTCCGTCAAGGCGGACGCGCTGAGCTACCAGATTCCGGGCGGCATGCTGTCCAACCTGATGGCACAGCTGAAGGCGCAGAACGCCATCGACCGTCTGGATGAGGTTCTGGAGGAGACTCCCCGCGTGCGCGCCGATCTGGGCTATCCCCCGCTTGTCACTCCCATGAGCCAGATGGTCGGCGTTCAGGCCACCGTCAATGTTCTGCTGGGCGAGCGCTACAAGAACATCGGCAAGGAAGTCAAGAGCTATATCCGCGGCGAGTACGGCACGCCTCCCGGTGAGATCAACCCCGAGCTGGTCAAGAAGGTTCTGGGCGACGAGAAGCCGATCACCGGCCGCTACGCCGAGTCCATCGCCCCCGAGTTCGAGGAAGCCAAGGCGCATCTGGGCGATACCGCCAAGAGCGATCTCGACGTCCTGTCTTACATTGCCTTCCCGCAGCAGGCGGAGCAGTTCTTTGAGAAGCGCGAGCTGAAGCGCGCGCTGAAGACCTCGTACACCATCGAGGAGGTCAAGTAACTATGTCTGTCGTTACTGCTCTCATCATCGCGGTTTCCGGCTTTGCGATCGTTTTTATGATGCTGGCTCTGCTTTGGGGCGCGATCGTTGTCGTATCGAAAGTGCTGGCAATGATCCTCGCGAAGAAGCAGCCGGCGGCGCCCGCTGTTTCCGCGCCTGCTCCCGCGCCCGCTGCCGCTCCGGCGGCCCCGGCCGGCGGCGTTTACGGCGGTGAGGTCGCTCTGATCGACGTCGATGAGAAAACTGCGGCCTGCATCATGGCCATCGTCAGCGACGAGACCGGCATTCCGCTCTCCGAGCTGGTCTTCAAGAAAATCAAGGCTCTGTAAGATAGGGGGATGAATCAACATGAAGTATGTTGTCACTTTAAATGGCAAGAAATTTGAGGTAGAGGTCGAGAAGGGCCAGGCTACCGCTGTTTACGCGGGTCCCGCCGCTCCGGTTGCCGCTGCTCCCGCACCCGCTGCCGCTCCGGCCGCACCGGCGGCTGCCCCGGCTGCTGCGCCCGCTGCTCCTGCCGCTCCGGCCGGCGCCGGCGATCCCGTTTCCGCTCCGATGCCCGGCAATATTCTGCAGGTCAAGGTCTCGAACGGCCAGGCGGTCAAGTCCGGCGACGTCCTCTTCATCCTCGAGGCGATGAAGATGGAAAACGAGATCTGCGCGCCCAAGGACGGCACCGTCACCTCTGTATGCGTCACCAAGGGCGCGACTGTCGAGACCGGCTCCGTGCTCTGCACGCTGGCTTAAGGAGGAACACCGATGGAATTCTCCTTCTTTGGTGTTCTGGGTAAGATCCTGAGCGAATCCGGCTTCGCCGCGTTCGCGGAGGATCCCAGAAACCTGATTATGATTGGCATCGCCTGCCTGCTGCTCTATCTGGGCATCGGCAAGAAGTTCGAGCCCCTGCTGCTCGTCCCGATCGCGTTTGGCATGCTGATGGCAAACTTCCCGCTGACCGGCATTCTCGATGAGGGCGGCCTGTTCTACTACTTCTACTTCGGCGTAGAGCACGCGATCTATCCGTCCATCATCTTCCTGGGCATCGGCGCGATGACCGACTTCGGCCCGCTGATCGCCCGCCCCTCTTCCCTGCTGCTCGGCGCAGCCGCGCAGTTCGGTATTTTCACCGCGTTCCTGGTTGCGCTCGCGCTGGGCTTTGATCCCTCGGTCGCCGCTGCGATCGGCGTCATCGGCGGCGCTGACGGCCCGACCGCCATCCTGACCGCCTCCAAGCTGGCCAAGGATTACCTGCCTGCGATCGCGATTGCGGCGTACTCCTACATGGCGCTGATCCCGATGATCCAGCCCCCGCTTATGCGTCTGCTGACCACCGAGAAGGAGCGCAAGATCAAGATGGTTCAGCTCCGCGAGGTCTCCAAGACCGAGAAGATCATCTTCCCGATCGTCGTCGCCATTCTGGTCATCCTGCTGATCCCGGATACCGCTCCGCTGATCGGCATGCTGATGCTGGGCAACCTGTTCCGCGAGTGCGGCGT
>CAMEPU010000151.1 GCA_945932315.1 uncultured Clostridia bacterium
TGATCTTGCCGGTCGGGTGCGCGACCTTCTTGGCCTTGTCCATGACCTTGTAGCGCACGGTGGCGAACTGGGGACGGGACTGGGTGATGACGATCTGCGCCATGATGTTGCCGCCGAACGCCGGGCGGATCTGGACGAGATCGGTGTTTTCCTTCATCTGCAGCTCGGTGCAGTCGGCGGTCAGGCCGGTGTGGAAGCGGGTCGTCAGGCGGGGCGCCAGCGAACGGCCGCAGGCGGTTGCGCCGATCAGGACGCAGGACGGCTTGTTGGTCGAGATGCAGTCGGCGATCGCGTCCGAATAGCAGTCGGCCTTGAAGCCCGCGAAGCCCGCGTGCTCATAGACAAAGACCTCGCTCACGCCGTAGGGCAGGAGCTTTTCGGCCTCGGCGCGGACGCCTTCCGCGCCGATCATGACGCAACGCACGTCGTAGCCGACGACGGCCGCCAGACGGCGGGCTTCGCCGATCAGCTCGTAGACAACCGGATGCACCCTGCTGTTTTCGAGCTCGGCGTAGACCAGAATGCCCTGCCACCGGGACTTGTCGACCGAGCGCGCCTTCTGCTCGAAGCGGATGGCACGCTGGGGGCAGCCCTTGACACAGACCGAGCACATGCGGCACTTCTCGTTGACCGCGATGCCGCTGCTCTCCATGGTCAGCGCGCCGAAGGGGCAGTTTTCAATACATTTGCCGCAGAGATCACACCGCGACATGTCAAATTTCAGAAATTCCATCTTCGATCCCCCTCCTCAGAAATATTTGGCCGCGGCCAGCAGGGAGAAAAGCTGGTCGGTCTTTTCGGCGGGCGAGCCTTCCAGCGTGACGCTGCCCGCGCCGGACGGGGGCGGGAAGATGCGCTCGACCGTGGTCGGCGAGCCGACCAGACCAAACCGGGTCAGATCGGGCTCGGGCAGATCGGCGCAGGAATAGACCTGAATCGGCTTTTCATACGCGGCAGCCTTGCGGCGGTAGGAGGGCAGGCGGGGCACGCAGATGTCCTTATCGACCGTGATGAGGCAGGGGAAGTCCATTTCGGACACCTGGAATTCGCTTGAGAGATCCTGCCGGACGCGGATGGTGGTGTCGGAGACCGACTCGATCGCGCCGACCCAGGCCGCATGGGGCAGGTGGAGGTGCTCGGCGATCGCCGGGCCGATCTGCGCGGTGTCGCCGTCCGTGGTCTGCTTGCCGCAGATGATGAGGTCGGCGCCGCCCAGCAGGCGGATGCCCTGCGAGAGGGTGTGCGAGGTGGCCAGCACGTCCGAACCCGCGAATTTGCGGTCGGACAGGATGACGGCGTCGTCTGCGCCCATCATATAGGCGTCGCGGATCATGGACTCGGCCTGCTGCGGGCCCATGGTCAGCACGGTGACTGTGCCGCCGACCTGCTCGCGGATGCGGAGCGCGCACTCGAGCGCGAAGAGGTCAAAGGGGTTGGTGCGCGAGTCGGCGCTCGTGCGTTTGAGCGTTCCGGTTTCCTCGTCAATTTCGACTTTTGTGGTCGCTGGAACCTGTTTCATACAGACAATTATCTTCATTTTCGCAAACCTTCCGAACTTTTTTGGAGTTGCTAATGTGCTAAAGTACGATGATATTTTAGCACGATTCTTGACGGTTGTCGAGCCAACTTTTTCAGAACCGTGTTTTCGAAAGGAAAAAATCAGCGCCGTTTTTTGTGGAATCTGCAAAAAAACGCTGTATGCGAAATGCATACAGCGTTTTGATCATTCTTTGTTGAAAGCCTGCTTGACCTTATCCCAGAAGCCCTTGCGCTGGACCTGATTCTCATCGGTGGTCGAGTTTTCAAACTCGCGCAGCAGCTCTTTCTGCTTGTGGGTCAGGTTCTTGGGAACCTCGATGTTGACGCGGACGTACTGGTCGCCGCGGCCGCGGCCGTTGACATTCTGAATGCCCTTGCCGCGCATCCGGAAGACCGTGCCGGTCTGGGTGCCCTCGGGGATGTTGTATTCGATCTTACCGTCGATGGTGGGCACCTGCAGGGTGTCGCCCAGCGCCGCCTGCGTGAACGAGATCGGGATCTCGCAGATGACGTCGCTGCCGTCGCGGGTGAAGATCGGATGGGGACGGATGGAGACGGTGACGATGACGTCGCCGCTCGGGCCGCCGTTGACGCCCGCGCCGCCCTGACCGCTCAGGCGGATGGACTGGCCGTCGTCGATACCGGCGGGGATGTTGACCTTCAGGGTGCGGTTGCGGCGCTGCTTGCCCACGCCGCCGCACTTCTTACAGGGGTTGCGGATGATCTTGCCCGTGCCCTGACACTGCGGACAGGGCGCCGAGGTCTGGAACATGCCGAGCGGGGTGCGCTGGGTCTGGGTGACCTGACCGGAGCCCCGGCAGTAGGAGCAGGTCTCAGGGGACGAGCCGGCCGCCGCGCCCGTGCCGCCGCAGCTCTCGCAGTTCTCATAGCGGGTGACCGAGATCTCCTTTTCGCAGCCGAACGCGGCCTCCTCAAAGGAGAGGACGACGTGCTGCTGCAGGGTCTCGCCGCGCTGGGGCGCGTTGCGGCGGGAGCGGGACGAGCCGCCGAAGCCGCCGAACATCGAGCCGAAGATGTCGCCCAGATCGCCCATGTCAAAGCCGCCGCCGAAGCCGCCCGCGCCGCCGCCGTAGTTGGGATCGACGCCCGCGAAGCCGAACTGGTCGTACTTGGCGCGTTTCTCCTTGTCGGAGAGCACCTCGTAGGCCTCGTTGAGCTCCTTGAACTTCTCGGCTGCCTCCGGGTTATCCTTGTTCAGATCGGGGTGGTACTTCTTGGCGAGACGGCGGTGCGCCTTCTTGATCTCGTCGTCGGACGCGCCCTTTTCTACGCCAAGCACCTCGTAATAATCTCTTTTATCAGCCATTGCTTATACCTCGAAACACGGATGAGGCGCGCCGGTCGGGCGCGCCTGAATTCCGTTCAGAATCACTTGTTGTTGTCGTCTACCTCGGTGAAGTCGGCGTCAACGAAATCGCCCTGCGGGCCGGACTGTGCGCCGCCCTGCGCGCCGCCGAAGCCGGCAGCGTTCGGGTCGCCCTGCGGCGCCTGCTGCGCGTAAATCTTCTGCGCGATCTCGCCGAACTTCTTGGACAGGCTCTCGGAAGCCGCCTTGATCATCTCGGCGTCGGTGCCCTTCAGCGCTTCCTTGACCTTGTCGATCTCGGCCTGAACAGCGGCCTTCTCACCCGCGTCCAGCTTGTCGCCCAGCTCGTTCATCGCCTTCTCGGACTGGAATACCAGCTGCTCGGCGTTGTTGCGGGTGTCGACCTCGTCCTTACGCTTCTTATCCTCTGCAGCGAACTGCTCGGCCTCGCGCATGGCCTTGTCGATCTCCTCCTGAGACAGGTTGGAGGAA
>CAMEPU010000152.1 GCA_945932315.1 uncultured Clostridia bacterium
AGTCGCGGGTGTTGATGCCGGCGCCGACCACGTAGCGCTTGTCGCTGTCCAGCAGCTCGAGGGTGTTCTTCTTGTGGGAGTCGTAGTCCTTGCGGAATACCATGTAGACCAGATGCTGATTCTCGTCCACCAGCGGCAGGGCGTTCAGCTTGTGGTCCCAGATGATGTTGTTGCACTCCTTGAGGGTGGTGTCCGCCGGGGCGGTGATCAGCTTCTCAAAGGGGGTCATGAAGGTCTCGACCTTCTCGGTCAGCTCCATGCGGGAGATGCGGTAATCGCGGCTGGTGACGATGCCGAGCAGCTTGCCGGTCGCGGTGCCGTCCTCGGTGACGGCGACGGTCGAGTGGCCGGTCTGCTTCTTGAGCTCAAGGATGTCGCCCAGGGTCTGGTCGGGCTTGATATTGGAATCGGAGACGATGAAGCCGGCCTTGTACGCCTTGACGCGGGCGACCATGGCGGCCTCCTGCTCGATGGTCTGGGAGCCGTAGATGAACGAAATGCCGCCCTCCTGGGCCAGCGCGACTGCCATGCGGTCGTCCGAAACCGCCTGCATGATCGCGGAAACCAGCGGGATATTGGCGTAGAGCGCGGAATCCTCGCCCTTCTTATACTTGACGATGGGAGTGCGCAGGCTGACGTTCGCCGGCATGCACTCGGCGGAGGAGTAACCAGGGACGAGCAGATATTCGCTGAAGGTGCGCGACGGCTCGCTGAAATAATAGGCCATACTTACAATCTCCTTTTACAAAATTCTTTTCCAGATTCTATAATGTTTCTATTATACTCACTGAACCCCCGAATGTAAATGTCTCAAAGTGTAAGTTTTTCGATAATTTTTTCGGTCTGATTTCGGCAAATTAGCCCTTTTCCCGCCGGGGAAACAAAATTTTCGCGGCGGGCGCACCCGGTGGACGCTCTCCCTGTTCTGTGATAAAATACGCATATACACTTTATCATCGCAGGAGATAAACGGATGGATCTGAACATTCTGCTGTTTGACGGCTTTGAAACGCTCGATATTTTCGGCCCGGTCGAGATTCTGGGCCGGATCGACTCCTGCCGCCTTTGCTATTATTCCCTGTCGGGCGGCATCATAACCAACGCGCAGGGGGTCAAAGTGCTCACCGAACCGGTCTCCCAGGCGGATCCGTCTGGAATTCTGGTGCTCCCGGGCGGGCGGGGCACCCGGCCGCTCGTGCACGACGCCGCCTTCCTGTCCGCGCTCCGGGCGCTGGCCGACCGGGCGATCTGGTGTCTTTCGGTCTGCACCGGCTCGGCGCTGCTGGCCGCGTGCGGCGCTCTGGACGGCAAAAAGGCGACGTCCAACAAAAAAGCGCTGTCCTGGGTCAAATCCATCCCCTCGGATGTGGATTGGATCGACCGCGCGCGCTGGGTCGTCGACGGGAAATACTACACCTCGTCGGGCGTTTCCGCCGGGATGGACATGACCCTCGGCTTTGTCAGCGACCGCTTCGGCCGCGCGCGGGCCGGGGAAATCGCCGAACACATCGAATACATCTGGAACGACGATCCGGCCGATGACCGCTTCGCCGGGTGACGCGCCGCCCGGTCTTTGGAGGACTTCATGTTATATCTGATCACCTTTGTGGAGGGGCTGATCTCCTTCCTCTCCCCCTGCTTTCTGCCCCTGCTGCCCGTCTACCTGGCCTATTTCGCAGGGGACGCCGACGGCGGACAGGACGACCGGCGCACGCTCGTGCACGCCGGACTGTTCGTGCTCGGCTTTTCGCTCGTGTTCATCCTGCTCGGTGTGGGCGTGGGCGCGGTCGGCGCGCTGTTCTCCCGCTGGCAGCGGGCGCTCAATCTGATCTGCGGCGGGCTGGTCGTCCTGTTCGGCCTGTCCTTCCTCGAGATCGTCCCCCTGCCCCTGTTCCGGGGCGCGTCCGGCTTTCAGAAAAATGTGAGCATGCTCAGCTGCTTCCTGTTCGGCATGGTCTTTTCGGTCAGCCTGACCCCGTGCGTGGGCGCCTTTCTGGGCAGCGCGCTCGCGCTCGCGTCCAGCCGGGGCTCGGCCGCGCTCGGCGCGCTCCTCCTGCTGGTCTATTCGCTGGGCATGGGGCTCCCCCTGCTGCTGAGCGCCCTGCTCGTCGCCCGGCTCAAGGGCGCGTTTGACGCCGTCAAGCGGCACTATAAAATCTTAAACCGCATCGCGGGCGGCTTTCTGATCGTCACCGGCGTCTGCATGATGCTGGGGCTGCTCGATGCCCTGCTCGCGGTTCTGGCGTAACGGAGGAAAATCATGCGAAACAAAGGATTTTTGGGTGTCGCCGTCTTTCTGGCGGTCATTCTGGTGCTCGGTGTCGTCATTTATCCCAAGCTTGTGGACAACTACGGCGGTGAGATCGTGAATAAGATCGAGGTTGTGGACGAGGCCGCCGGCTCAATGGAACCCGAACCAACGGATGAAGAACCGGTCGTCGCGCCCGATTTCACGGTTTATGACGCGGACGGCAACGCGGTGCACCTCTCCGACTTCGCCGGGCAGCCGGTTGTACTCAATTTCTGGGCGACATGGTGCGGCCCGTGCAAGAGCGAGCTGCCCGGTTTTGACGCGGTGTATCAGGAATACGGCGGCGAGGTCGCGTTTCTGATGGTCAACCTGACCGACGGCGCGCGCGAAACGGTGGAAGGCGTGTCCGCGTTCATCGCACAGAATGGCTACACCTTCCCGGTCTATTACGACACCGCGATGGACGCGGCGGACACCTACGGCATCCGCTCGATCCCGGCCACCGCGCTCATCAACGCGGACGGTGAAATCGTCGGCGCACAGGTCGGCGCGGTCATCGAGGACAGCCTGCGCAGCGCCGTGCTGAGCATGCTCAGCTTGGCGAAATAAACTTTTCGCCAAGCTGAGTCCGGATTTTCAAACTTCAATTTGTTTGAAAATCCGATGATTGGATCCCGGAAGCGGGGGCTTGCCGCCCCCCTTCCAGACCATCCCCCTGTTCGTCGGAGCGGCCTTGGCGCTAAAAAACGCTTTATCGGCAGTCTCAGTGCCCGTGCTGAAGCGCGGGCTTTTGCAAATCAAAAAGGACGATCTGTTAGATCGTCCTTCGTTGTGTGCGCGTTGTGTTATCTTCCCGGGCCGTCGCCAGCCAAGTATTGTCACCGTTAATGAGCTTAACTACTGTGTTCGGAATGGGAACAGGTGTACCCTCATCACCATAAACACGCACTAATTGTAATTCGCGGCTTGCCGCGAATGTTTTTCGGAACCGTTTTCCTGCCTCAGCACACATCACACGGTGTCGCTCTTTCAGGGGTTCCTTCGGGATTCTTGCACCCTCAAAACTGAACAATCTAACTACTCGCTTCTAGCTTTCCGAGTTTTT
>CAMEPU010000153.1 GCA_945932315.1 uncultured Clostridia bacterium
CGGGGGTAGCCTCCAGGTTTTCCTCGTTGGCCAGGGCGATAAAGCGGTCCACGTCCTCCGGGGCCAGAGCCACGGCCATGCGCTCCTGGCTCTCGCTGATGGCCAGCTCGGTGCCGTCCAGGCCCTCATACTTTTTGGTGACCTTGTTCAGGTCGATATACAGGCCGTCGGCCAGCTCGCCGATGGCCACCGACACGCCGCCCGCGCCGAAGTCGTTGCAGCGGCGGATCATGCGGGTGACCTCGGGGTTGCGGAACAGGCGCTGGATCTTGCGCTCCTCGGGCGGGTTGCCCTTCTGCACCTCGGCGCCGCAGGTCTCGAGGGATTCCTCGGTATGGCTCTTGGAGGAGCCGGTCGCACCGCCGCAGCCGTCGCGGCCGGTCTTGCCGCCGAGCAGGATGACGATATCGCCCGGATCGGGGACTTCGCGGATGACGTTTTCAATGGGGGCCGCGCCGACAACCGCGCCGATCTCCATGCGCTTGGCGACATAGCCCGGGTGGTAGAACTCATGCACCATGCCGGTCGCGAGACCGATCTGGTTGCCGTAGGACGAGTAACCGGCAGCGGCGGTGACGCAGAGCTTGCGCTGGGGCAGTTTGTGCTCCAGGGTCTCGCTCAGCGGAACGGTCGGGTCGCCCGCGCCGGTGACGCGCATCGCCTGATAGACGTAGGAACGGCCGGAGAGCGGGTCGCGGATCGCGCCGCCCAGACAGGTGGCCGCGCCGCCGAAGGGCTCGATCTCGGTCGGGTGGTTGTGAGTCTCGTTCTTGAACATCAGGAGCCAGTCCTCGTCATGGTCGTCAACCTTGACCTTGACCTTGATCGAGCAGGCGTTGATCTCCTCGGACTCATCGATGTTCTTGAGATAGCCGCGCTTTTTGAGCACCTTGACCGCGCAGGTCGCGATGTCCATCAGGGTGACCGGGCGGGCAGCGGCCTTCTCCTCGCCGTAAACCTCGACGCGGCCGGCCTTATAGGCGTCGAACGCCTCCTGCACCATCGGGTCCTCGAAGGTGACGTTGTCGATCTCAGTGGAGAACGTGGTGTGACGGCAGTGATCAGACCAGTAGGTGTCTACCATGCGGACCTCGGTGACGGTGGGGTCGCGGTGCTCATCATTCCGGTAGTAGTTCTGCAGGAACTTGAGATCGTCGAGGTCCATCGCCAGACCCATGGTCTTGAGCATGTTCTCGAGCGCCGCCTCGTCCATGCCGGTAAAGCCTTCGATGGTGGCGACCTCCTGCGGGATGTCATAGACCATCTTGAGGGTGGCCGGTTTTTCGGCGGACGCCTCACGGGTGTCGACCGGGTTGATGAGGTAGCCGCGGATCTTGTCCATGTCATCTGCGGTCAGCTTGCCCTCGAGGACATAGACCTTGGCGCAGACGACGGTCGGGCGCTCGCCGCCCGCCAGCAGCTGGATGCACTGGGCGCAGGAGTCGGCGCGCTGGTCAAACTGACCGGGCAGGGACTCGACGGCCAGGACGGTGTGCTCGCCCGCAGAGGCCGGGAAGGTCTCGTCGTAGCACACGTCAGCCATCGGCTCGGAGAAAACGATGCGCTTGGCCTGCTCATAGGCGGCGGGGTCGAGACCCTCGACGTCATAGCGGCACAGATAGCGCACGCCGGTCAGGCCCTCGATCTCGAGCAGGCCGTGCAGGCTGTCGAACAGGCTCTTTGCCTCGACGTCAAAGCCGGGGCGCTTTTCGGAAAAACAACGGAAAACTGCCATTTCGATCTCCTTTTGTTTTATATAGGTTTATTTCTTGCTGGGTCATTCATTCTACTTTATTGTAGCTTTTCCGACACCTGAAATCAAGCGGTAATATGGCCGAATAGGATTGAATCTCGCCGGGAAATCGTGTATAATCAAACCAAAAGGGAGCCGTCTGAAAAGCGGCTCCCCCGATATCTGAAAGCGGCCGGGACGTCCTTTGCGCGCGGAGCCGCTGCATGTTCAGACTATGCCGCCCCCCGGCGGGGCGTGCGTCAATATGGGAGGAATACGAGTTATGCAGATCAAGCTTTCCCCGTCGATCCTGTCGGCGGATTTCGCGAATCTGGAGCGTGACATCAAAATCGCGGTCGACGCGGGCGCGGAGTACGTCCATGTCGACGTCATGGACGGCCACTTCGTCCCCAACATCACGATCGGCGCGCCCGTCGTCAAGGCGCTGCGCAAGGCGACCGACGCGGTGCTCGACGTACACCTGATGATCTCCGACCCCGACCAGTACCTCGATGATTTCATCGCGGCCGGTTCGGACATCATCACCGTCCACTGTGAGTCGAACGGCGACACCGCCGAACAGCTCAAGAAGATCCGGGCGGCGGGCGTCAAGGCGGCCTGCGTCATCAAGCCCAAGACCCCGGTCGAGACCATGATCGAGCTGCTGCCCCTGTGCGACATGGTGCTCATCATGACGGTCGAGCCCGGCTTTGGCGGCCAGGGCTTCATCCCCGAGTGCATGGACAAGATCCGCGCCGTGCGCAAGGCGATTCAGGAGGGCGGCTACGCCTGCGAGCTGGAAATCGACGGCGGCGCCAAGCTGACCAACTGCGCCGAGATCGTCGCGGCGGGCGCGGACGTCATCGTCGCGGGTTCGGCTGTGTTCGGCGGCGACATCGCGGCCAATGTCCGCGGCTTCCACGAGAAGTTCGAGGAGGGCGTCAAGCTCGCCCAGTGGAGCAAGTAAGCAAAAAGGACATCCGTTCGGATGTCCTTTAATTTTACGGTTGTTCGGTCTGACCCGACTGTCCCAATCTGCCTTCCAGCCAGCGGGAAATATCCGCGAACACGTCGAGTCGGCACAGTTCGTTCAAAATCTCATGGCGGCAGTCCTTATAGAAGATGACGTCCAGATCCTTTTGCCCGGCGGCCTTGTAGAGTCCGGCCACCTGGCGCACGCCTTTGCCGTAATTGCCCACCGGATCCTGATCGCCTGCGATGAGCAGCAGGGGCAGCTCATGCGGCGTCTTGCGGAAGCAGGAGCGGCGGTTGCAGCGGTCGGCCAGCGAAAACAGGTCGCGAAAGCCGACAGCCGTAAAGATGAAGTTGCACTTTTCGTCTGCAGAGAACATATCGACAACCGCGTGGTCGCGGGTCAGCCAGGCGAAGGAATTGTTCTCATTCCGAAAGCGCCGGTTGTAGCTCTTGAACGCCAGTGCGTACAGCCCGGCCGAGCGGTAGGTCATGCCGCGTGAGCGCGCGGTCGAGTCGGCAAGCTGCGCTGCCGGGCGGGCAGCCGGATTGGGC
>CAMEPU010000154.1 GCA_945932315.1 uncultured Clostridia bacterium
GTCGGCGGCAACAACAACCACAACGTGCCGTCCGTCCCGCAGTCCTGGTCCGAGTATACCGCTACCACCAAGAACCGCTGGCAGGGTGGCCCGGGCGTGACCTGGGACAAGGCTCCGCACGGTCCGGTCGATACCGGCGAGCAGCCGAGCGGCGTCATCAACGTCGCCGCGATGCGCTGCAACAAGGGCGTGTTTGACTTCGGCGCTGTGGCGGAGAAGTACACTGTCAAGCAGGGTGGCTGCTCCTCCTGCCCGGTCCGCTGCTACACCGAGTATGAGATGGATCCGCTGGCCGATTACGACCTGCCGACCCACGTCTCCAACACCTGCATGCCGATCATCAAGATGCTCGAGTGGTATCCGGATCACGTTGACCCGGCGACCGGCGAGAAGGTCAAGAGCACGCATGACTTCGTGGACGAGAAGGATGCCAAGATGATCCTCGGCGGCGCGGGCGCGCGCGCGGCGGATGAGTACGGCGTGTGGTGCAACTACGGCAACCTCTACGAGGACTTCAACATGGCCTACTCCACCGGCGTGCTCAAGGACGTCATCACCAAGGGCGGCACCGACATGACCGAGTGGGATTCCATCCCGTGGGATCTGATGGAGACCGGCAACCCGCAGTGGCTCTTTGAGGTCTATCGCCGCATCGCCATGAAGGAGGGCACCTTCTCCGACCTGGGCCTGGGCACCTACCGCCTCTACGAGAAGTGGGGCATGGACGACGCCAGCAAGAACGTCGCGGGCAAGAACTTCTACGACTTCGTCAACGGCAAGAACTTCAACATCGGCCACAACGGCTACCCGCGCCACCATGGCCCGGAGAGCTGTTGGCAGAGCGGCACCATCTACTCGCTGATGTACAACCGCGACTGCATGATTCACCACCTCATCAACTTCGTCTCCTCCGGCGCGCCGTTTGACGCGATCATCAAGCCGGTGCTCGAGGGCTTCTTCGGCGAGGGCTGCGTGGATAAGCCCAAGGCCTACACGCCCATCAACGAGAACAAGATCAAGCTGACGAAGTGGGCCTTCAACGGCAAACAGTGGCACGACTCCGCGACGCTGTGCAACTGGATGTACCCGATGACCATCGCCACCAGCAAGAAGCGCAACTACGTCGGCGACCTCGACCTCGACGCGAAGTACATGAGCGCCGTCGTCGGCGAGGACTACACCCGCGAGAGCCTGGAGTTCGACTCCGAGCGCATCTCCCAGCTCCTGCGCGTGATGACCGCCGTGTCCTTCAAGCTGAACCTGGGCAGCACCAACCTGCGTCAGGATCACGACCAGCCCAGCGACTGGGTGTTCGACAAGGATCCCGATCTCAAGGCGTTCGAGGAGGGCACCGTCAAGCTCGACCGCGAGGACTTCGCCAAGGCGCTGGATATGTGGTATGACGCCATGGGCTGGGACAAGGAGACCGGCATCCCGACCCGCGAGACGCTCGAGAAGTTCGATCTCGCTGACTGCGCGGATAAGCTCGAGGAGCTTGGGCTGATTAAGTAAAGGCTTCCGGTGAAAATCCGATACGCGGCTTTTCATCGGGGAGAGCTTGCTCAAGCGAGGCAAACGTGATATGCTTGTGGGAGGAATTCACGTTCCTCCCACTTTTGCTATTCTGCATCAGATTTTGCTTTTGCATCAGAAAGGAAGATGCTTCATGTCTTTATTCGGACGGCGCAAGCCGGGGTTTTCCAAGGAGGTCGAGCTTCGGCCGGAGGATATCACCGATGAGTTTTCCGACCGCAACGACCCCGCCATGCAGCGCAACTCCAACCCCAAGGAGGAAAAGGCGGCGTATGCCGCCCGCGCGCAGGCTGTGATGGACGGCACAGCCCTCCCCGGCGTAGCAGTCCCCGCCGCGTGCGCGGAAAGCGTGCCAAGCGGCGCGGATACGCCCGCCGGGGTGCCCGACCTCGCGCAGCAGGCCGCCGCCGAGGGCAGAACCGTCGATCTGTTTGACTACATGGACTCCCTGCCCGAGGTCGAGGATCCCTTCCCGCCTAGCGAGCCGGAGCCGGAGGCCCCGCCCGAGCCGGAGCGCAAGCCCGGCGAACTGCTGGCCGAGTACATCCGCGAGCGCTCCCGCGCGGCGCAGCTCACGCCCCGCAAGGCGCTGGAGGCCGAGGAGCCGCAGCTTGAGGAGATGCTCGCCGAGGTACACAACCTCGAAGCCTGCGCGGACATCAAGAGCGTGAAGGGCAGCAAGGACGAGTACTTCTACTCCGACGAGATCATGGCCAACAACTACGCGATGATCGCCATGCTCGTGCTGGAGAAGGATCTCGCCCGCACCGTCGCGCAGATGGTTCGCTTCAACTGCAAGACGTATCCCTCGCCCACGCCGCTGTACCACTTCATGCGCTCGCCGTACAACTACACCAAGCCCCAGCTCGAGCAGGCGCTGCGCGTGCTCAAGAGGGGCGAGGATACGCAGGATATCAAAACCGTCGTCTCCTTCAACGACGTGCTGTACATGTATTCCTCGGATATCATGTCCGAGCGCTACGCGAAGGCGCTGGCCGATGGAAATGAGGCCGGCGAGGCAGACTTTTAATTTCATGAAAATGCTCCGATTTTCTGCTGAAAATCGGAGCATTTATGTCATTCACAGCGCCCGGCAAAGCGCTTCCAGCACTACCTCCCGGTTCTCCTGCGTGACCTCCATCACGCTCACATCCTCCCGCGCGCGCACGGCGCACACCAGCGGCGCGTCGCACGCCTGCAATACGCCCAGCACCCGCTTGCCTGAGTCAAGGCATGCGAGCACCTGCGCGCAAAAACGCTCTGCCTCGCGCTCCAGCCGCCCCAGCTCGTCCATCAGCAGCCACGGTGATTCGCTTTCAAGGCTCCTTTTCAGGATGTCCACGCCGTTCTCCTCAAAGACCGGCAGCACCGGCACACTGCGCCGCTCGCCCACGCGCACGCAGACGATGCAGTCGTTGGCATACGGCGGCATATCCACGCGGCCGTGCAGCGTGAAGCCGCGGCGCTCATCCCCGATATAGAAGGGCTGCGTCTCAAACCCCGCGCAGTCGAGCCCGCGCCGCTGAATCAGCCCGCGCAGGAGGGTCGATTTGCCCACCTGCCGCGCCCCGGTCAGAAAGATGTGCCGCCGAAGCTCACTGCTCATGCCCTGCCTC
>CAMEPU010000155.1 GCA_945932315.1 uncultured Clostridia bacterium
TGGTCATGGCGGTGGTGCCGGAGTCGGACAGCATATCGACGGTCAGCATGCCGGACGGGAATGCAAATTCATTATAATGGGTCGCCTTCAGAGCGCGCTCACGCTGCTCAACCGTTACGTTCGGAATGTCGCGAACCGCGAAGGAAAAGTGATGCGGCGCGGGCACGTTCAGCGGATATTCTTTAGCCATAATAATACCTCCAAATTTTTTGTCACGGACGGCTTCCCCGCCGCCCAGATTTTGAGATACCCCGGTCATCGGCTTCCCGACTGGCGGACGGTATTATTAACTGCATGGGGCTGCTTTGTGAAATGGAACTCGCGGGCTCTTCAGGAACGCTTACAGAACTGCAATCGCTTCGATTTCGACCAGAGCATCCTTGGGCAGACGGGCGACCTCGACCGCGGAGCGGGCCGGGTAACCGCCTTCACCAAAGAACTCCGCGTAGACCTCGTTCATCGCGCCAAAGTTGTTCATGTCGCTCAGGAACACCGTGGTCTTGACGACGCGGTCCATGCCCACGCTGGCCTCGGCAAGAACGGCCTTGACGTTCTTGAGGGACTGGCGGGTCTGCTCGGCGATGCCTTCCGGGAAGGCGCCGGTCGCCGGGTCGATGGGAAGCTGGCCCGAAGTATAGCACATGCCATTTGCAACGATGGCCTGCGAATACGGGCCGATTGCGGAGGGTGCGTTCGAAGAGCAGATGACTTTCTTCATGCTCACAAACCTCCTTTTGAAATTATTTTATTACGGTTAAAAAGTTTTGTCAACGGGGTTTTGTGCGGTTTTGTCAAAAATTAAGTCGTTTCTTGAAAATTTATGTATTATGTACATAAATCTCCCCTGTTTTTGGTCATTTCGATGTGAGAAAAATTTCTCATCCTTTTTCACAATGAGAAACCGATTTTTTTGTGCATATTTTTCATTCTCTGGCATTTTGCTCCAATATATCTCCAAAAACTGGCGTTTATTGGGCGTTTTTCTTTCCCCTTTGTTGTCTGTTTTCTCACAATAACTTTTTTTCTTCCTGATAAGATAACTTTACAAGTGCGAATTCCTCCTTTATAATAATTCTTGTGAAAGACTTCCAAAAACCCCGCGCTCAATTCTGTTATATATTGTTTATTTTAATGACATTCCAGGAAAGGAGACGCCCTTATGAGTCCGCAACTGCTGCAGCAATTCAGCAAGCTGACCGAGTTCCTTGGCCGTGCGCTCGGCCCCGACTATGAAGTCGCGCTCCACGATCTGACCGATAAGGATTGTTCCATTGTGGCCATCGCCAACAACCACATCAGCGGGCGCGAGATCGGCGCCCCGCTGACCAATGTCGCGCTCAAGATCATCGCCGACCGCAGCTACCTCACCTCGGATTACCGCGTGCACTACCGCGGCGTTTCGGCCGACGGCAAGATGCTCCGCTCCTCGACCTTTTTCATCAAGGACGAGACCGGCGCGCTCATCGGTATGCTCTGCATCAACTTCGACGACAGCCGGTACAAGGCCCTCAGCGATTCGATTCTGGGCCTGTGCCACCCGGACGCCTTCGTCGAGACCAATTTCCTCTTTGATGAGCAGCGGCTGGCCACCCAGCTTCTCCCCGAGGAGCCCGAGAGCTTCCAGCACACCCCGCGCGGCGTGGCCGGCAGCGAGGTCGCCAGCGTGCTGCGCGACCTGAACGTCGCGGCCGACCGCCTGACCCAGGACGAGAAGATGGAGGTCGTCGGCGTGCTCGAATCGCGCGGCGTCTTCCTGCTTAAGGGCGCGGTCAAGGACGTCGCCGAGGCGCTCTGCTGCTCCCCCGCCAGCGTGTACCGCTATCTTTCCAAGCTCCGCAAGGATGACTGAATGCAAAAAGCTCCGCCGATGGAAGCTGTCGGCGGTCTTTTCTTTGTAATCTCGTTTCAGGAGGCAGCGTCATGATCGCTCCGTTCTCTCTCTCCCACCTCGAGGCCTTCCGCGCCGCGTGCCGGCACGAACAGGTCTTCGGCTCCAAAATCCTGACCGCGTTTACGGTCTACGGCGTCGCCGACCCCGATCACCGGTTCTGGCTCGCGCGCGACGGCGAATCGCCTCTGGGCGCGCTCTATCTGAGCCGGGGCGTGCTGGTCATCAGCGCCGATCCCCGCATCGACGCGGACGAGGTCGCCGTGCTCGTGCAGGAACACGACGTTCACGAGGTCGACTCGGACTGGCAGCTCTGCGCCCAGCTCCACGCCCGGCTGGGCGGCGTCACCGACAGCTCCTATTATATGGTATACCGGGGCGGCCCGGTCGAAGAAAGCTTCGGCGACATCGTGCCCGGCGAGCTGCCCGCCGTCTTTTCGGTGCTGCAGCAAAGCCACGAATACTACCGCACCCACCTGCAGTACGGGCCCTGGGCGGACGACCTGACCCGCCGCATGGCGCGCGGCTGCACCGAGGTCTACCAGCTGATACTGGACGGCCAGCCGGTCGCCACCGGCAGCATCCTGTCCCAGGACGAGACCTGCGGTGCGATCGCGGCCGTCGCCGTCCTCCCGGAGTTCCGCCACCGGGGACTCGGTTCGCGCATGAGCCGCTTTCTCGTCGGGCGCATCCGCGCGCTGGGCAAGACCCCGCGCCTGATCGCGGGCTACGACGGCGTGGCCGAGCTCTACCGTAAAATCGGCTTTGTCCCCTGCGGCCGCTGGGGCGAGCTTTACCTATAATATATTGCATCATCAGGAGGATAATGATATGAAATGGATTGATCTGCGCTCGGACACCGTCACCCAGCCGACCCAGGCCATGCGCGACGCGATGGTCAACGCCGTCGTCGGCGACGACGTCTTTGACGACGACCCGACCATCCAGGAACTCGAGCGGTACGCCGCCGACCTGCTGGGCAAGGAGGCCGCGTTGTTCGTGACCTCGGGCACCCAGGGCAACGCCTGCGCCGTCATGTCCCAGACCCGCCGGGGCGACTGCGTCGTCATCGCGCCCCAGAGCCACATCTCCGACCACGAGGCTGGTTCGTACGCCCTGCTCGCGGGCGTCTCCCTCCGCCATCCCCAGTCTGTGGACGGCGTGATGGACCCCGAATCGGTGCGTGAGTGCCTGACCGATGAATGGGGCGACATCCAGACCGCGCCCGCCGGGCTGGTCGTGCTCGAAA
>CAMEPU010000156.1 GCA_945932315.1 uncultured Clostridia bacterium
TCATCCGCACGCTCGACATCGGCGCGGACAAGCAGGTCGATTACTTCCACATGAAGAAGGAAGAGAATCCCGCGATGGGCGTGCGCGCCATCCGCATCTGCTTAAACCGCCCCGAGGTCTTCCGCACCCAGCTCCGCGCCCTCTACCGCGCGTCGGCCTACGGCAAGGTGGCCATCATGTTCCCGATGATCACCTCGGTCTGGGAGGTGCGCGAGTGCAAGCGCGCCTGCCAGAAGGTCATGGCCGAGCTGGCCGCCGAGGGCGACCCGTTTAACAAGGACACCGAGATCGGCATCATGATCGAGACCCCGGCGGCCGTCCTGATCGCGGACGCGCTGGCCAAGGAGGTCGACTTCTTCTCGGTCGGCACGAACGACCTGACCCAGTACACGCTGGCCTGCGACCGGCAGGCGAACGACCTCGGCAAGTTCTTCGATCCCCACCATCCGGCCGTGCTCCGCGCGCTCAAGATGGCGGCCGACGCGGCGCACGCCGCCGGCATCTGGATCGGCATCTGCGGCGAGCTGGGCGCGGACCTCGACCTGCTCCCCACCTTCCTCGCCATCGGCATCGACGAGCTGTCGGTCTCCCCGCCGGCCGTCCTGCCCCTCCGCGCGGCCATCCGCAAGAGCATCGCGCAGACCTGCACCCTCGATCTTCTGAATTGCTGAAAAAACGCGCTGCGGCCGTGAGCCGCAGCGCGTTTTCCGCTTTTTTATACCAGTTTTCTTCCCATGAGCACGCCCATGACCGAAGCCATCATCAGGCCGCGCGTCCAGCCGGAGGAGTCGCCCAGGCAGTGCAGGCCGTGCACATTGGTGTTGAAGTCGGCGTCCATCCGCACCCGGTTGCTGTAAAACTTGAGCTCGGGCGAGTACAGCAGGGTCTCGGTCGAGGCGAAGCCGGGCACGACGTGGTCGACCGCCTGAATGAAGTTGATGATGTTGACCATCGCGCGGTAAGGCATGGCCGAGGTGATGTCGCCCGCGACCGCGTCCGGCAGGGTGGGCACGACGTTCGAGTGGGACAGCTCCTTCGCCCAGGTGCGCTTGCCGTCCAGAATGTCGCCGAAGCGCTGCACCAGAATGTGGCCGTCGCCCAGCATGTTGGTCAGCTCGCCCACCTTCTGGGCGTAGGCGATCGGCTGGTTGAAGGGCTCCGAGAAGTTGTGGGAGACCAGAATGGCCAGATTGGTGTTGTTCGACTTGCGCTCCTTGTAGGAGTGGCCGTTGACGACGGCGAGGTCGTTGTCGTAGTTCTCCTGACTGACGAAACCGCCCGGATTCTGGCAGAAGGTGCGCACCTTGTTCTTGAAGGGCTGGGGATAGCCGATCAGCTTGGACTCGTAGAGCACGTTGTTGACCATCTCCATGACCTCGTTGCGCACCTCGACGCGCACGCCGATGTCGACTGTGCCCGGCTTGTGTGCGATGTGGTGGGCGGCGCACAGGCGCTCGAGCCAGTCCGCGCCCCGGCGGCCGGTCGCGATGATGGTGTGCCCGGCCTCGATCTCGAGGCTCTCTCCCCTTCTGTCCGACGCCCGGATGCCCCGGCAGACGTCGCCGTCCAGAATCAGGTCGTCGCAGGCGTAGCCGAACAGCAGCTCGACGCCCTGCCGCACCAGCTCCTGCTCGATCTCAAAGTAGATCTGCTGGGCGCGCTCGGTGCCCAGATGGCGGATCGGGCAGTCGACCAGCTTAAGCCCGGCCTGAATCGCCCGCTTGCGGATGTCCTTGACCTCGTCCGAATTGCCCACGCCCTCGATGTGCTCGTCCGCGCCGAATTCCAAATAAATCGAGTCGGTGTAGTCGATCGTCTCCTGCGCGAGCGCCGGGGTGATCAGCTCGGGCAGGTCGCCGCCGACCTCATAGCTCAGCGACAGCTTGCCGTCCGAGAACGCGCCCGCGCCCGAAAAGCCGGTGGTGATATGGCAATAGGGCTTGCAGTTCATGCAGCGGCCGGTCTTGTCCTTGGGACAGTGCCGCTTCTCGACCGGCTGGCCCTTCTCCACGATGATGATCTTCTTGTCCGAGCCGCGGCGGCGCATCTCAAGCGCGGTGAAAATACCGGCCGGGCCGGCGCCCACGATCACAACATCACACTTTTTCATAAAACCTCCTGAAAACACAAAAACTGCCCGCAGAGTATGAAAAGCCCCTGCTGGGGCCGATCATAGTCAACTGTTGGCAGTTGGTAGAAACATTCACCCGTTTTGTGAATTTATATGTCGGCTTTAGACCGGGGATTATTATAGCATAGTTTTCCCGGAAACACAAGAACAAGCGGGGATGCACCGATAGAATATGCACCCCCACTTTTTGGTCATTCTGCTTATTCCGAGAAATGCTCGATCAGTTCGATCAGCTCTCCGCTCGGGCCGGTGAAGAAGATGTTCTGCAGGCCGCCGAACAGGTCGGGCAGGACGTTGGGCTTCTCGGTCTGGAAGGTGCTGATGCCCATGCACTTGAGCATGTTCACGGCGTGCGGCAGATCCTCGACCTCGATGGCGATGTGCGGGATGCGTCCGCTGCCGAGGTCGCCCTTTCCCGAGCCGTCGCCCGGCTGGATGAACTCGAGATCCATATCCCAGATGGTCAGCATGGCGAGCTGGTTGACGCCCGCCGGCTTCTGCACCGCGCCGCGCGCCGTGCACTGACCGCCCAGCCGCTCATAAAATTTGATGCTTTTTTCGATATCGTCCGTCAGAATGGCGATGTGAGCAAGTCCCTTGATGCTCTTCATGGAAAGACCTTCTTTCGCTTTTTTCTTTCTATTTTACCACAGCCAGATATGAAAAGAAAGTCAAAAAACCGGCTCTGGGAGCCGGTTTTTCGATTTGTATTGAGTTAAATTCAATCACTCAGCTTCGTCCGGAGCGACGATCGCGATGTGCAGCTCGTCGAGCTGCTTCTGCTCGACCGCCGAGGGCGCGTCCATCATGAGGTCCTGCGCGTTCTTATTCATCGGGAACGGGATGATCTCGCGGATGGACTCCTCACCGGCCAGCAGCATGACCATGCGGTCGACGCCGGGCGCGATGCCGGCGTGCGGGGGCGCGCCGTAGCAGAAGGCGTTGTACATGGCCGGGAACTTGGCCTTGACGTCGTCCTCGCC
>CAMEPU010000157.1 GCA_945932315.1 uncultured Clostridia bacterium
CCTCCTAACTACTCAGTCGGACCCGGAGATCCGGCATCCTTGAGGTTATCCCTACCTTATCACATCCGGCACAAAAGTACAACCTTCCCCTCTCGATTTCTTTTTTGAATTGTAAATTTTTATCGACGAAAATCAGTAGACCGCCTGCATCATCAGCATCCGCCCAAGCCGGGAAAAAATATCTGAAAACCCCAGTCTTTCGACCGACTCCGCCGTCTTGATCGGGATTGTGCATACGGTCTCCTCCCCATCCAGCACCGTAACCGAGCCGATCTGCGTTCCGGCTTCGACGGGCGCCTCAATGGCTTCCGGCAGGTCTGTCTGCACGGTCAGACCGCCCGCGCGTTCCTTCTCCACGATGACCGTCCCCATGCCGTCCGCGGTAAGCGGGACGGTATCCTGTGTCCCCATCGTGACCGGAACCGGCGTGAGCACCTCGGTCAGATCGGGCGTGTAGGGCGCGAAATTTGCAAAGCCGTAGTTGAGCAGTTTGGTCGCGTCCGCCATGCGGTCATCTTTGGTCGGCGCGCCCATGACGATTGCGATCATCTGCATCCCCGAGCGCTCGGCCACCGCCGAAATACAGAAGCCAGCCTGCGAAATATACCCTGTTTTGAGACCGATCAGGCCGTCGTACCGGCGCAGCATCTTATTGGTGTTCGCCAGCGTGAACGCACCGTTCCGGATCGTGTCCATCCAAATCGTGGTGTAGTTCAGCACATCGGGATGCCGCAGCAGCTCGCAGGAGATCAGCGCGAGGTCGTGCGCCGACGTCAGCGTCTTTTCCTCCCCCGCGTCCAGACCGTTCGCGTTGATGAACCGGGTGTTCGTACAGCCCAGCTCGGCGGCGCGCGTGTTCATCCGCTCGACAAAGGCCGACTCGGTCCCGGCAAGGTGCTCGGCGACCGCCACCGCGCAGTCGTTGGCCGAGCCGACCGCGATCGCTTTCATCATCTCATCGAGGGAAAGCTGCTCCCCCTCCTTGAGCCAGATCTGGGTGCCGCCCATGGACGACGCGTAAGCCGAGCCCGTGACCATGTCGGTCCAGGCGGCCTGCCCGCTGTCGACGGCCTCCATCGCGAGCAGCATCGTCATGATCTTGGTGACCGAGGCCGGCTGCAGCGCCTCGTCCGCATTTTTCGCGTACAAGATGTTTCCGTTTGCATCGCTGAGCACGGCTGATTTTGCTGTCAGCTCCCCCATATCGGGCAGCGCCGCCGCAAACGAACAAAACAGCGCCGCGCACAGCAGCGCGCAAAGCGTTTTTTTCATACTCCTCCCCCTTCCGTTTGTCCATCGTATGACAACCAACCGGGAAATATGAGCGGCGCGGGACTTGTTGACAATCCCGGAGGCGGCCGTTAAAATAAATTCCGATAGGGGGATTTTCGAATGTTAGAAAACAGTATCATCGTATTTAACCGCATCCTCATCATGTTTCTTCTGATGATTGTCGGTTTTATTCTGTATCATAAGGATGTTCTGGACAACCATACGACCAAAAAGCTGAGCGTGCTGCTCAACACCTATGTCATGCCGTGCTGCGTGATCGCATCCTTTCAGCGCGCATTCGACGGCGCGCTGGCCAAAACGCTGGCGGGCACCTTCCTCGTCGCCCTGCTGACCTTCGGCATCTCGATCGTGCTGGCGGTTCTGGTCTTTCCCAAAACGAAGCCGGATAGCCGGGTCTGCATCGTTTTGACGAACAACGGTTTCATGGCGCTGCCCCTGCTCGACGCGATGTTCGGCGCGACCGGTGTTTTTCTGGGAGCCGCACACATCGTTGCGATGGCGATTGTCATCTGGACCTTTGCGGTCAGCCAGCTCGACCGGAATTACAAATTCACCGTTCGCCGCATTCTGCTGACGCCCGGCGTGATCGCAGCGCTGATCAGCCTCGCGCTGTTTCTCTCGCCGGTCAAGCTTCCCGAGCCGATCTATGCCGCGGTTTCGTTCATGGGCGATCTGAACACCCCGCTCGCCATGCTGGTGCTGGGCGCGTATCTCGCACAGATCGACTTCCGGCGCGTGTTCTCCGACCGCGAGGTCTGGAAGATTTCCTGTCTGCGCGTGCTGGCCATTCCGGCGATCACTGTCGCGCTGCTGTCCTTCCTCCCGCTCGATCAGACGGCCAAGCTGACCCTGCTCGTCGGCTGCGCTGCGCCGACCGCCATCGCCTGCGCCATGTTCGCCCAGATTTACGACACCGACTACCTCTTTTCCACCCGCGTCGTCGCGCTGACCACGCTGCTCTCCCTCCTGACGCTGCCCGGGTGGATCGCCGTGCTCACCGCGATTCTTTCCTGGCTCTGAAAAGCAATGCCCGCCATCAGGCGGGCATTTTTTTACAATATGATCAGTTCCTTGGGCGCGCGGGTCAGGTTCCGGCAGCCGTCCGGGGTGATAAACAGCATGTCCTCGATGCGCACGCCGAAGCGGCCCTCGATGTAACTACCCGGCTCCGCGGTCAGGATCGCACCGGCGGGCAGCGGCTGCTGACTCGCGGGCGAAGCGGTTGGCGCTTCATGGATGTACAGGCCGACGCCATGGCCAAAGCCGTGGCCAAAGCAGCTTCCATACCCGGCGTCCGCGATCAGATCGCGCGCCGCGGCGTCCACCTCGCGCCCGGTCGCCCCGGCGCGCGCGGCCGCGATGCCGGCCAGCTGGGCGCGCAGCACGGTGTCATAGACCAGCTGCATCTCCTCGGTCGCCGAGCCGACCGCGACCGTCCGGGTCATGTCCGAGCAATAGCCCTCGTAAATGCAGCCGAAATCCATCGTGACAAAATCGCCCGCTTCGATCGGCTTATCAGACGGCACGCCGTGCGGGCGGGACGAATTGGCGCCCGAAACCACGATCGGGTCAAACGACATGTTCTCCGCTCCGTAATGCAGCATTTTGTAGGTCAGCAGAGCTGCGATTTCCTTTTCGGTGACGCCCGGTTTGATCTCATTCAGAATCTCCTCAAGCGCCTTCTCCGCGATGCGCTGGGCAGCGACAATGCGGTCGAGCTCCGCCTTGGTCTTGACCGTGCGCAGGACATTCATCAGATCGCCCTGCGGCTGTACCCTGGTGTGCAGCGCCTTCTCCC
>CAMEPU010000158.1 GCA_945932315.1 uncultured Clostridia bacterium
GCTTGCCCTTCATGGCTGCGGCGACCGCGCGGTAGGCCTCGAACTGCTCGTCCTCGGTCGGGTAGTCGGAGGCCGACAGGTAGAGGAACTCGGAGCGGAACAGGCCGATGCCCTGGCCGTCGTTGCGCTCGACGGCGGTCACGTCCTCAGGCGAGCCGATGTTGCAGTACAGCATGATCTTGCGGCCGTCGAGCGTGATGTCCTCCCGGCCCTTCATGGTCTCGAGGAGCTGCTTGAACTCCTGCTGTTTTTCGTATTTTTCGTTGAGCGCGGCCAGCGTGAGCGCGTCGGGCTCGATGATGAGCTGGCCGGTCTCGCCGTCGATATAGCTCAGGCGGCCGTGCTGCGCCTTCTCGAGCGCGTCGCCCGCGCCGCAGATGGCCGGGATACCCATCGTGCGCGCGAGGATGGCGGTGTGCGAGTTGCCCGAGCCGCCCTGGGTGACAAAGCCCAGAATCTTGGACTTGTCGAGCTGCAGGGTCTCGGAGGGCGCGAGGTCGTCGGCCGCCAGAATGACCGGCTCCTCGGAGTCAATGCCGCCGGGCACAACGCCCATCAGGTTGTTGAGGATGCGCTGGGCCACGTCGCGGATGTCGGCCGCGCGCGCCTGCATATAGGCGTCGTCCATCGCGGCCAGCATGGCGGCGAACTGCTCGCTCGCCTGCTGGACGGCGTACTCGGCGTTGCAGGATTCCTCCTCGAGCACCGTGTTGATGCAGCCGACGAAGTCCTCGTCCTCGACGAACATGGCGTGGGTTTCGAACAGGATGACGGTCTCCTCGCTCGCGTCCGCGCGGCACTTCTCGGCCAGCGCCTCGAGCTGGGCGATCGAGAGCGCCTGCGCCTCGGCGAGGCGGGCCTTTTCGGCCGCCAGGTCGTCCACCGTGCGATTGACAATCTCGGTGTTCGGACGCTCGTAGAAGTAGAGCGGGCCCTTGGCGATGCCGGTGGACACGCCGCTGCCCTGAATGGTGATCATGGATGGCTCCCCCTTTCAGAACGGGACCGGTTTGGGGCCGGTCTTACAGGTTGGCCTGGAAGAAGGCCTCGAGCGCCGCGATCGCCGCGTCCTCGTCCGGGCCCTCGGCCTTGATCGTGACGACGTCGCCCTGCTTGACGCCCATGCTCATGAGCATCATGAGCTGGGTCAGCTTCTTGGTGGCGTCGCCCTTGGTGATCGTGCAGACCGACTCGAACTTCTTGGCTTCCTTGGCCAGCAGGCCGGCCGGACGAGCGTGGATACCCAGAGCATCGGTGATGGTGTAATCGAACTGTTTCATGATAAATTCCTCCGTTTTCTACCCTACTTTTTTGTGTGACTGTTTTGAAAAGGGCGTTAGCCCTCGACCCCCAGCAGGTCTGCGCCCGCCTTGACCGCGCCCTCGGCGAGCGGCCGGACGGATGCGTAATCATCCGAGTTGCAGATGATCATGGGGGTGACGAGCGGGTAGCCCGCCGCCTTGATGGCGTCCACGTCGAACGAGATGAGCAGGTCGCCCTTCTTGACGGACTGCTCGGCCTCGACGTGGGCCTCGAAGTGCTGGCCGCCCAGCTTGACGGTGTCGATGCCGATGTGGAGCAGGATCTCGACGCCCTCGGTGGTGGTCAGGCTGACCGCGTGTTTGGTGTCGAACACGGCCTCGATCACGCCGTCGGCGGGCGCGTACAGCTTGCCTTCGCTGGGGTCGATGGCGACGCCCTCGCCCATGACGCCCGAGGCGAACGCCTCATCCGGCACGTCGGCCAGCTTGACGACCTGACCGTTCAGGTGCGCGCCCAGAACCGCGCCCTGCTTGGCCTGTGCGGGCGCTGCCGGCGCCGGAGCGGGAGCCGCGGGTGCTGCGGGTGCTGCCGGAGCCGCGCCGATCGCGTCGGCCTCCGGGGTCTCCATAAAGTCGACGAGATTGGACTTGATGACCGCGACCTGCGGCCCATAGATGACCTGAATGCCGTTGCCCTTGTGGATGACGCCCGACGCGCCCGACTGCTTGAGCATCGCGTCGGAAACCTTGCCCGCGTCGATGACGGTGACGCGCAGGCGGGTCGCGCAGCAGTCGACGTCCGAGAGGTTCTTCTTGCCGCCCAGACCCTGCAGGATCATCGCGGAAACGGGGTCGGAAACAGCGGCGGGGGAGGAGCCGTCCGGGCCGATGCCGGTCTTGGCCTTGAAGTCGGAGCGGGTGTACAGCTTGGTCTCCTCATCGTCCTCCTCGCGGCCCGGGGTCTTGAGGTTCATCTTGCGGATCATGAAGGAGAAGGTGAAGTAATACAGGAAGAAGTAGACGACGCCGACGACCACGATCCAGATCCAGTGGGTCTTGGTGTTGCCCTGCAGGATGCCGAACAGGGTCAGGTCGATGATGCCGCCCGAGAAGGTCATGCCGACGCCGACGTTCAGGATGTGCATCAGCATGTAGGACAGGCCGGCGTAAACACAGTGCACGGCGTACATCAGGGGCGCGACGAACAGGAAGGTGAACTCGATGGGCTCGGTGATGCCGGTCAGCATCGCGGTCAGCGCGGCCGAGAAGAGCAGGCCGCCGACGACCTTTTTCTTTTCAGGACGCGCGCAGCGGTACATCGCGAGGGACGCGCCGGTCAGGCCGAAGATCATGAAGGGGAACTTGCCGGACATGAAGCGGGTCGCGGAGACCGAGAAGACCTCGGTGCTCTTGGAGGCCAGCTCGGCGAAGAAGATGTTCTGCGCGCCCTGCACGAGCACGCCGTCGATGGTGGCCGAGCCGCCGAGCGCGGTCTGCCAGAAGGGCATATAGAATACGTGGTGCAGGCCGAAGGGGATCAGCGCGCGCTCGATGATGCCGTAGATCCAGGTGCCCGCATAGCCCGAGTTGACGACCAGATTGCCCAGCAGGGCGATACCGGCCTGAACGACCGGCCAGATATAGAACATCGCGATGCCGACGACCAGATAGACCGCGGTCGAGACGATCGGGACGAAGCGGGTGCCGCCGAAGAAGGACAGCGCCTGGGGAAGCTGAATTTTATAAAAGCGGTTGTGCAGCGCCGCCACGCCGAGGCCGACGATGATGCCGCCGAACACGCCCA
>CAMEPU010000159.1 GCA_945932315.1 uncultured Clostridia bacterium
ACTTCGATCCCCGCCAGTACCTGAAGCCCGCCCGTCAGGCTGTCAAGGACATGGTCTCCCACAAGATCGTCAATGTTCTGGGCTGCAACGGCAAGGCTTCCGAGTGCCTGGGCTAATTTCCAGTTTTCGACATCTCAGGAAACGTCCCCTTTGGGGGCGTTTCCTTTTTTCTTGCCCGTTCGCCAAAATCTAAGTGGAGTAACAGAATCCGCAAGGGTTGTGCACCCCTTCGTCTGGACAGAATAAAAAGCGAGGAGGTGAGAAAGTGAAACAGCATTTGCGGAAAAGGTTGGCATGCGGGCTGATCGCAGCAGTCTTTTCGATTTCGGCGGCGCTGGCGGCCGGCACGCCGTCTGCGCTGATTCCGGTCGGCCGCGCGGTCGGCATCCGGCTGCACACCGAGGGCGTCATGGTCGCTTCGGTCGACACGGTCGAGACCGAACAGGGCACGGTGAGCCCGGCGGGGGACGCCGGACTGCAGGCGGGAGATCTGATCCTCTCAGTGAACGGTAAGGAAATTTCGACGAACGAGGAACTGCAGCAGAGCATCGCCCTGTCGGCGGGCGAACCGCTCCGCGTGTGCGTGCGCCGCGACGGTGTGGAGCAGACGCTTGAGCTGTCGGCGGTGCGCGACCGGTCGGGAGTTTACCGGCTGGGCGTCATGATTCGGGACAGCATGTCCGGCATAGGCACGCTGACCTTTGTCGATCCGGAAACCGGACAATACGGCTCGCTCGGCCACGGCATCTGTGACAGCCAGAGCGGCGCGCTGATTCCGCTGGGCGAGGGCTCACTGATCGGCGCGACCGTTGAACGGGTCGAAAAGGGCGAACCGGGCGAGCCGGGCGCACTGCAGGGCAGTTTTGACGAAACCACCGAACTGGGCACGGTGGGGAAGAACACGCCGAACGGCATTTTCGGCGTGCTGCGGGAATGCGGGCTGCTGACCGGCTTATCGCCTGTCACTGTGGCCGCGGCGGAGGAGATCAAAACGGGTCCATGCACCATCCTGTCCAATGTCGCGGGCAGTGAGGTCCGGGAGTATCAGGCCGAAATCACAAAGGTGTATGGGCCCGGCGGCGAATTTGACCGCTGTATGATGATCCACATCACAGACCCGGCATTGCTGAGTGCGACCGGCGGTATTGTGCAGGGCATGAGCGGCAGCCCGATCCTGCAGAACGGCAAGCTGGTCGGCGCGGTCACGCACGTTTTGGTGAACGACCCAACAAGAGGTTATGGAATTTCCATCGAAAGTATGCTGGAAGCCGCAAATTAACACTTCATTTACGCTTGAGACCCGCCGTAATCCGGCGGGTCTCCCTTGTCAACACAGCACAATACACAAGTTTTGCGTCAGGATTCTATGAACTGGTCTCATTTTATTTTGAATAAATACATGATAAAATAATATTAAAGCAAAAATACTTTATTTATTTTTGTAAAAACAAAAGAAAAATAAGGAGGCGCAGTTCATGAAAAAAACCGTGCAGGATATCATGCAGATGATTGAAGTCAATGATATTAAAATGATCGACTTCAAGATGGTTGATATCAACGGTCAATTCCGCCATGTGACGATCCCCGCAAAGCATTTTTCCGAGGAGACCATGCGCAGCGGCATCGGCTTCGACGCATCCAACTATGGCTACGCTGTCGTGGAGAAGAGCGACATGGTCTTTATCCCGGAGCCGGATTCGGCCGTGATCGACCCCTTCTGCGAGATTCCCACGCTTTCCATGACCGGCAACGCGATGATCATTGACAACCCGGAGAACCGACCGCTCGCGCAGTACCCGCGCAACATCGTGCTGGCGGCCGAGCAGTATATGAAGGACACCGGCATCGCGGACACCATGCTGATCCTGCCCGAGTTTGAGTTTTATCTGTTCGATCAGGTGGGCTGGGAGGTCCGGCCTGATTCGATCGGCATGCAGATCGACGTCGATCAGGCGATCTGGAACAGCGGCTCGGAGAGCCGCGGCTGCGTCGTGCCCCGCCAGAAGGGCTATCATGTCGCCAAGCCGTTTGACGCGAGCTATGAGTGCCGCAGTGAGATGTGCCTCCTGCTCGAGGAAATGGGCATCCCGATCAAGTATCACCATCCCGAGGTCGGCGCGGCTGGCCAGTTCGAGATCGAACCCCAGCTCGGACAGATGTCCAAAATGGCCGACGCGACCATGATGATCAAATATATCATCCACAATACCGCCATGAAATACGGCAAGACCGCGACCTTCATGCCCAAGCCGGTCATGGGAGAGGCGGGCAACGGTATGCATGTGCACATGCTGCTGCTCAAGGACGGCGAGCCGGTATTCTCGGACGACAACGGCTATTCCCACCTGAGCAAGACCGCGCATTACTTCATGGGCGGCCTGCTGCGGCATATCGCATCCCTGTGCGCGATCACCAATCCGAGTACGAACTCGTTCAAGCGTCTGGTGCCCGGTTTCGAAGCGCCCGTCACGGTCGGCTACGCGACATCCAACCGCAGCGCGGTCATCCGCATTCCGGCCTACGCGAAGAGCCCCAAGCTGCGCCGCTTTGAGCTGCGCAATCCGGACGCGACCTGCAATCCGTATTTCTGCTACGCCGCGCTGTTGATGGCCGGTCTGGACGGCGTCAAGAATCAGATCGACCCGCACGAAAGCGGCTGGGGCCCGTATGACATGAACCTGTACACCCTGTCCGACGAGGAAAAGGCCAAGCTGCAGGGCCTGCCGACCTCGCTCGATCAGGCACTCGATGCACTCGAGGCCGATCACGATTATCTGACCGCCGGCGGCGTATTCCCGGAGCAGCTTTTGAAGAACTTTATCGCAGCAAAGCGCGCGGAATGCCGCGAGATGGCCGCCATCCCGCATCCGGCCGAGTTCGACCGCTATTATAATCTGTAAATCGCAATAAAATGCCAAAGGCTCGCTGCTTGTGCGGCGAGCCTTTGGCATGCATGTGTAAGGTGATATATGTAGTGTGAGGTGGTCAGTGGAAATCAGCCGTAGACCTTGGCGATACACTCGCGGCAGAGGTCGGTCCACTTGCGCAG
>CAMEPU010000160.1 GCA_945932315.1 uncultured Clostridia bacterium
CGTAGCAGAAGGCGTTGTACATGGCCGGGAACTTGGCCTTGACGTCGTCCTCGCCCAGGCGAACCATGCGGAAGGCCTTGACCATGATCTCGGGGTCGTGGTTGCGGACCGCGCCCGAGGACAGCTCGACGCCGTTGCAGACCAGATCGTACTGGAAGGCGGTGATGGACAGCGGATCGACCTCGCCCGCCATGGCCTTGTCGAGGATCTCGGCGCCGCCGTTCGGCATCGAGAAGGGGTTGTGGCAGAACTCGAGCTCGCCCGACTCCTCGCCGATCTCGTACATCGGGAAATCGACGATCCAGCAGAACTCGTAGCGCTCCGTGTCCATATGCTCGGGGCAGAGCGCGCCCAGCTTGGTGCGCAGCACGCCCGCGGTCTTCTGAGCCGCGCCCTTCTTGCCCGCGGTCAGGCCGACGAAGGTGCCCGGCTTGAGGTCGAGCGCGGCGACGATCGCGTCCTTGCTCTCCTGCAGGAACTTGGAGATGCCGCCGACCAGCTCGCCCTTCTCATCGAGGCGGAACCAGTAGGCCTTGTTGCCCGACTGCACCTCGACGTCGGCGCACAGCTTGTCGATCTGCTTGCGGGTGGCGGTGAAGCCGGTGACCGGGATGGCCTTGACCACGCTGCCCTCGAACGGACCGAAGCCGCAGCCGCCGATCAGCTCGGTGACGTCCGAAACGGTCAGGTCGATGCGCAGGTCGGGCTTGTCCGAGCCGTAGACCTCCATCGCCTCGTTGAACGGGATGCGGCGGAAGGGCGCGCTCGACGCGATGTTGTACTTGCCGTACTTGGCGAAGATGGGCGGGAGCACGTCCTCGAGGACGGCGAACACGTCGTCCTGATCGGCGAACGCCATCTCCATATCGAGCTGGTAGAACTCGCCGGGGGAGCGGTCGCCGCGCGCGTCCTCATCGCGGAAGCAGGGCGCGATCTGGAAATAGCGGTCGAAGCCCGAGGTCATCAGCAGCTGCTTGAACTGCTGGGGCGCCTGGGGCAGCGCGTAGAACTTGCCCGGGTGCTTGCGCGCGGGTACCAGGTAGTCGCGCGCGCCCTCGGGCGAGGAAGCGGTCAGAATGGGGGTGGTGATCTCCAGGAAGCCGTGCTCGGTCATGGCCGCGCGCAGGGCGGAGACCACGTTGCAGCGGAGCACGATGTTGTTCTTGACCTCGGGGTTGCGCAGGTCGAGGTAGCGGTACTTCAGGCGGAGCGCCTCGTCGGCCTCGCGGCTGCGGTTCACCTGGAAGGGCAGCTCGTTGTAGCGGCAGCGGCCCAGCACCTCGATTTTGGAGGGGACGACCTCGATGTCGCCGGTCGCCATCTTGGGGTTCTTGCTGTCGCGCTCGCGGACGACGCCCTCGACCGAAATCGTGGACTCCTTGTTGAGGTCGCGGATCACGGCCATCATGTCCTCGGTCTCCACGACGACCTGAGTGGTGCCGTAAAAATCGCGCAGGATCACAAAGGCCAGATTGCTGCCCACCTCGCGGACGTTCTCCATCCAGCCGACGATCTTGACCGGCTGGCCGACATGCTCCATGCGCAGCTCATTGCAGGTATGGGTACGGGACTGAAACATAGCTCATTTTCCTTTACATTAGTTTTTTGTGAGGGATCAGCCCTCGGAAATGACCGTGCCGGCGGCGCGGGCGGCAAGGCCTGCGCGGATGCGGGCGACCGCCTCGTCGAACGGGGTGTTGGTCTGCTCGCCGGTGGCCAGCTCCTTGAGCGCGACCATGCCGGAAGCGATCTCGTCGTCGCCCATGAAAATGACATAGGGCACGGCCAGCTTGTCGGCGTAGCCGATCTTGGCCTTGAACTTCTTCTTTTCGCAGTTGAGCTGCACCCGGATGCCGGCCTCGCGCAGGCGGGTCGCCAGTTCGATCGCCGGGGCGAGGTTGTCGCTCATCGGCAGGATCATCACGTCGGCGGGCGCGGCGTTCGACATGGTCAGCAGGCCCTTGTCCTGCAGGACGAAGAACAGGCGGGTCAGGCCGATCGAGATGCCCACGCCAGGCAGCTTCTTGTCGGTGTAATACTCGGCCAGATTGTCGTAGCGGCCGCCCGAACAGATCGAGCCGATCTCGGGGTGGTCGAGCATGGTGGTCTCGTAGACCGTGCCGGTGTAGTAATCGAGGCCGCGCGCGATGGTCAGGTCGATCTCAAAGTGGTCGGCGGGCACGCCGAAGGCCTCCATGTAGCCCGCGACGGTCGCGAGCTCCTCCGCGCCCTGATCGAACATCGGGTCGCGGCCCTTGTAGCCCTCGAGCGCCTTCAGAATGCCCTCGGTGCCGCCCTCGATCGTGATGAAGGAGAGCACGGCGTCCGCCTGTTCGGCGGTCAGCGCAAAGTCCTCGACCAGAATCTCACGCACCTTGTCCGCGCCGATCTTCTCGAGCTTGTCGATGGTGCGCATGACGTCGCCCGCCTTTTCGGTCAGGCCGTTCATGGCGAAGAAGCCGTTCAGCACCTTGCGGTTGTTGATGCGGATCTTGAAGCGGGTCAGGCCCAGACGGGTGAAGGTGCGGTAGATGATGGACGGGATCTCGGCCTCGTTGATGATGTCGAGCTGGCCGTCGCCGATGACGTCGATATCGGCCTGATAGAACTCGCGGAAGCGGCCGCGCTGGGCGCGCTCGCCGCGGTAGACCTTGCCGATCTGGTAGCGGCGGAACGGGAAGGCCAGCTGGCCGTAATTGAGCGCGACGTACTTGGCCAGCGGGACGGTCAGGTCAAAGCGCATGGCGAGGTCGCTGTCGCCCTTCTGAAAGCGGTAAATCTGCTTTTCGGTCTCGCCGCCGCCCTTGGCGAGCAGCACCTCGGCCGACTCGAGCGCCGGGGTGTCCAGCGGGTAAAAGCCGTACAGGCCGTAGGTCTCGCGCAGGATCTGCATGATCTGCTCCATCTGGGTCTGGGGCGCGGGCAGCAGCTCCATGAAGCCGGACAGAGTTCTGGGTTTGATTTTTTCCATATTCAACGCTCCTGTTTTGTGTGACTGAAACAGAGAAAAAGCCGCCTTCTGCCGCGTGGAAAGAGCAT
>CAMEPU010000161.1 GCA_945932315.1 uncultured Clostridia bacterium
TTCTTTGATGAGATTCAGGAGGTAAAAGACTGGGAGAAGTGTATCAACTCCCTGCGTGTGTCCCTTGACTGCGACATCTATATCACCGGTTCAAACGCAAAGCTCCTGTCCGGTGAGCTTTCCACCTATCTGGGCGGACGCTATGTGGAGTTCATCATTTATCCGTTCTCCTTCGCGGAATTTCTGGAACTGTACCGTCCCATCGCACCGGATGAACCGATCCAGAGATGCTTTCAGAAGTACCTTTTATCCGGCGGTATGCCGTACCTTGCCAACATCCGCTACGAGGATGCTCCTTCCAAGCTGTACCTTCATGACCTGTTCAACTCTGTCCAGCTCAAGGACATTGTGAAGCGGAACAAGATCCGTGACGTGGATTTGTTGGAACGCATCATCGCTTATGTAATTGCGAATGCGGGGACGACCTTCTCGGCCACTTCTCTGGCGAAGTTCCTCAAAAATGAGAAGCGAACTGTTGCACCGGAGACTATTCTGAACTACATCAAATACTGCTGCGACGCATATTTGTTCTATCAGGTCAAGCGCGAGGATTTGCAGGGAAAACAGATCCTTGCATCTAATGAAAAGTATTATATTGCCGACCACGGCATCCGGGAGGCTGTTTTCGGCGGCAATATGCGTGACATTAACCTCATTTTGGAGAACATCGTGTATCTGGAGCTGCTGCGCCGGGACTATAAAGTGACAGTCGGCAGAACCGGAGACAAGGAGATCGACTTTGTATGCGACAAGCGCGGAGAGAAGCTGTATGTTCAGGTTACCTATCTGCTGGCATCCGATGAGACCGTCCGGCGTGAGTTCGGCGCGTATGACAACATCCGCGATAACTACCCGAAGTATGTTGTCTCTCTGGATGAGTTCGACATGAGCCGCAACGGGATCAAGCACCGCAACATCCGCGATTTTCTGTTGGCAGAGGAATGGAATTAAAGTGAAATCATCTTTTGAGTCTATGGAAATTTACAAGCTGAGCTTTCAGGATACCTTCCTCTGTACGCTGACGGTAGATACCGTCACGGGGAATATCGTCAATCCCTGTGACATTGCAAAGTACAGCAGCGCCATGCGATCTTTCATTTCATCGTGCCTGGCCGACTGATTCCGATTTAGAAATCAGTCGGCTTTTTCTTTGGAAAAAACGATCTCTTGGCGCATAGAATAATGCCAGTACAATCAGAAACTCACATTTTTTGTAATAAGGGGGAGACATTTCCCGTGAAACAACGACTTTGTTCTCTCTTTCCGCCGCTGGCCGCGGCGGCGCTCTTCCTCGCCCTGCTTCTCGACCCCGCCGGGGCGGCGGCCGGCATGCGCGACGGACTTTCCCTGTCGCTCGGCACGGCGGTGCCCGCCCTCTTCCCCTTCTTTCTGGCCTCCTCCCTGCTTATTTCGACCGGGGGCGCGGCGGCGCTCGGGCGGCTGCTCGCCCGCCCCTGCCGGGCGCTTTTCGGCCTGCCGGGGGCGGCCGCGCCCGCGCTGGTGCTCGGCCTCGCGGGCGGCTATCCGGTCGGGGCGCGGACGGTGCGCGAGCTGTACGAGCAGGGCCTGCTCTCCCGGGAGGACGCCGGGCGTGCCCTCGCCTGCTGCAACAACACCGGCCCCGGCTTCCTCGTCGGGCTGTGCGGCGCGACCCTGCTCGGCTCGCGAAAAGCCGGGTTTTTCCTCTACGCCATCCACGCCATCTCGGCCGTCCTGACCGGGGTCGCGCTTGCGCGTCAGCCGGGGGAGGTCGGCCGCTTTCGTCCACAGGCTGTGGAGTGCCGCCCCCTTTCGACCTGTTTCGTCGAGGGCGTGCAGGGCGCGGGGGTCACCGCCCTTCGGGTGACCGGGTTCATCACGACCTTTTCCGTCCTGCTGCGCCTTTTGCGGAACATGGGCGCGGTCGATCTGTTTGCCCGGCTGCTCGCCCCCCTCTGCCCGCTGCTCGGGCTGCCCCGCGACTGCGCGCAGGCGCTCGTCCTGGGCTCGCTCGAGCTGACCTGCGGCCTGTCCGCCCTGCCCGCGGGCGGCGGACGGATGCTGCTGCCCGCGATCAGCTTTCTCGTCGCGCTCGGCGGGCTCTCGGTCTGGTGCCAGAGCGCAGCCGTCCTCGCCGGGAGCGGGCTGTCCGTCCGCCCCTGCGTCATCGGCAAGTGCCTGCACGCCCTGCTCGCCGGGGCGCTGTCGACTATCCTGCTGAGCATGGCGCCGCGCGCCCTGCCCACCTTCACGCTGAGCATGCTCAGCCCCGAACCGGGCGTTCTACCCGGGACTGCCCTGCTGATTGGCTCCATTTTGTTACCATTTCTCTATAGAAAAGCGCGGCGGCATCTAGTATAATACTTCTATATTCCATTCACACACGTTCAAAAAAGAGGTAATTGATAGATGTCCGATCCCCTGTTCCGCAAAAATATCGAGCCGCGCTGCGCCTACTGCGCGCACAGCCGCCCGCTCGACGAAAACTCGGTGAGCTGCCGCAAGAAGGGCCCGATGGCCCAGACCGACAGCTGCCGCGCCTTCCGCTACGATCCGCTGCGCCGGGTGCCCCCCAAGCCCGCGGTGCTGAAGACCGACTTCACCGACGCCGACTTCGCGCTGGAGGAGGAGAACGAATGACCGCACGCTGCACCGCCCAACGGGCGCTCGCGCTGTTCTTCTGCGCGTTCTTTGTCCTCTGTTCGCTGACCCCGGCCGCGTTCGCCATCGAGGACCCCGCCATTCAGGCCACGGCCGCCATCCTGGCCGACCCCGAGTCGGGCATGATCCTCTATGAAAAGAACGCCCGGGAGCGCCGCTTCCCGGCCTCGACCACCAAGATC
>CAMEPU010000162.1 GCA_945932315.1 uncultured Clostridia bacterium
AAGCCTTGAACTTGTAAGCGCCGTGGCTGGTGCCGATGGCGATGGCCAGAGAGTCGCAGCCGGTCTTGGACACGAACTCCTCGACCTCCTCGGGACGGGTGTAAGAGGCGGCACCGGCGGCGACCTTCACATCGTCCTCGATGCCGGCCAGGGTGCCCAGCTCGGCCTCAACGACCACGCCGTGATCGTGGGCATACTCGACGACCTTCTTGGTGATCTCGATGTTCTCCTCGAAGGGCTTGGAGGAAGCGTCGATCATGACGGAGGTAAAGCCGCCGTCGATGCAGGCCTTGCAGGTCTCAAAGTCGGGGCCGTGGTCCAGATGCAGGGCGATGGGGATCTCGGGGCACTCAATGACAGCGGCCTCGACCAGCTTCACCAGATAGGTGTGGTTGGCATAGGCGCGCGCGCCCTTAGAAACCTGGAGGATCAGGGGAGCCTTGACCTCACGGGCGGCCTCGGTGATGCCCTGAACGATCTCCATGTTGTTAACGTTGAAAGCGCCGATGGCGTAGCCGCCATCGTAAGCCTTCTTAAACATTTCGGTAGTAGTGACCAATGGCATAGTTACCATCTCCTTTTCAAATTTGGCGTTTCTTATTGTATCATTAACGGTTGATAAATACAAGGGTTTGTGTTATCCTTTAAAGAGAATTTCCGAGTTAATTCCATTTCATTCTTATTTATTTCGTTTAAGGAGGAAGCAAACATGGAGAAATTGACTGGCGCCTGTATTATCGGCCAGTCCGGAGGCCCCACCGCTGTCATTAACGCCAGCGCTCAGGGTGTTATCCAGACCGCTTTGAAGGCTGACTGCATCACCCGGGTCCTGGGCGCCGCCCACGGCATCAAGGGTGTTCTGGAGGACAAACTGTACGACATGTCCCAGGAGGACCCCGCTGAGCTGGACATCCTGAAGTACACCCCCTCCTCCGCCCTGGGTTCCTGCCGCTATAAGCTGGCTGACCCCGACAAGGACGACACCGATTACAAGCGCATCCTGGAGATCTTCCAGAAGTACAATGTCCGCTACTTCTTCTACAACGGCGGCAACGACTCCATGGACACCTGCAACAAGATCTCCAAGTTCATGCTGAAGTCCGGCTATGACTGCCGCGTTATGGGTATCCCGAAGACCATCGACAACGACCTCTTCGGCACCGACCACTGCCCCGGCTTCGCTTCCGCTGCCAAGTATATCGCGACCTCCTGCATGGAGATCTATCAGGACGCCCGCGTATATGACACCGGTATGGTCTGCATCGTCGAGATCATGGGCCGTCACGCTGGCTGGCTGACCGCCGCTTCCGCTCTGGCTACCGCGCAGGGCGCAGGTCCCGACCTGATCTACCTCCCCGAGACCGACTTCGATATGCAGAAGTTCCTCGCGGACGTACAGCGCGTTTACAACGAGAAGGGCAACTGCCTCGTCGCTGTTTCCGAGGGCATCCACTACGCCGACGGTTCCTTCGTATCCGAGGCCAAGACCTCTGCGACCGACGGTTTCGGCCATGCACAGCTCGGCGGTCTGGCTTCCATGCTGGCCGACGTTGTCAAGAAGGAGACCGGCGCCAAGGTTCGCGGCATCGAGCTGTCCCTGCTGCAGCGCTGCGCCGCTCACTGCGCTTCCAAGACCGACGTGGACGAGTCCTATATGTCCGGTAAGGCCGCTGTCGAAAACGCTGTTGCCGGCAAGACCGACTTCATGCCCGGCTTCAAGTGCACCCGCGACGAGAACGGCTACAAGTGCGAGATCCAGCTGCTGCCCCTGTCCGAGGTTGCCAACACCGAGAAGAAGGTTCCGCGCGAGTGGATCAACGAAGAGGGCAACGGCGTAAACCAGGCCTTCATCGACTACGCGCTGCCGCTGATCGCAGGCGAGAACGTCGGCCCCAAGGTCAACGGTCTGCCCCGTTTCGCGCAGCTGAAGAAGATCAAGGCCGAGGCCTGATCCCCAACCTAGTTTTCAAGAGCCTGTGGCGTAAACCGCAGGCTCTTGCTACAGGAGGAATTTCTATCTTATGCCCACTCCCGTTTTGATTCTGGTGATTGCCGCGCTCGCAGTCATCGGCGTGCTTGTCTTTCTGAAGAGCCGTGCCAAGCCCCACCCCGCGCCGACCGGCGCAACGCCCCTGTCCACCGGCGATTACGCCGCGGCGGCGAAAGCGATTCTGGAGGGCGTCGGCGGTGCGAGCAATGTCGCAGCGCAATCCCACTGCGTCAGCCGCCTTCGCATCGAGCTGAAGGACGGCTCCCTGGCCAACGAAAAAAAGCTCCGCGCATCGGGCGCCGCGGGCATCATGCGCCCGAATAAAAACACCGTGCAGATCGTGATCGGCGCCAAGACCGCCGAGGTCGCGGCGGCGTTTGAACAGCTTCTGTGATCCGCACAGAGCTTTGAGAGAATGCAGAGAAGGTAATCACAACAGACGCAATTTGTGAAAGGAGATTACCTTTATGAAAATCATCCGAGCAAAAGACTATCAGGATATGAGCCGCAAGGCGGCCAATATTATTTCGGCCCAGGTGATCATGAAGCCCGACTGCGTGCTCGGTCTGGCGACGGGTTCTTCCCCGCTCGGCACCTACGAGCAGCTGATCAAGTGGTACGAAAAGGGCGACCTTGACTTTTCGGAAGTCAAGACCGCGAATCTGGATGAGTACCGCGGTCTGACTGCGGACAATGACCAGAGCTACCACTACTTCATGCACCACAATTTCTTCGACCACATCAACATAAAGCCCGAAAATCTGACCATTCCCGACGGCTCCAATCCGGACGCCGAG
>CAMEPU010000163.1 GCA_945932315.1 uncultured Clostridia bacterium
AGGCGGCAGCCGCCGCACATGCCGGTGCCGTCGATCATGATGGGGTTCATGGAAACGATGGTCTTGATGCCGTAGGGGCGGGTGGTCTCGCAGACGAACTTCATCATGATCATCGGGCCGATGGCGATGACCGCGTCATACTGGTTGCCCGCGTCGATGAGCTCCTTCAGAACCTGCGTAACCAGCGCCTTGCGGCCGTTCGAGCCGTCATCGGTGACGATGTGCAGATTGGTGCAGGCGTTCTTCATCTCGTCCTCGAGGATGATGATGTCCTTGTTGCGGAAGCCCGCGATCAGGTCGACCTCGGCGCCCATCTCGTGCAGCGCCTTGGCCTGCGGATAGGCGATCGCGCAGCCCAGACCGCCGCCGACAACGGCGACCTTCTTGAGACCCTCCAGCTCGCTCGCGCGGCCAAGCGGGCCGACGAAGTCGTGGATGGACTGCCCCTCCTCCAGCTCGGCCAGCTTCATGGTGGAAGCGCCGATCGACTGGAAGATGATGGTGATCGTGCCGGCCTCGCGGTCGTACTCCGCGATGGTCAGCGGGATGCGCTCGCCGTCCTCATCCACGCGCAGGATGATGAACTGGCCGGGCTGCGCCTTCTTGGCCACGAAGGGCGCGTGTACCTTGAGCAGCGTTGTATTCGCATTTAAAATTCTTTTTTCCAGGATTTCATACATACGGATCTCTCCTCCTTATCCTTTCCCATTATAATCGTGGAAAGCATATTTTTCAAGAGGAAAACCCGCACGCATTGACATTTTTTTAACAAAACGGTGTGCTGCAGACCGCGTTTTGGCGCGTTCTGGTGAACTTACGAGTAATTGAGGGTCACGTATTCGGAGCGCACATAGCCCTCGAGATCGTCATACCGCACGACATACCAGCCGTCCCAACTCCCGAGCACCAGGAGCTGCGTGCCGTCGGGCAGCCCCATCAGGATGGGCGCGTCGAGCGAGGGGCGCTCGCGCAGGTTGAGCGTGCCGCCCGCGATATCGACCGTCGCGGTCTGGATGGGCTGGGGCGTCAGGAAGGGCAGACCGAAGAACTCGCAGAGCGCGCGCACGACCGCCTGGGCGATCGGGTCGATGTTCGCGCGGATCCATTCGGCGTCCTCGGGGTTGTCGTGGTAGGCAAATTCGATCAGGACGGCGGGCGCGCGGGTGCGGGCGACCTCGCCGATCGAGGTGCTGGGCAGGATCTGCACCTTGTCGGGCAGGGGATAGATCGTGCGGAGCTGTCCGGCGATCAGCTCGGCCAGATAGCGCCCGCGGGTCGAGTTCGGGGAGTAATAGACGTCGCTGCCCCGGAGCTGGCCGGAGAGGGCGGGGGGCGCGGCGTTCGAGTGCAGGGCGACGTGCGCGTCAAAGTTGCCCGCGTTCGAGGCCGCGATCGAGGACGCGGCGGTCATCTCGGGGGTGTTGCGCACAAATTCGATGCCGCTCGCGGTGAGATAGGGCTCCATCGCGTCGGCGATCAGGTTCATGTAATATTCCTCGCTGCCCGCGCCGTCGTAAAACAGGTTGTATTCCTGGGTCGAGGGCGAAAGATAGATGATGGGCATGGGGAGACCTCCTTCCGAAAATCGATTTGCGTCAGCCTATGCGGCGGCGCGCCGTTTGGTCTCTCGACAGGAGGAAAATGGCATGTTATAATAATATAATCAATGATTCTCAGAGGAATCAACGAGGGGGAGCTGGAATGAAGATTCATGTGCGCCCGGCGGAGCTGGACGACGCCGAAGCGATCAACGCGCTCAACTGGAAGGTGCTCGACTGGTATCCGGCGTTCGACGCGAAAACCAAGCTGGCGCGCCTGCTGGCCAGCGAGCGGGACCGGATCTTTGTCGCGGAGATGGACGGCGCGGTTGTCGGCTACATCCACGCGAGCGATTACGAAACGCTGTATACACCCCATATGAAGAATATTCTCAGCCTTGTGGTCTCGCCCGACCACCGGCGGCAGGGCGTGGGAACGGCATTGCTGAGCGCGGTCGAGCGCTGGGCGTCGGTCGGCGGCGTGATCCGCATCCGCATGACGCTTGGAGAAGAGCGGACGGATGCGCATGCGTTTTACCGTTCGAACGGTTATCAGAGCGTCCGGCGGGAGATCAATTTCAAGAAAAAACCCACCGCCCGCATGACCCAGCCCAAGGCGGGCACCGAATAAAACGATCTCAGGAAACCATTTTCAGAAGGAATCTTTGGAACTCATGGACAAACAACGACTGGGCGGCCACGCGGCCGCGCTGAGCTGCGAGCTGGTCTGGGGTACGACATTCGCCGTGACCAAGCTGCTGCAGGAAAACCTCGCCCCGATCGAAATTCTGTTTCTGCGCTTTGTGGTCGGCTATCTGACCCTGTTCGCGCTGTCGCCCCGGCGGATCACGTTCGCGGGGAAGCGGCGGGAGCTGCTGTACGCGGGCGCGGGCCTGAGCGGCGTGGTCGTGTATTTTCTGCTTGAAAACTACGCTGTGCACTTCACGCTGGCGTCCAACGTCGGCGTCATCGTGTCGGTCTGCCCGTTTTTCACCGCGCTCCTCGCGTGGAAGCTGGGCTGGGGCGACGAAAAGCCGGGCGCGAGCTTCTTCGTCGGCTTTCTGGCCGCGATGGCGGGCATCGTGCTCATCAACTGGAACGGTGTGTCGGTCGGCGGCGGCAGCCTGCTGGGCGACAGCATGACCGTGCTCGCGGCCTTCTCATGGGCGGTCTATTCGATGTTCTGCCGCCGGATCACCGACCTGGGCGAGCCGGTCATTGAGA
>CAMEPU010000164.1 GCA_945932315.1 uncultured Clostridia bacterium
GATTCCGGATATGAACGCTGCGGTCGGCAAGAATGCGGCCGATCAGGACGTCACCTGCGAGCAGCTGGCGCAGGATATCGTATCCGACTATAAGTGGCTGTACGCCAATTATGAGGGCCTGGCAGGCTCCAAGTCTCTGGACGCTATCCATGAGACCAACCAGTACAAGGATTTCGCAGCCAAGCTGCGCTATATGTACTCGGCTGTCGGCGACACCTTTGACGCATCGGTTTCCTATCCGTGGGTTACCTATCTGTTCACCGGCATGACCTCGGCTGAGGTACAGGAGCTGGCGGGCAAGTCCCATCGCTACTGGACTGAGTACGGCGAGTTCACCGAACTCACCTGGACCTCTCCCGCTGCCCGTCCGGGCAAGGCTGGCGTGGTCAGCATCTCCTATCTGACCGGCATCACCTTTACTGATGAGGTCGTCGACCTGTATCAGACCCTGATGGCAAACGGCATCGACGTTTATGTCTGCTCGGCTTCGTTCATCGACGTTATCCTGGCGGCCGCATGCGACGAGTATTTCGGCCTCAACGTGCCCGAGGAGCAGGTTTATGCGATGCGCCTGAAGCAGGACGCGGACGGCAAGTACATCGCGGAGTATGATTACGACTGGGGCGGCGCAGGCAAGTATGCGCAGACCCAGGCGGCCGGCAAGAGCACCGTCATCAAGAACTTCATCGTTCCGAAGTACAACGGCGCGGGCCCGATCATGGTATTCGGCGACAGCGCGGGCGACTTCAACATGATGACTGATTTCGCGGATACCCAGCTCGGCGTCATCTTCAACCGCTACCGCAAGACCTCTGACCCGATTCAGGGCCTGTCTGTCAAGGCTGCTGAGACCATCGGCCAGCCCAACCCGCAGTACGTCCTCCAGGGCCGCGACAACAACACCGGCGAGCTGATCCCGACTCAGTACTCCCGCATGCTCGGCTCGACCGAACTGGTTCTCGTACGCAAATAAGCCTGATTGGAATCCCTTCCAAAGGAGCCGCGAAAGCGGCTCCTTTTTTGTAATGCCCTTGCACAAAGCGGCCGAATCTGCTATGCTGAAAGCGGTTCCTGCGCAAAGAAATGCTGCGGAAAGGGGAAACGATGATGGCGGAGACTTCCATGCTGGTGCTGGATCTGGCAGCCGAAAAATTTGATGCATCGGGCGTCGCGGTCGATCTGTATGATTCGCTGGACGAGGTGCCGAACCGCGTCAGCCGGTATGACGAGCCCATACATCAGCACAATCATTACGAGCTGTTTTTGATCTTCAAGGGCGCCTGCCAGCATCTGTACCGGGGCAGCGAGAGCACGATGATCCGGGGAGATATCGTCCTGATCCCGCCGAATACCCCGCATGGCTACCGCTTTCAGGATACCATCGCGCTGGGCACGTGCCAGTTTTACGCGGAGGAGATGGACGAGGAGTGGAAGTCCCTGCTCGACAGCATCGACTACCGGACGCTGCAGGAGCGCACCCGGGCAGAGCGCGGCGTGGAAGCGCTGCGCGTGCTGGAAGGGGCCGAGCCCGAAAACGCCGCGCTCCATGCGTCCGATCTGAACGGACAGGGAATCATCCGCCTGCACGCGGGGGAATGCGCGCAGGTAGAGGAATATATGCGGCTGATGGCCGCGGAGCAGCAGGAGCGCCGCTATGGTTACGAGCGCATGAAGCGCAGCCTGCTGGAGCAGATCATGATTGTCGTCAAGCGGGTTCAGATGAGCCAGTTTGAGAATGCCGGCAAGCCGGCCTCCTGGAAGGACGAGATGATCGAGCAGGTGCTCACGCAGATCGACGAAAACCCGGCGGCTCCGTTTGAGTTTGAAAAGATCGCGGCCGATTGGCACATCACACACACTTATTTCCGCCGGGTGTTCAAGAACTCGACCGGGCTCGCCCCGGTGGAGTACCTCGGGCGCACCCGCGTGCTGCGCGCGCTCGAGCTGATTCAGGTATCCGACCTCACGATCGCGGAGGCGGCGGCCCAGGTCGGCATCTACGACGCAAACTATTTTTCCCGCCTGTTCAAGAAGTATCTGGGGTATTCGCCCCGCTATTTCCGCAATCTCGCAAAATGAACATCAAAAAGAGCCGTTTTTCACGGCTCTTTGCTGTTTTATGCATCCATTTCCGTCAGGACTACGGTGTCGCCCGCCTGCAGGACAGTGTCGCCGCGGGAGACGACGGCCGCGCCCTCTCGCTTGCTGAGCACGATGAGCGTGCTGCGCGGCAGGTCGATATCACGCAGCGCCCGGCCGCACCATTCGTGATCGGGCGGCAGGATGAGCTCGCGCAGGTCGATCTTCTGGTTATCCCGGAAGGCCGGGGCGGTGATGACCAGCTTGTCGCCCAGATGTAGTTTGGCCGAGCCGTCCGGGATAAACAGCTTGCGGCCGCGCTGGATGGAGACGACCAGCATCTCGGGCGGCAGGGTCAGTTCCCGCAGGCGAAGGCCCAGCCAGGGATGTTTTTCGCTGATTTGCAGGCGGATGAACTGAATGGATTGTTCCTCCTGATAGTCGTTGAAGGTGCGCAGGACGTCGACGCTGGGGTCGATCATGTGAAGCCTGCGTGCGACGGCGGGCAGCAGGGAGCCCTGCACGGCGATTGAGAGCAGAACGA
>CAMEPU010000165.1 GCA_945932315.1 uncultured Clostridia bacterium
GCCGTGCAGTGCGTCGACATGTTCTGCTGGACGGGGGCGGTGGAGACGGTCATGTGCTTTTCCCGATGATCCTCCTCCGTCTCGTCATACAACGCTTGCGTTGCCGCCGGAAAACCGATGCTTGCCCAAATCCGTAATCCTCGGGCGGCTCTTTTACTTTCCTTTATCCTCGTCGCTCCCATCCGCCCCGCTCCGTGCTTTCCAGTGCTCTTCTTTCGAGGACGATGGCGGAGTAAATTTTGATAGATTGAAAACGGGAACCGCTTGCGCGGTTCCCGCTTTTGTTGTATACCATTTACTTCTGCACGAGATGAATCGCGAAGCCCGCGATCTCGTCCTTGAGGTAGATCGCCTTGAGCTGGCCATCCTTGACGTTGGCGCTCGCGGGATCGAACTCAAAGCCCTGCATCTCCAGATACGCCTTAGCGCGCTCGATGAAGTTGGTCTTGATGCCGATGTGGCCCTTCGCGCCGCGGAACGGGGTCTTCATGACCTCGATGCCCGTGCCGGCGAAGATGGAGCTGTTGCCGACCTTCATCGTCCAGCCCAGCAGCTTGCACAGCTTGGTCGCGGTCTCCATCGCCTCGGCCTCGTCGGCGCTGTTGATGCCCACGTGCGCGATCTCCAGGCCCAGCATGTGCTGCACGGCGGAGGCGGTCAGCGCGCGGATGCGGTCCCAATCCTTCGCCTTGACGGCGTCGCCGGGCACCATCCAGCTGCCGCCGCAGCAGATGATCTTCTTGAAGGAGAGGTAGTCGAGCAGGTTGCTCTCGTTGACGCCGCCGGTGGGCATGAACTTCATGTCAACATAGGGCGCGGCGATGGACTTGATGTACTTCAGGCCGCCGGCCGCCTCAGCCGGGAAGAACTTGACGGTCTTCAGGCCCAGGGAGAGCGCGACCTCGATGTCGCTGGGGTTCGCGGTGCCCGGGCAGACCGGCACGCCGATCTCCTGGCAGTGCTTGACGGTGGTGGGGTTGAGGCCCGGGGAGACGATGAACTTCGCGCCCGCAGCCACAGCGCGGTCGACCTGCTCGCAGGTGAGCACGGTGCCGGCGCCCACGACCATATCCGGGAAGGCTTCGGTCATGTTCTTGATGGCGTCCGCCGCCGCGGCGGTGCGGAACGTCACCTCGGCGCAGGGCAGGCCGCCCTCGATCAGGGCCTTGGCCAGCGGCACGGCGTCGTTCGCGTCGTTGATGGCAATAACCGGCACGATGCCGATCAGGGAGAGTTGCTGCATAACGTCCATGGGTATGACCTCCTTAAATGATGAACTTGTATCGGTGAATGAGGAGATTGCTCCCCTTCCTCGCTTCGCGCCTATGGCACAAAAGCTCTGCATTATTTCACGAAATCCTCACGCATCGGAGCGAAGATATCCAGCAGCGTGCCGGCGCTCAGGCAGGTGCAGCCATGCACCCTGCCGCCGTCCACGACGATGGAATCGCCCTTCTTCATCGTGCGGGCCTTGCCCTCGATGTGATAGGTGAATTCGCCCTCGAGCACGTAGGAAATCTGCGTGTGCGGATGGCTGTGATCCGCGCCGACAGAGCCGGTGTCAAAGCCGACCTCCACGAGCATCATTTCGCCGTTGTAGGCGCGGATTTTGCGGCGCTGGCCGCCGCCCAGCTCAATCCACTGCGGCTCTTCGCCTCTGACAAACGTCTGCATGGGAGCATGCCTCCAGTTTCCGGCGCTCAGTCGACCTTCATGCCGAAGTATTCGACCGCGTTGTTGTAGCAGATGCCCTTGACGAGCTCGCCCAGCGTCTCATAATCCTCCGGGTACTCGCCGTTCTCGACCCACTTGCCGATCAGGTTGCACAGGATGCGGCGGAAGTACTCGTGGCGGGTGTAGGAGATGAAGGAGCGGGAGTCGGTCAGCATGCCGACGAAGCGGCCCAGCAGGCCCAGCGCGGCGAGGGACTTCATCTGCTCGATCATGCCGAACTGCTGGTCGCAGAACCACCAGCCGGAGCCGAACTGGATCTTGCCCGGGATGCCGTCGCCCTGGAAGTTGCCCAGCATCGTGCCGATGACGTAGTTGTCCTTCGGGTTGAGGCAGTAGAGGATCGTCTTGGGCAGGTTGTCCGCGCGCTCCTCCTCGGCGAGCAGGTGGGAGAGATTCTCAGCGATGCAGGTGTCGTCGATGGAGTCGAAGCCGACGTCCGGGCCGTACTTCTCGAACATGCGCGGGTTGTTGTTGCGCATCGCGCCGATGTGGTACTGCTGCACCCAGCCGCGCTCCTTGTACATGCGGGCCAGCTCGACGAGCACATAGGTCTTGTAGCTCTCGACCTCGGCCTCGGTCAGCGGGGCGCCGCTCATGGCCTTGCGGAAGGCCTCGCCGGCGATATGCGTGCTCGGCACGCCGTAGGGCACGGTATCGAGCGCATGGTCGGACAGGCGCGCGCCGCAGGCATGGAAGTAATCCAGCCGGGTTTCGAGCGCCTTCATCATGTTTTCCAGATTCAGGCACTGCACGCCGGAGACGCGGGAGAGGCGGTTCATATACTCGACGAAGCCGCCACGCTCGATGTTGATGACCTTGTCCGGGCGCCAGGCCGGGTAGACCTTGAAGCCGA
>CAMEPU010000166.1 GCA_945932315.1 uncultured Clostridia bacterium
ACATAGCCGGGAGGCGAGCCGACCAGACGGGACACCGTGTGCTTCTCCATGTACTCGGACATGTCGATGCGGATCATGGCGTTCTCGTCGCCGAACAGGGCGTCGGCCAGCGTCTTGCACAGCTCGGTCTTGCCGACGCCGGTGGGGCCGAGGAAGATGAACGAACCGATCGGGCGCTTGGGATCGCGCAGGCCGACACGGCCGCGGCGGATGGCGCGGGCGACCGCGCTGACCGCCTCATCCTGGCCGACAACGCGCTGGTGCAGGGTGTCCTCCAGATGAAGCAGGCGTTCGGACTCGTCCTCGGTCAGGCGTTCGGCCGGGATGCCCGTCCAGCCCGCGATGACGGCGGCGATGTCCTCTTCGGTGACCGCGCTGTGAGTCGCGGCGTTGGCCTGCTCCCACGCGGCCTTCTTCTCTTCAAGCTCCTTGCGCTTGGTGTTCTCCTCGTCGCGCAGGCGGGCAGCGGTCTCGAAGTCCTCACCCTTGACGGCCTCTTCCTTGCGGGCGGTCAGGGACTTAATCTCGTCCTCAAGCGCCTTCAGATCGTCGGGCGCGGTGCGGTCGCTCAGGCGGACGCGGGACGCGGCCTCGTCGATCAGGTCGATGGCCTTGTCGGGCAGCATGCGGGCGGGCAGATAGCGGATGGACAGCTTGACGGCGGCCTTGATGGCCTCGTCGGTGATCTTGATGCGGTGGTGGGCTTCGTAGCGGTCGCGCAGGCCCATCAGGATGGCGACTGCGTCCTCGGCGCTCGGCTCGCCTACGGTGACCGGCTGGAAGCGGCGCTCGAGCGCGCCGTCCTTCTCGATGTTCTTGCGGTATTCCTCGAGGGTGGTCGCGCCGATGACCCGGATCTCGCCGCGCGAGAGGGCGGGCTTCAGGATGTTGGCCGCGTCGGCCGCGCCTTCGGCGGCGCCCGCGCCCACGATCATGTGCAGCTCGTCGATGAACAGGATGACGTCGGGGTCTTTCTTGAGCTGGTCGAGCAGTTTTTTGATGCGCTCCTCGAACTCGCCGCGGTACTTGGTGCCCGCGATCATGCCGGTCAGGTCGAGCGCCAGAATCTTTTTGTTCTTCAGATCCTCGGGCACGTCGCCCGCGACGATGCGCTCGGCCAGACCCTCGACGACGGCGGTCTTGCCGACGCCCGGCTCGCCGATCAGGGCGGGGTTGTTCTTGGTGCGGCGGCTCAGGATGCGGATGACGCGGTCGATCTCTTCCTTGCGGCCGATGACCGGGTCGAGCTTGCCCGCTTTGGCGTCCGCGGTCAGGTCGCGGGTGAACTCGCTCATGCCGCCGTCCTTGCCGGAAGCGCCGGGCGCGCCGCCCGCCATGTTTTCATGTTCCTCAGCCTCGGCCGAACCGCCGACCGCGTCGACCGTCTTCTGGATCAGGTCGCTCGCGCTCAGGTTGAGGTCGGCCAGCAGGGCGAGCGCGACGTTCTGCCCCTCGCGGAGCAGGCCGAGCAGCAGGTGCTCGGTGCCGACGTAGGAATGGCCGAGCTGGGAGGCCGTGGCGACGGCCAGCTCGATGATGCGCTTGGTGCGCGGGGTCAGGCCCTGCGGGGCGGTCGCGTCGGGCGCGCCCGTGCCGATGCGGGCGTCGATGCGCTCGCGGATCTTTTCTTCGGTGACGCCGGCTTCGGTCAGGACTTTATAGGCCACGCCGCCGCCCTCGCGGAGCAGGCCGACGAGCAGGTGCTCGGAGCCGACATAGGAGTGTCCCATCTCGCCCGCCGTCTGCTGGGCGAGGTTCAGCGCGTTCGCCGCGCGCTGGGTAAAGCGGTTGTTATAGAACATACAGATCAACTCCTTCGTTGACAGGGATTGTCATGAGAGATTATTCGCTGAGAATGATTTTCTTCGCGACGGCGCGCAGGTTTTTGGCGCGCGCGAGGTCGCGTTCATTCGCGTCGCCGGGCAGCAGCGCCGGGCGGGAGGCCTGTTCGGCCGCGACCAGCTCCTGACCGGTCACGCCGGTGCAGTAGCCGAGCTGCACGCCCATCAGGGCGAAGCTCAGGTTGTCGAGCGCCTCGCTGCTCGTCATCAGGCGGGCGGTCTGGAGGGCGCCGACGGCGCGGCAGATCTTGTCGGCCAGCGCGGGTTCATTGGCCGCGCGCAGCTCCTCGCGGGCGCGCTTTTCCATCGTGATGGTCTCGGTCGCCATGTCGATCAGCCGGTCGAGGATCGCGTCCTCGGACAGACCAAGCGTGATCTGGTTGGACAGCTGGTAGAAGCCGCCGACCGCCTGACTGCCCTCGCCGTACGCGCCGCGCACGGTGAAGCCCTGGCGGGCCGCCCGGTTGATGAGCTGGTTGAGGCCGCCGTTCGAGGCCAGCACGGGCAGGTGGAGCATGACCGAGGCGCGCAGGCCGGTGCCCAGATTGGACGGGCAGGCGGTCAGATAGCCGAGCTGCTCGGAGTAATCCATGGGCGCGCCCGCCTCGATGAGAGAGGCCAGACGCCGGCCGGCGTCCATGCACTCTCTGGGGCACAGGCCGTGGCCCAGAATCTGGATGCGCAGGTGATCCTCCTCGCCGATCATAATGGATACGCCGCCGTC
>CAMEPU010000167.1 GCA_945932315.1 uncultured Clostridia bacterium
CGAAATGCAGCACATCGGCTGTTTGGCCGACACCGCGCAGCTTGCCGCTTTCGGTGAGATGCTGGACGGCCGCATCGCTGAACTGGTCGACGCGATCTATGCGGACGCCGGGCAGGAGTTCAACATTCAGTCGCCCAAACAGCTCGGCGAGATCCTGTTTGAGAAGCTGGGACTGCCTGTCCGCAAAAAGACCAAAAGCGGCTATTCGACCAGCGCGGAAATTCTGGAATCGCTCGCCGGTTTCCATCCGATCATCGAGCATGTGCTCGAATACCGCAAGCTGACCAAGCTCAAAAGCACCTATGTGGAGGGCCTGCTCAAGGTCGTCGCGCCCGACGGGCGCATCCACTCTCATTTTCAGCAGACGGTGACCGCGACCGGCCGCCTGTCCTCAGTCGACCCCAACCTGCAGAACATCCCGGTGCGCACCGAGCTCGGACGTGAGCTGCGCCGGATGTTTGTCGCGGGCGAGGGGAACGTGCTGATCGACGCTGACTATTCCCAGATCGAGCTGCGCGTGCTGGCGCACATGGCCGATGACGCGGCGATGATCGAAGCCTTCCGCGTGGGACAGGACATCCACGCGGCGACCGCGGCCCGCGTTTACGGTGTGCCGGTCGAGGACGTCACGCCTCAGATGCGTTCGTCCTGCAAGGCGGTCAATTTCGGAATCGTCTACGGTATCTCGGATTTCTCACTCGCCGGAGATCTCGGCATCTCCCGCAAGGAAGCGGGCGAGTTTATCCGCAATTATCTTGCGACCTATCCCGGCGTCGCGCGCTACATGGACGAGATCAAGGCCAGCGCGCACGAGACCGGTTATGTCACCACCATGTTCGGCCGCCGGCGGGATATCCCCGAGCTGGCGTCGTCGAACTTCAATCTGCGCTCTTTCGGCGAGCGCGCGGCTATGAATACGCCGATCCAGGGTACTGCGGCTGACATCATCAAGATCGCCATGCTGCGCGTTGACCAGCGCCTGAAGCGCGAGGGGCTGCGCGCCCGGCTGATCCTGCAGGTGCACGACGAGCTGATCCTGGAAGCCCCGGCGGAGGAAGCCGAAACCGTTGTCCCGCTGCTGCGGGAGGAGATGGAGCGCGCGGTAACGCTGAACGTGCCCCTGGTCGCCGAAGCGAAAAGCGGAAAAAGCTGGTATGAGACAAAGTGAGGTATAACATCATGGAAATTGTATTTATTTGTACGGGTAATACCTGCCGCAGTCCGATGGCTGAGGGAATTTTCCGCGCTGAGGGCGGCGAGGAAAAGTTGGGACTCAAAGCGTCGTCCGCTGGCCTGTTCGCGCAGGACGGCATGAGCGCGACGCCCTTCGCCGTGGACGCGGTCAAGGAACTGGGAGCCGATATTTCGGCGCACCGGGCTTGCCAGCTGACGGCTGAGATCGTAGAAAATGCAAAGTATCTGGTCTGCATGACAGCGGCACATTATGACCGGCTGATTCAGACCTGGCCGCAGGCGGAAGAAAAGACTTTTACGTTGATGAAGCGCGATGTCAGCGATCCCTTCGGCGGCGATCTGCAGACCTACCGCCGCTGCGCGGCGCAGCTCGTTCTGGGTATTCGGGAGCTGATCGCCGGGCTGGAGCAGAAGAAGTGACGGTTGAGCCGATGGCCGAGCGCCATCTCGAGGCGATCGCCGCGATCGAGCGTGTCTGCTTCCACGAGCCGTGGAGTGTCGGGGCGCTGCGCGAGGAACTGGACAATCCAAACAACCTGTTTTTCGTGGGCGTGCGCGAGGACACGGTGTTGGGTTATGTCGGCTGTCAGACTGTGCTCGACGAGGGATATATCACCAATGTCGCGGTTGCACCCGACTGCCGCAGGCAGGGCGTCGCTGCCGCGCTGCTCGCCGAGCTGCGCAGGCACGCGGAGAAAAAGGCACTGTCCTTTGTCACGCTCGAGGTGCGCGCCTCCAATGAACCGGCCATCGCGCTGTATACCGACGCGGGCTATGTCCAGGTCGGCACCCGCCGAAATTTCTATACCCATCCCACCGAGGACGCGCTGCTCATGACCTGCTTTTTAAAGGAGAACGTCTGATGGAACTGAAATTTGTCGATGCAAAGAACGCGGATTTCGCGATGCTGGCGCAGAAGCTGGACGACTACTATTTTGAACTGGTGGGCGACGTCCACCTGCGCTATGCCCAATATAACCGCCCCGAGAATTTCGCCTGTCTGGCGGTCGTCTATGCGGGCGGTCAGCCGATCGCCTGCGGTGCGTGGAAGGCGATCGATCCGGTGACCGCCGAGCTAAAGCGGATCTATGTTTTGCCGGAACACCGCAGAAAGGGCGCGGCGACGATGCTCATAAAGGCAATGGAGGAAAACGCGGCGGCGACCGGCTGCCACAAAATGCTGCTCGAGACTGCCCGCACGACAGCCGATTCCGAGCAACTCTATCTGTCGCTCGGCTATCAGAAAATGGACTACTACGGCAGCCCGGCGGGCGCAGACAACTGTCTGTGCTTCGAAAAAGAAATTTCAGACGGCACGATGCGGTGAGCGGCGTGTCGGTGAGGAGAGACATTCATGATAAC
>CAMEPU010000168.1 GCA_945932315.1 uncultured Clostridia bacterium
TGACGAGGCCGACCTTCTCGCCGTGCGCGGTCAGGTAGTCGATAACTTCCTCGGCGACGTCGCAGATGGAGCCCATCGCGATGATGACGCGGTCAGCGTCCGGCGCGCCGTAGTAGTTGAAGAGCTGGTAATCGGTGCCCAGCTTGGCGTTGACCTTGCCCATGTACTCCTCAACGATGGCCGGAACAGCCTCGTAGTACTTGTTGCAGGCCTCGCGGTGCTGGAAGAAGACGTCGCCGTTCTCATGAGAGCCGCGCATAACGGGGCGCTCGGGGTTCAGCGCGTGCTTGCGGAATGCGTCAACCGCGTCCATATCGCACATCTCGGCCAGATCCTTGTAGTCCCAGACCTCAATCTTCTGGATCTCATGAGAGGTGCGGAAGCCGTCGAAGAAGTTGATGAACGGAACGCGGCCCTTGATCGCAGCCAGATGGGCGACGGCGGACAGGTCCATAACTTCCTGCGGGTTGGTCTCGCACAGCATCGCGAAACCGGTCTGACGGCAGGCCATAACGTCGGAGTGGTCGCCGAAGATGTTCAGCGCGTGGGAAGCGACAGTACGGGCGGATACATGGAAAACGCAGGGGAGCAGCTCGCCCGCGATCTTGTACATGTTGGGGATCATCAGGAGCAGGCCCTGAGAAGCGGTGTAGGTGGTGGTCAGTGCACCTGCAGCCAGGGAGCCGTGCACGGTACCGGCCGCGCCTGCCTCGGACTGCATCTCGACAACCTTGACGGTGGTGCCGAAGATATTCTTCTGGCCAGCAGCAGCCCACTGGTCAACGTTGTCTGCCATGGGGCTGGAAGGGGTGATCGGATAGATACCCGCAACCTCGGTAAACGCATACGACACGTGCGCCGCAGCGGTGTTACCGTCCATGGACTTCATTTTTCTTGCCATGATTGTTGTCCTCCTTTATTCCTATTCGAGAATAAGCGATAATAGTAGGGACGCCTGTCCCTCAATGACATTACACTACTCTGTAAATTTTATCATAATCGGTTTGTGCTGTAAACCGCAAACGAAAAAACTTTTTATCGTTTTTCTGAAAATACCATCATTTTTTGTGAAAGCAACCAAAATTTGATCATCATCTTTTCGCAAAACGGAAAAATAATTTTGCACGGTGCGAAAATCCGGCAAACGCGCGGTCAGCCGGTCCGCCGGGGAAAAACATTGCCGCCGCCGGTTGTCACAAAGCCCGAAATGCGGTATGATATGGTCAGAAGAATGTGGAAACGGTCAGTTTCCCGGAAGGATGTGGACGAAATGATCGCCAAGGTGCTTTCCGCCGGGCTCTCCGGTGTGGACGGCTATCCGGTCACGGTCGAGTGCTTCTACTCGGGCGGCCTGCCCCGGCTCGACATCGTCGGCCTGCCCGACAAGGCGGTGACCGAGGCGGGCGAACGCGTGCGCGCCGCCGTGAAATCGACCGGTTTTGACTGGCCGCCCAGCCGCCTGGTCGTTAACCTCGCCCCGGCCGACACCCGCAAGGAGGGCTCGGCCTACGACCTCCCCATCCTGCTCGCCATTCTGAGCGCGACCGGACAGATCGACGCGCTCCCCGCGGACGCGGTCTTTCTGGGCGAGCTTTCCCTGACCGGTGCGCTCCGCCCGGTCAACGGTGTGCTGAGCATGCTCATCGCGGCGCAGGCCGCGGGCTGCCGGGCGGCATTCGTCCCCCGCGCCAACGCGGGTGAAGCCGCTTACGCCGAGGGGCTGACCGTCTACCCGGCCGAAACGCTCTCCGATGTGCTCGACCACCTGCGCGGCTTCCGCAAGCTCGCACCCTGTCCCCCGCCCGCGCCCCCGGCGCCCGAGCCGGATGACCTCGATTTCCGCCACGTGCTCGGTCAGGAGACGGTCAAGCGCGCGCTCGAGATCGCGGCCGCAGGCGGGCACAACCTGCTCATGTCGGGCTCGCCCGGCTCGGGCAAGAGCATGATGGCCCGCCGCCTGCCCTCGATCCTGCCGCCCCTGAGTGCGGCCGAGCGGCTGGAGGTCATCCGGGTCTGGTCGTCCTACGGTCTGGGCGCGGAAGCCGCCCGTCTGGCCGGCCGCCCCTTCCGCGCGCCCCATCACACGACCTCGGCCGCTTCGCTCGCGGGCGGCGCGGGCGCACCCGGCCGGCTCCCCCGTCCGGGCGAAATCTCGCTGGCCCACCGGGGCGTGCTCTTTCTGGACGAGCTGCCCGAATTCCGCCGGGACGCGCTCGAGGTGCTCCGCCAGCCCATGGAGGACGGTGAGGTCACGATCTCCCGCGTGGCCGGAAAAGTGACCTATCCGGCGCATTTTCAGCTGATCGCCGCCATGAATCCGTGCAAATGCGGCTGGTACGGCACCGACCGCTGCACCTGCCGCCCGCAGGACGTGAAACGCTATCTTCAGCGGCTGAGCGGCCCGCTGCTCGACCGCATCGACCTGCAGGTCGGCGTGCAGCCCGTCGAATACAAGGCGCTGGCCGCCCGCGCGCAGGCCGCCGAGGAGCCGTCCGCCGCCATCCGGAAGCG
>CAMEPU010000169.1 GCA_945932315.1 uncultured Clostridia bacterium
GTCGACGTCTACCGCGGCGATATCGCGCCCTGCCGCAACCTGTTCCGCTACGCGCTCTTCGTCTCGTTCTTCCCGCAGCTCGTCGCCGGCCCGATCGAGCGGTCGGGCAACCTGCTCCACCAGCTCGAGGTGCCCCATGAGTTCGACGGCAGCCGCGTCCGCGACGGCCTGCTGCTCATGCTCTTCGGCCTGTTTCAAAAGGTGGTCGTGGCCGACCGGCTGGCCATCGTGGTGCAGGCGGCGTTCGACGGCTATCAGGCCCTGCCCGGCGTCGCCGTGCTCACCGGCCTTGTCCTGTTCGCGTTTCAGATCTACTGCGACTTCGGCGGCTATTCCAACATCGCCATCGGCGCGGCCCAGGTGCTGGGCGTCGACCTGATGGTCAACTTCCGCCAGCCCTACCTGTCGCGCTCGTGCGGCGAGTTCTGGCGGCGGTGGCACATCTCGCTGTCCTCGTGGCTGCGCGACTACCTGTATATCCCGCTGGGCGGCAGCCGCTGCTCCAAGGCGCGCAAGCACTTTAACCTGATGGTCACCTTTCTGGCGTCCGGCCTGTGGCACGGCGCGAGCTGGAGCTTCGTCGTCTGGGGCGGGCTGAACGGCCTGTATCAGGTGCTCGGGGAGTGGCTCGCGCCTCTGCGAGAGCGCTTCTGGCGGCCGATCTGCCCCGACCGCGACCACCCGGTGCGCCGCGTGATCCAGATCGTCACCACCTTCGTGCTGATCGACTTCGCCTGGCTGTTCTTCCGTTCGGGCTCGTTCCGCTGGGGGCTGAGCATGCTCAGGCATATGGTCACGTCCTTCCACCCGGGCGGCCTGTTCTACGGCGGCTGGGAGAAGCTCGGGCTGAACGGCGCGAACTGGATCGTCCTGCTTGTCTCGCTCGGCCTGCTGATCGCGGCCGACCTGCTGACCGCGCGCGGCCCGGTGCGTCCCCGGCTGACCGCCAAACCCCTGCCCATCCGCTGGGCGGTCTATCTCGCGGGCATCTTCGCCGTGCTCATCTTCGGCGTGTACGGCCCCGGATTCTCCGAGTCCCAGTTCATCTATTTCCAGTTCTGAGGAGGGTCTATGTCCAAACAAAATAAAACCGCGCTTGCGCGCGGGCTGGCCTTCCTGCTGGTGTTTCTTGTGCTGTATGCCGGGGTGGATCACATTTTCCGGCGCAAATCGCTCGCCACGCCGTGGAACATGACAACCAAGGTCGCCGGGTTCTACAACGAACCCGAAAACGAGTTTGAGGTGATGTTTTTCGGCAGCAGCCACGCCTACGCCTCCTTCCAGCCGCTGACCCTGTACGCGGACACCGGTGTCAAGAGCTACGTGTTCGCGACCCAGAAGCAGCCCGTCTGGGCGACCTATCACTACATGGTCGAGGCCTTCAAAACCCAGACGCCCGCGCTCGCCGTGGTCGAGGTCAACATGATCCCGGACGCGCAGGAGTATCTGGACGAGGGCACGAACCATTCCTATCTGGACGACCTGCCCCTGTCGCGCAACAAGCTGGCGCTCATCGAAGCGACCGCGCCCCAAGGGGAGCGCGCGCCCTATGTGCTGCCCTTCCTCAAGTACCACGGCCGCTGGGAGGAGCTGCAGGCGCAGGACTTCACCTACCGCCGCGCCGGCCAGCACGACGACCTCAAGGGCTATGTCTGTCTGCCCGACACCGAGGCCGTGCCCGTCTATGAGGATCTGAGCGGGGTCACGCCGGGCACGATCCCGGAGAAAAACCTCGGATATGTCGAACAGATCGCCGCGCTGTGCGAAGAAAAGGGCGTGCAGCTCTGGCTGGTCAAGGCGCCCTCCAACCCGCTGGCCGAGCAGGTCGCGGGCATCTGGGCGGTCGAAGCGTGGGCGCAGGAAAACGGCGTGCCGTTCGACGATTTCAACCGCGCGTTCGGGGAGATCGGGCTGACGCCCGAGGTCTTCTACGATCAGGCGCACCTCGATGAGACGGGCGCCGCGCGGTTTACCCACTGGTTCGGGGAACTGCTGCTGGAGCGCTATCCCAACCTGACCGCCGACCCGGGCGACCCCGAATGGCTCGATGTGATCGAGCGGGAGAATCTGCAATAAGGAAAGAAAAGAGGACGCGCCGCGGCGCGTCCTCTCTGTTTACAGAGCATGATAAAAAGGTCAGATGGCTTCTTTCAGCGGATCCTCCACAATGGGACAGGTTTCGTACAACTCGCAGGGGTCGAGGTCAACGCAGGTACAGGGGTCTCGATTTCCATCCACATCCCATGCCACGGTGTCGTTCATGACAGTCAGACGGTCGCGAAAGAAATCAACATCCTGCAGCGGCGCGAAAACACCGCCTTTTTGAATCAAAGAGGACGCGTCGAACAGGCGAATGGTGCCATCGTGAAAATAGATATAGACCGAAAAATTCTGTCCGGCCACAGCCTGAACAACCTTTGGGATCATTTCCATAGTCGGCTCCTTTCTCAGACGAGGGGGTTGATGCGATTCAAGGGTTTGGCATCCTTGGCCAGTTCCCAATTC